>CACLXG010000001.1 GCA_902610815.1 uncultured Candidatus Actinomarina sp.
GAGCCTCCTTCAGGTTCTGTATCAGCAGGCTCACATACTCAAGGTTCCTGTTCTAGTGGATCAACTACCTCATCATTCGTATTATCAGCTTCTGGTACCACGATGTATGTTGATGTGCAAAGGCGTATTAATACTGGTAGTGGATATGGTTCATGGGCGACAATAATTGATGGACAAAGCATATCGGCTGGAGGTTCATACACGGCAACAGACAGCACCTCAAGAACACATGGAACAAGTATTGAGTATCAGTGGAGAGCTGCATCATCAAATCCGTCTTCAGGTTCGTATACTTCAGCTGGAGCAGTTACAATTAACTGCCCAACTACGTCCTGGACTGCTGCAAGTTCCCTTGGGTCTTGTTCAAGCGGTACAGCTGTTCCATCAATAGCAATTGAAAATACAGGAAACACAACTAATTATTTTGACGTTCAGTACAAGATTGGCAGTGGCTCTTGGACCACAACAGAAGATGGAAATGGAATTACCGCAGGTTCTACAGAAACATACTCTATATCTGCTCAAGCACATACCTCAGTTATTTCATGGCGTGTCAGGGCTGGCACATCTAACCCTTCTTCAGGTTCGTATGTAACAACCACAAGCTCAGCTGGTAGCGGCAGTACACTTACTAACACTGTTGATTGTGATACAGGATTAGTAACTGCCTCTGTAGATGCTGGAACATGTTCAGGCACATCCTCAACACCTAAAGTAACGATCACTAATGGAACAAATGGAACTAAAGTTGTTGATGTCCAGTACAAAATAGGTAGCGGGGGCACATGGACAGATCTTGCAGATGGAAGTTCCATAAGTGCAGGTGTTTTTACCATATTCACTCTAGGCTCAGCACAGGCACACACTACAGAAGTTTATTTTCAATTCAGATTTGATACATCCAACCCTTCTTCAGGTGATTACATTACAACCCAAAACACTGATGGTGCAGGAGCAGGAAGTACTCTTCTTGCAACTGTAGATTGTGAAAATGTAGATCCAAGTGCTGCGCAAACCTTTACCTCTACCTGTTCTGCTGGAGCAAGAACAAATACATTAACATTATCAAATAGCGCCTCTGCAAATGTAGCTGTCTATTTTTATGTTGATTACTCCTTAGATGGTGGAAGTAGTTGGACCAACAAGGCATCAAACCAATCAGTTTCAGCAGATAGTTCTGAGACCCTGACCCATTCCGTAGCACATGGAGAAGCTATTACATGGAGATATAAAACCTCTTCCACCAGTGGTTCTTTTACAGATTCATATACAACAATGTCAGCAAGCGCTACAGTAGATTGTGATCCGTCATCAACTATTTCAACCTCATTCGGATCTTGTTCTAGTGGAGCACAAACCTCAACTATTAGTATTAAAAATAATGAATTTGCATCAGGCAATCTAGATTTAACTAGCTCTTCTGTACTAATTACTTCATCTGAAGAAATTGTTGTCTCTTCTGCTGCATACGCTACAGCTGTCACTGGTGAACTAGTAACATATGCTCAAGGTGGCTCTGGAGCTCAAACAAACTTAACAGACGGCACTACGTACTTTTTAATTAAATCTGATACATCAAATAGAGTAAAACTTGCAACAACGTATGCAAACGCCATGGCAGGAACAGCTATTGATTTAACTGCTGTCGCCTCCGGTGGAACCGCACATACTTTAACTGGTGCAACTGCATACTATAAAGTTGAATACAAAATCGATAGTGGATCGTATCAAACCACTAATGCAAATCTTACAGTTACTGCTGGAAGCACCGATACTTCACAAACTGCCTCTGTAGCAGATGGGCAAACTATAACTTGGAGAATTACAGATAGTTTTTCATCAGCCGACTTTACAAATATGAGTGTAGAAACTCAGTCAGGAGCCACTGCTGATTGTGATCCAGAAACCAATCTCTCGACATCATTTAGTACGTGTTCTGCTGGCGCAAAGACATCAACATTAAGCATTACAAACACTGAGAGTGCAACCGCATACTATAAAGTTGAATACAAAATTGATGATGGTTCTTACACAGAAACAAATGGCAACCTATCTGTTAGTAATGGAGCAACAGATACTTCACAGACTGCCTCGGTTCCTGATGGTTCAACAATTACATGGAAAATTACTGATAGCTTTACATCTAGTGATTTTACAAATATGGTCGAAGAAGAAATGGATGCTAGTGATGCTGTAGATTGTGATCCAAATATTACAGTCAAAAATCCACCAGATTTTTCATGTTCTGGATCACAAGGTTCAGTAGCATTAGAAATTACAAACAATGAGAGTGCAACAGTTTATGTAAAAGTAGAGTACAAGATAGACAGTGGTTCTTGGGTAACTAAAGAGGCTAACTTATCAATTGCTGGTAGTGCTACTAACACTTCTATTTCACAGAACGTAAGTAATGGTACAGCACTTACATGGCGAGTAACAGACTCTTTTACTTCTGCGGATTTTACAAATATGAGTGCTGAAGAACAAACTCAGAGCTCCGTTGTTGACTGTACAGTAAACACTCTATTTCAAAATTCATTTGCTGGGTGTGCAAGTGGTGCAAAAATAAGTACAGCAAACATAACAAACAACAACAATGGTGCAACAGTATATTATGAAGTTTATTATAAAATTGACAACGGTTCGTACCAGTCTGCAGCTACAAATCTTTCTGTTGCAAATAATGTAACAGATACATCTTTGACGGCCTCAGTCCCTCATGGATCGACAATTACTTGGAAGTTTAAAGATAGCCTTTCAAGTGGTGATTTCTCTGGTGCATCTGACGAAATTCAATCGACCAGCGCAGCCGTAGATTGTGATCCTAACTCAGTATTTTCTAATTCATTTGCTTCTTGTGCAAGTGGATCTGCAACTGCGACTTTAAGTATTACAAATAATGAAATTTCTACTGGAAGCTTGGATTTAACAGATTCTTCAGTTTTAATTACATCAACTAATGAAATAGTTATTCCATCCTCAGAATATTCTAAAGTTGCAACGGGGGATGCTGTAATTTACACACAAGGCAGCTCTGGAGCACAAGGAAACTTAACTGATGGCACAACTTATTACATAATCAAATCTGGAACAGCTAATAGAGTGAAGCTTGCGACCTCAAACTTAAACGCTCTTGCTGGAACTGCAATTAATTTAACCGCCGTTGCCTCTGGTGGAACAGCACATACTTTGACTGGTCTGACTGCATATTATAAAGTTGAATACAAAGTCAATGACGGTTCTTATCAAACAGCAAATGGAAATGTTTCAGTAGCCATCGGTGCTACAGATACTTCTGTTACAGCATCAGTAGCGCATGGTTCAACAATTACTTGGAAAATTACAGATAGTTTTACATCCAATAACTTCACAAATATGACTGCAGAAACTCAGTCAGAGTCCGCTGCTGCAGATTGTGATCCTGACTCTACATTCTCTTCAGCCTTTGGAAGTTGTGCTAGCGGCTCTAAAACATCAACATTAACAATAAACAATACAGAATCTTCAGATACTGTTTACTACAAAATTGAATATAGTATCAATGGCGGTTCATACTCAACTCACACATCTAATCTCTCGGTTGCAGCAAATGGTACCAGCACTGCTACTGAATATATTGTTGCAGACGGTTCAACAATTACATGGAGAATAACTGATAGCTTTACTTCCGGTGACTTTACTAACATGTCTGCTGAAACTCAATCTACCTCTGATGCAGTAGATTGTGATCCAGCTTCAACTATCTCATCTTCTTTTGCTGCTTGTGCCAATGATGCCAAGGTTTCGACTCTCTCTATTACTAGTGGCGAGGGTGCTGCGATTTATGTAAAAGTTGAATATAAAATTGATAGCGGTTCATACACAACTTTAGATGCTAATTTAACAGTTGCTTCATTTGCCACAGACACATCATTAACAGTTTCAGTATCTGAAGGATCAACAATCACCTGGCGAATTACGGATTCATTTACAGATGGTGTTTATACCAATATGACTGCTGAAACACAATCAACTAGTTCTGCAGTTTCTTGTGTTGTTGTAGAACAAACAACAACTACAACAACAATTGCATTAACTACTACCACAACAACAACTACAACAACAACTACAACAACAACTACTACAACAACTATTCCAGAAGAACCACCTAATGTCTTTCTTCCAGTAATTTTTAATCAAAGAGACTGTCAAGAGGGCGGTGGAGCTAATTATGGTATGTCAATGAACAATAGAAGGTCAAATGTCTCCGCAAAGTTTAAAGTAAAGGTGTTTGTAAACAATAAAAAAGTTACTGAAAATACATACATTATTCCTGCAGGCTCTTCGATGTCTATCACCACAATTTCTGGTGTACCTGAAGGTGCAAAATATAAGGCAAGAATAATTACTTCAGATGCATTAGGTTCAAATAAGAGTGTTGGAAAATTCAAAAAGACAACAAACTGTTTTAAAGAAGCACCCACTACTACAACTACAATTCCTGTATTAAGAGCAGATTCTATTTCAGAAAATTTAAGAGGACCTGTATTAAGTGATGAATTGTCTGTGTCGACAACCACGACTACAGTATTAGGAGAGTTATCTCTCACTGATGATATTTCATCGCTTGTTGTTGGTGGACTAGACTCAAGTCCACCAACAACCTTAGGCCCAATTCAAGAGGCTTTAACTCAAAAATCAAGTGTTCTTGTAAATAATGTAATAGATGACAGCACAAAGGTAGATATTGAAGACATATCTGAAGTTCAGATATCAAATGATGAAGTATCTCTTTCGATTGGATTAACTTGTACGATCGGATGTGACGAAGAGGAAGTAGTATCTAACGATGTCGTAACTTTAACAAACGCCTCTTTCCTGCCAGCACAAGTTATTGAACAGATTGTTGCACAGCCAGATGCAATTATTAAAGGTGAACTTGATGGAATGATTTCTATTGAAGCATCAGGGTTTGAGCCAGAATCTTTTGTTGAAGTGTATATGTTTTCTGAGCCAACTTTTGTTGGAATTCTACAAACAGATACAAATGGTAACATCGTTGGCAACCTTCCAACTCCTGACTTAGAACCAGGAATACACACCCTCCAAGCTCTTGGTACATCAGAGAGTGGAAATGCAGTTGTTTCAAATGTGAAAGTCGAATTAATTGATACAGATAATGTTGCATTTACAAATGATGAAGGTAATGACTATGTTGCATGGGATTTTGATACAGATACTAATTACGTTGAAGACAAAGACTATTTAGTACAGTACTACTATATAGAAGATCAATTGGGAGAAACACCAACTGTACTAGCAAATACAGGATTCAATTTAAATTACTTTGGAATAGCCGGAATAGCATCATTCTTTACAGGACTTCTACTTTTTACAAGATACAGAAAAAAAAGATTAATATCTAAGGTACCTTCTTCAAATTCTATGGATTCCCTGTATCAAAATATTTATGTCCTTAAAACTAAAATTGAGTTTTTAGTTAAAGAAAGTGTAGATGTACTTATAAATTTCAATAAAGTTAATCCATATTTAAATAAGGGTCTTTATTCAAAAAATCAAAATGAAATTATTGATAATTTAAACAACGAAGTCTTAAATCTTATCTCATCAGTTCAAAATATTGAAGAAAAATCATCAAAAAAAGATATTATATCAAGGACAGAGTTAGAAAACATTCTACAACTCATTGCATCTGATAAAATTGAATTTAAATTCAATGATGAGATTTTAGAAGAAAACCAAATCAAAAATGTCTCATTCCAGACTGACATACCATCAAAAAAGACAAAATCAAAAAAAAGCAATAGTGGTTTTGCAAAAATATTAACAGGGGTTTCTGTTCTTTTAATATTTTCAGGTTTACTGATTTCAGGTTATGCATATAACGAAATGTATCTAACAAATTCCAAGCAAGAAGCAGCACAAGAAAAGTTAGCAGCTATTTACAACGGTGAACAAAATATTGAAAACGTTGAAGAAGTTTTTGCAACTGAAAGTAACTTTATTAACTTGAGGGAGCTTTTTAATGATACCCCAATCTTTGATAATTTCATTGATCAAGTCCTCCCTGAAGAAAATATTACTTCTGATGATGGTAAACCCCAGATATTTGGATATCTTGAAATTTCTTCAATTAATGTAAAACAATATGTTTTAGCTGGTACAAATGAAAATACATTGGAACTTGGCCCTGGCCACTATAGCAGCACTGCACTACCTGGGACAGGTGGAAACGTAGGAATTGCTGGTCATAGGACTACATACGGAGCACCTTTTGGTGATTTGGATGCACTAAACATCGGAGATACACTGCTGTTAACAGTTGATTCAAAAACTTATTATTATCGAGTCGATACTATCGATATTGTTGAAGCTGTTGGTGGAGAGTATGTTTTGTACGATAGAGGAGATGACCGCCTAACTTTAACAACATGTCATCCTAAGTATTCAGCAAAAGAAAGACTAATTGTTTCAGGTATACTTACAAAAATAGAAGTTATAAGTTAAAAAACAATGAAAAATCAGAAAAAAATTGACGGAAGGTCTATACGTCAAAAAACAATTTATGATAAATCTCAATTAAAGTTAATAGACAGTGCAATAAAATTACTTCAAAATCCAGACATAGATCATAAAAATATAAACGTATCAATGATTGCAAAAAATGCTGGTACATCTGTAGCTACTGCTTATAATCATTTTCCAAACAATATGGTTGATGTTTACGGTGCCATATTTAATTCTGCTTTTCAGGGAACTGAAAAAAAATTAGTAAAATTTTTTGAATCTGTTGAAGATCCAAAATTAAGAATTAATAAATTTGTAGAATTACAAGCTGAAGCAATTATCAATTTAGGAGCTGCTGCTCGTTATGCGTTCTTCAATATAAATGAAATAGTTTCAAGTGGAAATTGGATATCGAATGAACCTTTTGACGTACTCTTGAATCTTTGTAAAGATTACACAAAAAATAATGAATCAATAGATGCAGCAACACTAGCATTGAATACTATTCGGAATTTTAACGGTTGTTTATTTATGTGGATGCGATATAACAGTGATTCTAGTTTTTGGTCAAAATTTACAGACGAATGGTTCCTTAGTGAGACATCATTGGCTTTAGAGCAGGGACTTGTTGTTCAAAAAACAAGCCAATGAAATTAAAAATCATTTTCTCAATAAGCTGCTTATTGCTAATATTTAGCACTGTCGATGAAGACAATATCTCAATCGAAGTTGACAGATTAGAAGATGAAAGTATTGAAGTTTCTTGGTTAATCCAGTACGAAGATTACGATCAAATATTCTTAGAATTACAACACATAGATGGTAATTATACTTTTCAAGTACCTTCCAAAAGTGGAGAATTACAGCTCTGCTGTTATCCAGGTGAAGTCAAAGTTATCTTAACTGTTCAAATAACTAGAACTATTGACGAAACTGATGAAAACTGTAACGCAGTAGAATGCATAGAATTTGTTAGGGAAACTTTTCAAAACACTGCACTCTTAGCAGCAAAGGTAATTGAGACTACAACTACTTCTTCAACTACCACCTCAACAACTACTACGACAATTCCACCACCAATTGTTGAAAGTACTAGTTTTTTAGATATTGAAATTACTAACGAACTTGTAACTTCAATACCGCTCTTCGATGATATTGATTTAACTGACCAAGAAAAAAATAGTATTGCTTTTATTATCACAACTGCAATAGTTATTCTTTTTTATTTAGTTTTATTAGCACAGGAGTGGTTCAATAAAATTCTCTCTGAAAACAAAGTGAAATTCTTTTTTAATGAAAGAGATGTCTCTGGCACATCTAAAGTTTTTAACTTTATTAAGATACTTTTTGCTTTATTTTTGACTGCATTTCTAATCGGGTATGTTGAAGAGGGGGCGTCTTTAGTGCTTGATTTAGAAAATTTAGCAGTCTTTATCGCAGCATTTGTTGGCTTATTATCAGTTACGTTCTTTTACGAGGGTATTGAAGGAATTATTGAAAGCCAATTCCTTAATCAAACTGTAAAATTTAAGTGGGCACCACAAGCCATATTATTTGCTTTGGTTTCAACTCTTGCTTTTATATATTTTGCAATGCCTATTGGATTTATCTTTGGATTTATAGCAACAAGTTACATATTAAGCGAAAGACCTGTTAGCAGACTTTCACCAAAGTTTTATTCTTCAATTTCTCTAAGTGCGGTTGGTTTCGGATTTTTCTACCTTACATCAGTTCCATATATTCTTGATTCAAGTTTATTAACTGCTATTGCTGCAATCAGTTATTTAATGTGTATTGAAGGTGTATTGCTTAAAGCTCTTCCAGGCGGTGGAAATGAATTAGTCGAGTCATTAAAGGACTCAAAAGGGTTTTACAAAATTTTTCCAATGCTTTCTTTTTTACTTGGTTTGTGGCTTTTTATAAGAATATTGATAGTCTCTCCTGATAGTGAATTCTCCAATCTTCAACAAGATTTATTGAGTATGGGTTCTTTTTCTCTAACCTTTGCACTAATGCTTATTGGGTACATGGTTGTAATTTTGTTTGCAGGGTTTTTCATAAAAGTTAAAAATAATAATTAATAAAAAAACCAAGATTTATATTCACCTTATATACATTCTGTAAAAAAATTTGTATATTTAAATCATGGGGGAAGCAGTAAGTAATTCGTTACCTTTAAATATAGTAACAATATTTATTCCTGTTTTATTTTACTTTTTGGGATTGAGTAGTAACTTAGAGCAGTTCAAAATATTATTTAAAGAAAAAAAATCACTTCTTTACGGCTTTGGTATTCAACTAATCTTATTACCACTAGTAGGTCTTTTAATTTCTGAAATATTTAGTAATTCATTATTTGCAATTGCAGCAGTTATAGTTTTGATAGTTCCAGGGGGTCATGTGTCCGGCTTGCTTTCACACATTAAAAGTGGGAATGTTCCATTATCTGTATTTTTGACTTCTTTTGCTTCGCTTATTTCACCAATAACTATAATTTTTTGGCTTACAATCATTACTTCAAGAGCCACTAATTTCAGTGTTGATGCTTCAACTTCGTTTATCCAGCTACTTCTGTTCGTTTTGATTCCGTTTTTATTTGGTATGATAGTTAAAGCAAAATTTAAGAAATTTACAAATTTAATTTTCAAACCCCTGGATGTATTTATGAAGATTTTAATTGTTGTTGTTTCGATTTGGACACCAGTTGATTTGGGAGTTTACATTTTGGAAAATATTCAAGAGGGATTACTTTTTTCAGTTAGTTCATTAATTATGATTTTTATATTTAGCAGAATATTGATAACTTTTTCGAATATTGATCTAGCAAATGCAAAAACATTACAAATTGAAGCTCTATGTCAAAATTTTCCAATTGTTTTAGGTATTTCACTTGCCCTGGAAATGCCAGAAGTAGCAATATATGGAGTGATTTACTACTTAGTAAGCATGATTTTTGCAGTATCGTACTCTTTTTCAAAAAAGTTTTAAAAATTATCTTTTTAATAAAAATATGTATATAATGAAGTTGTCTTTCAGACAAACAATTCACAAATCATTTCCAAAAAAATTGATTTTATATAGGAGAAAAATATGTCCGCAAGATCACAATTACAATCAAAACCTGTAGCTGACTTAAGGTCAATAGCTGAGAGTTTGGGTATTGAGTATAAAGGGCTTCAAAAAGCAAAACTAATCGATTTATTAGTTGAACACAGTGATGAAATACTAGATGTAGAGGAAACTGAAGTAGCTGAAGTAATTAGCAAATCAGATAGTGATGACGGCCCTTCTGTTGTAAGCTCTGGTGACAGTGAGATTAAAAAAGGCGATACAAGAGACGGCATTCTGGACATTCTTCCAGAAGGATATGGATTTCTTCGATGCAATGGCTACAAACCAAGTGAGGAAGATGTTTATGTTGCTGCAGGTTTAATTAAGAAATACAGAATGCGTAAAGGTGATATGGTGTCTGGTCCTATTAGAGCTCCAAGGCAAAAAGAAAAGTACCCTGCACTTGTTGAGCCAAGCACTGTAAATGATGCTGATCCTGAACTGCTTGCTAGAAGAGTAGATTTTAATAAATTAACACCGCTTTTTCCAGATGAGAGATTAAAACTTGAAATGGATGGAAATCCTGAAAAAATTCTTCCTAGAATTATTGACTTGATTGCTCCAATAGGAAAAGGACAAAGAGGGTTGATTGTATCTCCACCAAAAGCTGGAAAAACAACAATTCTCAAAGAAATTGCAAATTCAATAACCACCAATAATCCAGAGGTCTATCTGATGGTTGTGCTGGTTGATGAAAGACCTGAGGAAGTAACTGATATGCAGAGGTCAGTAGATGGTGAAGTTGTATTTTCAACGTTTGATAGACCGCCAGACGAGCATACACAAGTTTCTAAGTTAGCAATTGAAAGAGCAAAGAGATTAGTTGAGGAAGGTAGAGACGTGGTTATTCTTCTTGACTCAATCACTCGTTTAGCAAGAGCTCATAACCTAGCAACACCTGCTAGCGGTAGAATTCTATCTGGTGGTGTTGATTCAACTGCTCTTACTCCTCCAAAACAATTTTTCGGTGCTGCAAGGAATATTGAAGGCGGGGGAAGTTTAACAATCCTTGGAACAGCACTTGTAGAGACTGGTTCAAAGATGGATGAAGTTATATTTGAAGAATTCAAAGGTACAGGAAATATGGAGTTGCGTCTTGACCGTCAGCTTGCTGACAAAAGAGTATTCCCTGCTATTGATGTCACACCTTCAGGAACTAGAGAAGAGCAAAGACTCGTATCTCCTAAAGAGCTTGAGTCTCTCTGGGCTCTAAGAAGGGTATTGGTTGCACTTGAAGGTGGAGCAGCCACTGAACTTTTAATCGATAAATTAAAAGAAACTAAAAGCAATGACGCATTCTTAAAGGATGTTGCAAAAGCAAAATAATCTTTTAGTGTAATAAAAGTATTATTGTAAAGTAGAACTATGAAACAAGGTATACACCCAGATTATAGAGAGGTTGTTTTCTCTGACGAAGACGCAGGTTTTGCGTTTCTTACTCGTTCAACAATTAAAACAAATGAAACTATTCAATGGGAAGATGGAAACGAATATCCATTAGTAAAACTTGAGATTTCTTCCGCTAGCCATCCATTTTTTACTGGTAAGCAAAAATTAGTTGACTCTACAGGTAGAGTCGAAAGGTTTAAACAAAGGTACGGATCAACAAGTACCAGACAAGCACCAAAACAAGAAACTTCTTCTCAAGAAGAAGAATAACTTTACTAATTTCATTTTCTTATGTCTGAACAAGATATTGCATATGGTGGCCAAGCAGTAATTGGTGGTGTCATGATTCAAAGCCCAAAAGGATGGTCTTTAGGAATTAGGGACAAAAATAATAAACTCCACAAATATTATGAAGAAAGAACCCCACTAATAAAAAGAAACAAATTTTGGTCAACCCCATTAATCAGAGGCTTTGGTGCACTCATTGATTCAATGTATGTTGGATTTAAGGCAATAACTCTTTCAGATCAGATTTATTCTGACTTTGAAGAATATGAAGAAAGCTTATTGTCAAAAATTATGACCTACTCATTTTTGATATCTGTATTATTAATTTTTATAGCTGGACCTCGATTGTTGGTAGAGACAATTAATTATTCTCAATCACTGACTGGTGTATTAGAAGGGGTGCTTCGAGGACTTATAGTTATTGTTTATATTTATCTCATAGGAAAGACTAAAGATGCACAAGAGCTATTTGAATATCATGGTGCCGAGCATATGACCATTGCTTCTTATGAAGCTAAAAAATCACTAACGATGGATGATGTAAAAACCTTTCCAAAAGAACACATAAGGTGTGGAACGTCTTTTCTATTTCTTATAGTCTTTATTAGCCTATTAACTCTTCCATTTATTCCAAACGTCAATATTGTTTTGACTGCGGTTACTAGAATTTTACATGTTGTGGTGGTTTCAATGCTTTCTTATGAGATATTGAAATTTAACTTTGCAAATAGTAATTCATTAATTGCAAAATTTTTTGCAGCACCTGGCATCTGGACACAGTTTATTACAACAAAAAAACCTTCCGATGATCAAATTGAAGTGGCTATTTTATCAATGGCAAACTGTGTTGAGAATTCTGAAAATACAAAATTGTTTGAGGGTATTACCGCACAAGCAAGCGAGGTAAAAGTTGGATAATTCATTACACGAAAAACTGAAAGCAATTGAAAATTCACTTCCAGAAATAGAAAAACAACTTTCAGAAATAGATATTTCTAAGGACCAAAAAGGTTATGCAGAAATGGCAAAAAAGCATAGTGATGTGTCAATTATTGTCGATTTATTTAATGAGTGGAAAAAGATAACTTCTGAGATTGATGATGCAGTTGAGCTTATCAATTCTGAAGATGATGAAGATATGAAAAGTGAGTTTGAATCAATCGTCACCGAAAACAAAAATAAGCTAGATCCGTTAGTTCAAAAAATAAAAGTTTCACTTCTTCCAAAAGATCCATTAGATGAAAAGGATGTATTAGTTGAAATTAGACCTGGAGCTGGTGGAGAAGAGGCAGCTATATGGGTAGGCGATCTGTACAAAATGTACACTCGTTTTGCAGAAAGAAATGCTTGGAATGTTGAACCTATAGAACTTACAGCTTCAGACCAGGGCGGTTACAGTAAAATAATTTTTGCAATAAAGTCAAAAGGAGTGTTTTCAAAGCTTAAATTTGAAGCTGGAGCCCATCGAGTACAAAGAATTCCTAAAACTGAATCACAGGGGAGAGTTCATACTTCAATAGCAACTGTTGCAGTGCTTCCTGAAGCTGAAGAGGTTGACTTAAATATCGTTGATAGTGATTTAAAAATTGATGTTTATAGATCTAGCGGTCCTGGTGGTCAAAGTGTTAATACAACTGACTCAGCAGTAAGAATTACTCATATACCAACAGGCTTAGTTGTCACCAGTCAAGATGAAAAATCGCAGTTAAAAAATAAAAATCAAGCAATGAGAATTTTAAGGGCAAGACTTTTAAAGGCTGAACAAGATAAAGCTGCAGCAGAACGTGCAAAAGATAGAAAAGAGCAAGTCGGTTCTGGTGAGAGATCAGACAAGATAAGAACATATAATTACAAAGACAATAGAGTTTCAGATCACAGGATAAACTTGACACTAAAAAAATTAGACCAAGTTTTGGATGGAGACTTAGAAGAGTTTGTTGTTGGCTTGATTGCAGATAATGAAGCTTCAAGACTTGCCAATCTAGAAGAATAATGAACATCCAACAAATTCCTGAGCATGAACTGGCAAGACTCAGAGAAAAAGCTAAAGAAATTACAGGGTCACAGTCAGATTATCATTCATCCTATACAGAGCTTCTTACTAGAAGACTAAATGGTGAGCCTCTTCAATACATAGAAGAATATATACCTTTTTATAGCATTCAAATCAATGTTGACCAACGGTGTTTGATCCCAAGACCAGAAACAGAGTTTTTAATTGAGTTAATAAAAAATAAGTCTGATAATCCAAAAAAAATCTTGGATGTGGGTACCGGAACTGGATGTATTGCACTTATGCTGAAAAAACTATATCCGGAATCAACAGTTGATGCATGTGATATTTCCCTTGAAGCATTAGATTTAGCAAAAGAGAATTCAGAAATTAATAATCTTGAAATTAATTTATTTCAATCAGATCTTTTAAGTGATGTTGAAGAAGTTGATTATGACATAATTGTTGCAAACTTACCCTATATTCCAACAGAAACTCTTTCTAGTCTTGAGTCTGAAGTAGTGGACTATGAACCACTTGTAGCTCTTGATGGTGGAATTGATGGACTTTTATATATCAATAGATTAATAAAAGAAATTGAGGAAAAAGATATAAGAAACCTTACCCTATTTTTAGAAGTCGACACTAGTCATGCAACAACCATTTTGAATAATCTTTCACATTGGAAGCAAGTAGAATTAGAGAAGGACTTAGTTGAAAGAGATCGGTATATAATTGCAAAACAATAAATTGAATCTTGCAGTTGAAGCAATAAATAACAATCAAGTAGTAGGTATTCCAACAGAGACCGTTTATGGAATTGGAGTTAATCCTTATAGTCAGGAAGCTGTAAATAAAATTTTTGACTTAAAAGGAAGAGATGAAGATAAACCTTTATCTATTCTTGTTTCTTCATATTATGACCTACAAAAACTTGATATAGTATCAACAATTCCTGAAGTTGTAGAGCTTTATTGGCCAGGACCACTAACGATTGTCGTTGAGACAACAAAGGAATTTGCTGATGGTGTTGGTACAAAAAATCCATTTTCAATTGGGATCAGAGTTCCCGACAATGAGCTAGCAATTGAGTTATTAAAAATTACTGGACCACTAGCTGTTACAAGTGCAAACCGTTCTGGTGAAAATGATGTTACTAGTAATACTGAAGCAGAAGAAATATTTGGCTCAAATGTTGCAGAATATCTTGAAGGAGCTTCTGTTCACGGAAGTGGATCAACTATCATAGATTTTCGTGTCGAGGGTGGAGAAATTTTAAGAGAAGGCCCACTTAAATGGCCTCCAAGTTACTGTTAGAATACATATCATGAATAAAAAAGGCGCTTCCCAAGAATCACTTAATAATGTAGATGCAGAAATTTCTGAGTTAATTGATAACGACTTAAATAGACAAAATACACATATACACCTCATAGCATCAGAAAACTTTGCCTCAAAAGCAGTAATGGAAGCATCTGGCTCAATATTGACTAATAAATACTCTGAGGGTTTTCCAGGACGTAGATATTACGAAGGATGTGAAATTATTGATCAAATCGAACAGCTAGCGATTGATAGAGCTTGCGAATTATTTGAAGCCGATCACGCTAATGTTCAACCTCATTCAGGATCATCTGCAAATATGGCAGTTTACTTGTCTTTATTAGAACCGGGGGACACCGTACTAGGAATGTCACTTGATCAGGGAGGACATCTAACACACGGTTCACCTGTTAACTTCTCAGGACAGATATACAACTTTGTTGGCTACGGTCTAGACGAGGAATCAGAATTAATTGATATGGAAACTGTTTACAACATGGCTATAGAGCATAAACCTAAATTAATAATTGCTGGCTACTCTTCCTATTCACAATCACTTAATTTCCAAAAATTCAGAGAGATTGCAGATGAAGTTGGCGCTCACTTTATGGTTGATGCAGCTCACTTTATAGGACTAGTTGCTGGAAAAGTTGTAGACAATCCAGCCAAATATGCTGATGTTGTTACGGCAACAACTCACAAAGCTTTACGTGGGCCACGTGGTGGAATTATTTTAACAAGAGAAGAGTTTGCAAAGGATATTGATAAAAATACATTTCCTGGAGCTCAAGGTGGGGCACTAAATAACCAAATAGCAGCAAAAGCTGTATGTTTTAAAGAAGCTTTAACAAAAGAATATCAAGAATATGCACAACAAATTTTAAACAATGCAAAAGCATTAGCTGATTCTTTTCAAGAACAAGGCTTAAGAGTAGTAAGTGGTGGAACAGAGAACCATTTAGTTCTTGTCGATACAAGAAGTGTGGACGAAGAACTAACCGGTAAAGAAGCTGGTATTTTGCTAAATGATAGGGGAGTTACTTTAAATAGAAATGCAATACCATTTGATCCTCGATCTCCTTTTATAACTTCAGGTATACGCATGGGTACTCCAGCAGTAACAACATGTGGCATGAAAGAAAATGAACTAACTCAGGTTGGTTATCTAATATCTGAAATAATGAAAAATAGATCAGATGAAAATAAATTAAATGAGTTAGAGGCAGAAGTCAGATCTCTTGCCAAGAGTTTTCAACCGTATGGCTAAAGCAAGAATTAATTTAGAAGATTTTGGCCCTGTTTCTACTTTTTCTACATCTATTTTAAGTGGACTTTTAATAGGGCTTTTAATACAAAACTTTTTTGGATATGCACCTTGGCCAGTAATAATATTTGTACTAATTGGTATCTATGACGGATATAGAAGAATGTGGAATATTTCAGCAAAATTAGAGGAAGAAAAAGATGAACGTTGAAATTGAACTAGCAAAAAGGATGCTTTTTAGATCTTCACCTATATATGTGATTGTTCCAGTCTTATTTTATTTTAAATCCCAAGAAGCATTTTTCACCTCTCTATATTCTTCAGTAATTGTTGCTACAGGTTTTTTTCTAGGAGCAGTAATCATGTCTTATGCAGCAAAAATCTCTCTAAATTTCTATTATTTTGCTGCGTTATTTGGATACGTTTTTAGATTAATTTTTATATTTGGGTTTCTCTTATTACTAAAAAACGTTTATTCTATTGATGATTTGGCAATGTCTCTGACAGTGCCGATTGTTTTTTTAACTATGTTATTTATAGAAATGACTATGGTTATTAAGAGAAAAGACACAGATTTAGATTGGGCAAATGATAACAGCAGCTGAAACTTGTGATTTTATTAATGAAGTAGTTTGCAAACCTGCAAATGTAAAAGAATTATTCGAATTTGGTAATTTTGCAGGAACACAGATATCAAGAACCGAAGTCCTAATACTTCTTGCAGCCATTATTCCAGTGGTTGTTGTGTTTTTTGGATTAAGAAAAAAATCAGTTGTACCTGGAAAACTTCAATCGGCAGTTGAATCAATATTCACATTCGTAAAAGATGAGATAGCACTAGGTGTTATTGGTAGAGGGGGAGAGAAATTTACCCCATATTTAGTCTCAATATTTTTATTTATACTTGTAGGAAACCTATTTGAGGTTGCTCCATTAATTAACTTCCCAGTCACATCTCGTATGGCTTTACCACTATTTTTAAGTTTGATAACGTACTTTATTTTTGTTTTTGTTGGAATAAAAGAAGAAGGTTTTGGCTATATATCACATCTCGTATGGCCTCCAGGCGTACCAGTTGCGCTTAAACCATTAGTAGGCGTCATAGAGTTAGTTTCAGTTTTATTAGTGAGACCATTTAGTCTCGCAGTTCGACTTTTTGCTAACCTTGTTGCTGGTCACGTTATGCTCAGTTTGTTATTAGCATCTGCATATTTTTTCTTAGTACAACCTGGTGGTGCTGATTACATCCTCTCTAAAGCACCTATTGGATTAGCTTGGTTCACACTTGGTTTGGGAATCTATGGATTCGAATTAATAGTTTCAATTTTGCAGGCATACATATTTACATTGTTGTCTGCAGTGTATATACAAACGTCTCTGCATCCAGAGCATTAATTAATAAGGAGGAAAATGGAAGCTGCATACGCGTTGATAGGATACGGATTGGCCGCAATTGGTCCTGGTGTTGGTATCGGGTTAATTGCTGGTAATGCCGTGCAAGCTATGGCAAGACAACCAGAAGCTGCTGGTATGGTAAGAACAACTATGTTCTTAGGAATCGCCTTTACTGAGGCGCTAGCACTTATTGGATTCGTTCTATTCTTCTTGGTATAGGAGTAAAAGAGTGAATATGAATTTAGAATTATTATTAGCGGAAGCTGAAGAATCAAGCTCAGGCATTGATCTGCTTTTGCCTGCAACATCTGAACTTGTTGCTGGTATTGCTGCTTTTGCAATTGTATTTTTCTTTATTTGGAAATGGGCACTACCTGCATTAAATGAAACTTTAGCATCAAGAGCTTCTGCTATAGAAGGTCAGATAAAAGAAGCTGAGGAAACAAAAGCCGAAGCTGAGAAATCTAAAGCTGAGTACGACAAGCTTGTGTCAAATGCTGATTCAGAAGTTCAAACAATCATTGATGAAGGTAAAGCTGCCGCTGAGAAAATTAAAGAAGATATGCTTGCAGAAGCCAAAAAAGAAGCAGAAGCAATCGTAGAAAAAGCTAAATCAGATTCAGAGGCTGAAAAAGAAAGAGTTTCTTCAGAATTAAAAGGTGAAGTAGCCGATCTCTCTTTGGAGATATCACAAAAAGTTGCATCATCTATGTCAAAAAATGACCAAAAGAAACTTATTGATAAATTTATAAAGGATATGGGGTAACAGAAACAATGTCAGTTGAGACTTTTTCAAAAGGTTTAGTTGAAATAATTGCATCTTCTGATGATTCAGAAAGAGTTGAAAATGAAATCCTCCAAGTTTTCAAGTCTTTATCAGATTCATCAGAGGCTCTTGATGTATTTAGAAACTTTGGAATACCTGTAGAGAAAAAGATTGAGGCTGTACAAAACTTGTTGAGCACACGAGTTTTACCTTTAACGGTAGACTTGGTGACCCTCACTATATCCCAAGGTTATGCAGATAACCTAAATGATATTGAATCAAGTGTTGCTAATTTTATAGCAAACAAAAGAGGAGCTTCAGTAGCAAAAGTCGTGACAGCTGTTGAGCTCGACGATAAAACACAAAAAGCACTACAAAAGGCAATAAAAAGCAAAGTTGGAACTGACGTAGAGCTAAGTATTGATGTTGATCCATCTGTAATTGGTGGAATAAGTGTAAGTGTAGGAGAGAGAACTTTTGACGGTCTTCTCTCATCAAAGTTTTCAGAAATTAAAACTGTATTAGAAGGTAGGTAGAATGAGCGATCTAAATATTGACGCAAAAGCGATATCAGATTCTTTAAAGTCTACTCTTGGTGACTGGAAAGATTCTGTAAAAGATGACGTAGTTGGTTATGTATCAGCGATTGCAGACGGTGTAGCAAGAGTTAAGGGCTTAGAAAATGTTATGGCTTCTGAGCTACTCGAGTTTCCAGGTGGACTAGTCGGTGTTGCTCTTAACTTAGAAGAAGATTCAATCGGTGTCGTTCTAATGGGTGACTCCAATCATATTGAAGAAGGTAACCCTGTTAAGCAGACTGGTGAAGTTCTTTCCATAGGAGTTGGAGATGGATTTTTAGGAAGAGTTATCGATCCACTAGGAAACCCAATTGATGGAAAAGGTCCTATAGAATTTACCGAAAGAAGACGTCTTGAGCTTCAAGCACCTTCCGTTGTTGAAAGACAACCTGTTGGAGAACCACTTCAAACTGGTATCAAAGCTATTGACTCCATGATTCCAATTGGAAGGGGCCAAAGAGAGCTTATCATTGGTGATAGGCAGATTGGAAAAACCGCTGTTGCAGTAGATACAATAATTAATCAAAAAGATACTGACGTAAAGTGTATTTACGTTGCTATTGGTCAGAAATCATCAACTGTAGCTGAAGTTGTAGAGAGATTTGAAGAAGAGGGAGTGCTTGATAAAGTAGTTATAGTTAATGCGCCAGCTTCAGCAGCTGCAGCATTGCAGATGTATGCTCCTTATGCTGGTTCAGCTATTGGTCAGCACTGGATGTACAACGGTGAACACGGACTAATTGTTTTTGACGACTTATCAAAACAAGCTATTGCATATCGTCAGATTTCACTACTTCTAAGACGACCTCCTGGAAGAGAGGCATATCCTGGTGACGTTTTCTATCTTCACTCAAGGTTATTAGAGCGTTGTGCAAAAGTAAGTGAAGAGCTTGGTGGAGGGTCATTAACTGGTCTCCCAATTATTGAGACAAAAGCTGGTGACGTTTCAGCATTCATCCCAACTAACGTGATTTCCATTACAGATGGCCAGATTTATTTGGAATCAGAACTCTTTTATTCTGGTGTAAGACCTGCTGTAAACCCTGGTACATCAGTATCAAGAGTTGGTGGTGCAGCACAAACTAAGGCTATGAAAAAAGTCTCCGGTCCTTTAAGAATTAACCTTGCACAGTTCAGGGAGTTAGAGGCATTTGCTGAGTTCGGATCTGACTTAGATGCAGCATCTCAAGCACAGCTTGATAGAGGTAGAAGAGTTGTTGAGTTGCTAAAACAACCACAGTATCAACCAGTACCTATGGAAGAGCAAGTGGTATCACTATACGCAGTGACAGAGGGTTTTCTTGATGTAGTGGATCCAGCTGATATTCCACAAGCTGAGCAAGATTTGATTGACTTTGTAAAAACAAGACACTCTGATGTTATTAATTCGATTAAAACAACTGGTGAGTTGCCTGGAGAAGAATTAAAAGCTGCTGTCGAGGCTTTTGTAAGTACATTGGAGAAAAAAGAAGAGTAAATTATGGCAAGTGCTGAATTACGAATAATAAATAGAAGAATTAAGAGTGTTAAATCTACTAAGAAGATAACACGTGCAATGGAACTTATTGCTTCTTCAAGAATTGTAAAAGCACAACAAAGACTTACCTCTTCCAACAATTACACAAACTTACTCGCTCAGATTGTTGAAGAACTTACAGGGAGTGGTGAAATGCCAACTTCGCCTGCAATTGAAGGAACAAAAAAGATAACACTTGTTGTTATTACTTCAGATCGTGGACTTGCAGGTGCTTATAACACAAACATTTTAAAACTTGCTGAGATAAGAAAAGCTGAGTATGAAAATCTAGGTAACCAAGTAGAGATTGTCACTGTTGGAAAAAAAGCAAATGGATATTTCAAGTATAGAAATGTTGAACCTAAACAGAACTATGAGGGCATAACTGATGAACCAAATTTTGAAAATGCATTAGAAATTATGACGCCTTTAGTTCAAGAATTTTATGCTGGAAAAACTAACCAAATTGAACTTGTGTATACAGAATATCAGTCTGCGATGACACAAACAGCACTCTATAAAACTGTCCTCCCATTTGAGGTAGAGCAGATTGCTAAAGAGGTTGAGTCAGTTGGAGCCTATACTTTTGAACCTTCAGCAAGCCAAGTGTTAAGTAATATTATTCCAAAATACACAAATGCAACAATATTTTCTGCATTACTCAATGCTTCAACATCAGAGCATGCAGCGAGAATGAGAGCTATGAAAGCAGCAACTGAGAATGCAGAGGAGTTAATTAAGATTTTATCACGTCAAAGTAATCAAGCTAGACAGGCTGAAATTACTACTGAGATTTCAGAAATTGTAGGTGGAGCGGAAGCTCTAGCAGGATAAGGAGAAAATAAATGAGCGATAGTTTAGGAAGAGTTGTAAAAATTGCAGGTCCAGTAGTTGACGTTGCATTTGCACAGGATTCTTTGCCAGAAATTACAAATGCACTTGAAGTAGATGTAGAAATTGATGGTTCTAAAAGCACAATCGTTTTAGAGGTTGCACAGCACCTTGGAGAAGGAAGAGTTCGTGCAATTTCTATGCAAGGTACAGATGGTTTACGAAGAGGTGCAGAAGTCTCTGATACAGGAGCTCCTATCTCAGTCCCTGTTGGACAAGAAACTTTAGGTCACATATTCAATGTTTGGGGTGAAACACTAGATGTGGAGACAAGCTCAATTGGTGTAAAACAAAAATGGCCAATTCACAGACAACCACCTCCATATGAAGAAGTAACTGCTCAAAATGAAATGTTTGAGACAGGAATTAAAGTTATTGATCTTTTAATGCCATATGTGCAAGGTGGAAAGATTGGTCTATTCGGTGGTGCTGGTGTTGGTAAGACAGTTCTTATTCAAGAAATGATTAACAGAGTAGCAACACAACACGGTGGTGTATCAGTTTTCGCTGGTGTTGGAGAAAGAACACGTGAAGGTAATGACTTGTTTAGAGAAATGCAAGAATCTGGAGTTATTGATAAAACTGCACTTGTATTTGGTCAAATGGATGAACCACCTGGAGTTAGATTAAGAGTTGCATTGTCAGCACTTACTATGGCTGAATATTTCAGAGATGAAGAAAAGCAAGACGTTCTATTGTTTATTGATAACATTTTCAGATTCTCTCAGGCAGGTTCTGAGGTTTCTACATTATTAGGACGTATGCCATCTGCTGTGGGTTATCAACCAACACTTGCAGACGAGATGGGTTTCTTGCAAGAGAGAATTACCTCTCTTAAAGGTAGATCTATTACATCACTACAAGCAGTGTATGTGCCTGCAGACGACATTACTGACCCTGCACCACACACAGCTTTTGCTCACTTAGATGCGAGAACAGTTTTGTCTAGAGGTATTGCTGACCTTGGTATTTATCCAGCTGTTGATCCTCTTGACTCATCATCAAGAATCTTAGATCCAGGCGTTGTTGGCGACGACCATTACAACACAGCTAGAGAGGTTCAGAGAGTACTTCAGAGATACAATGACTTACAAGACATTATTGCAATTCTTGGTATTGATGAATTATCCGAGGAAGATAAGCAAATAGTAGGACGTGCGAGAAGAATTCAGAGATTCTTATCACAACCTATGTTTGTTGCTGAACAGTTCACAGGTATTGAAGGTAAATTCGTATCTATTAAAGACACAGTTGAAGCGTTTAAGACAATTTTAAGTGGAGAGCTAGACTCAGTCCCTGAGCAGGCTTTTTATATGACTGGTGGACTTGATGAAGTCATGTCCAAAGCTAAAGAACTAGAAGAAAGCGTTTAATGTTTGTCGAGGTTGTCTCACCAGAGGAGAATTGTTTCTCAGGAGATGCAACTATGGTTATTTCAAGAACTCCAAATGGTGAAATAGGAATTCTCGAGGGTCATGAACAAACAGTTGCAACTTTAGTACCTGGAGGATTAACCATTGAACATGACAATACAAGAACAAGCTTTGCAATTTCTGGTGGAATATTACAGATAACTGGAGAGAAAGTAATTGTTCTTGGCGAACTTGTTGAAAAGATTGATGGAGATCACGAAAAAGCTGTAGAAGTTGGTCAAGAATTAGCTAAAAAAGCCTTTCCAGAGGAATAATGTCGTCACTTCTAGCATTTCACGCTCACCCTGATGATGAGAGCGTCTCGACTGGAGTTACGCTAGCAAAATATGCAGACGAAGGTCACAGAGTTGTAGTAGCTACTGCAACCGATGGTTCTGCTGGTGAAATTCATAACTACGATAATCCAGAAGAGCTTTTCCCTAAACTCGCTGAAATGAGAAGAAAAGAGTTAGAGGCAAGCCTTGAAGCACTTGGTGTAAAAGAGTATGAGTGGATGGGTTTTAAAGATTCTGGAATGATGGGTACTAGTGAAAATGATGATCCAGATTGTTTCTGGAGACAGAACTATTTTGATCCTGTAGGAAAACTCGTCGACATAATTAGAAAATATAAACCTGATGCTTTAATCACATATGACCCTTTTGGAGGTTATGGTCATCCAGATCATATTCAGACACATAGAATCGGAACCGCAGCTTTCTTTGCAGCTAGTGATTTAGATAAATTTCCTCTAAAAGATGGTCAAGAAGTATGGATTCCAGAGCGTTTGTATTACAGTGCCTGGTCTAAAAAAAGAATGCAATCTAGAAGACAACAAATGTTTGATGCTGGAATTATTTCAGAAGAAGAATTTAACAGGTTTAACCCAATTGGTAGTGAACATGATGATATAGATGTTGAAGTTGATGGAACAAAGTATGTTGAACATAAAATTAAATCGATGAAAGCTCATCGAAGTCAGTTTAAAGATGACTGGTGGGGTTTTAATATTCCAGATGAATTTAAAAAGGATTTTTTAGGATATGAAAACTACATACTTGCTTTTAATAGAGGGTCTTGGTCTTCAGAAACAGATTTAATCTAAAAAAAGTCATTAACTTAACGTATATTTTTTGTTTACTTTGTGTTTACCTGTCATGAATATCTTGGAACCAGTTAATTTAATTAAATTAAAGAAAGGAAATCCATGATTAGATCAAAATCTAAATTCTGGTCTTTGCTTCTTGTGATGGTACTTGTCCTTGCTGCCTGTGGTGGCGGTAGCGACGATGCTGCTGAAGAAGCTGAAGAATCAGGTGGAGAAGAGTCAGCTACTCAAACAACTGATGCATCTTCTTCTGATGGATCATCAGGTTTAACTGGTGAAATCTTAATCGATGGATCTTCAACTGTGTTCCCTATAACACAAGCTGTAGCTGAAGAATTTACAGCTCTTAACCCAGATGTACAAATATCTGTTGGTGTTTCAGGAACTGGTGGAGGATTCAAGAAATTTTGTCCTGGAGAAACAGATATATCTGATGCTTCAAGACCTATTAAAGCCAAAGAGAGAGATCTCTGTGCAGAAAATGGCACTACATATACTGAACTTCAAGTTGGTGTAGACGCACTTTCAGTTGTTGTTCCAACATCAAATGACTTTGCAACATGTCTAACAACTGAAGAGTTAGGTGCTATATGGGGTGCAGACAGCACAGTCTCTAGTTGGAATCAAGTAAGAAGTTCATTCCCAGACATATCAATAGACCTTTATGGTCCTGGTACTGACTCTGGAACTTTTGACTTCTTCAATGAGGAAATTACAGAAGACTTGGGCGGTAGCCGTTCTGACTACACTGCATCAGAAGATGACAACGTTCTTGTAAACGGTGTATCTGGATCAGCTGGTGGTTTAGGATACTTTGGACTCGCATATTATGAAGAGAACAAAGATAAGCTTACTGCTGTTCAAGTAGATGCTGGTGATGGATGTGTTGGCCCAGAAGGCGCCTTTTCAGGCACATACGGACTAGCAAGACCATTGTTTATATATGTAAATGATGCAAAAGCAAACGATCCAGTGATCAAAGCTTTTGTTGATTTTTACTTTGACTCATTAGATCCAATTGTAGAAGCTGTTGGCTACATTCCAATGTTGCCTGACGCTGCTGCAAGACAATTAGAGTATTGGCAAGTTGTAACAGGAAAACCATTGTCTGGTGAAATCTTAATTGATGGTTCATCAACAGTCTTTCCAATCACTCAGGCTGTAGCAGAAGAGTTCACAGCAGTGCATCCTAATGTCAACATATCTGTTGGTGTTTCAGGAACTGGTGGAGGATTCAAGAAATTCTGTCCTGGTGAAACAATGATTTCAGATGCTTCTCGTCCAATCAAAGATAAAGAGAAAGCATTATGTGAAGAAAACGGAGTTAATTATTTAGAAGTACAAGTAGGTATTGATGCTCTTTCAGTTGTTGTTCCAACATCAAATGACTGGGCTACATGTCTTACAACTGCAGAACTTACTTCAATTTGGGGTGCAGACAGCACTATTACAAACTGGAGCCAAGTAAGAGCAGGGTTCCCAGACGTAGCACTTGACCTTTATGGTCCTGGTACTGACTCTGGAACTTTTGACTTCTTCAATGAAGAGTTAACAGAAGATAATGGTGGTAGCCGTTCTGACTACACTGCATCAGAAGATGACAACGTTCTTGTAAACGGTGTATCTGGATCAGCTGGTGGTTTAGGATACTTTGGACTCGCATATTATGAAGAGAACAAAGATAAGCTTACTGCTGTTCAAGTAGATGCTGGTGATGGATGTCAACCACCTGAAGCAGCATTTCAAGGAAATTATTTCTTAGCAAGACCACTATTCATCTATATAGCTGAGTCTGCAAAAGGAATGTCTGCAGTTAGAGAATTCGTCGATTTCTACTTTGTAGCAATGGATTCAATTGTACCTGCAGTAGGTTACGTACCTATGTTAGCTGAACAAAAAATGGCATCACTAATGTCATGGTCAGCGTTTAGTAGGGGATAGTCACTTTAATTAAAAAATAGTAATTTGTGAGGGCACATTTGCCCTCACAAACTACAATAAAAATATCAAATTATGGAAAATGTAAATGACCTTCGTGACCAACTTACGAAAACAATTACTCGTCCAATTGAAAAAATTGTAAAATTTTTTATTACAGCCTCTGCTTTTGCCGCAATTCTTATATCCATATCAATTATTTTCACATTATTGACTGAAGCTATTAATTTTTTTCAGGATCCAGCAGTAACTTTTAAAGGGTATTTTACTGCAACTAGATGGACTCCTACTTTCCAAAATCCCGAATATGGTGTTATTGTTTTGATTTCCTCAACTCTTTATATAGCTGTCATTGCTTGTCTTATTTCTTTTCCTCTAGGGTTATTTTCAGCTATATACTTATCTGAATTTGCAACAAAAAGAACAAGAAAAGTTATAAAACCAGTCTTAGAAGTGTTAGCAGGTGTTCCTACTGTAGTATTTGGTTACTTCGCGCTTAATTGGATTACTCCGAATATAATTCAGAGATTTATTCCAGGTACGGGAGTGTTTAATGCTTTGTCGGCAGGTATCGCTGTTGGTATCATGATAATACCTACAGTCGCCTCTATCTCTGATGATGCTCTCAATGCAGTTCCAAATTCTTTGAGAAATGGGTCATTAGCACTTGGTGCTACTAGAAGAATTACATCACTTAAAATTATGTTTCCTGCAGCTCTTTCAGGCATTATTGCTTCATTTATATTAGGTTTTTCAAGAGCTATAGGCGAGACAATGATTGTTACCATTGCAGGCGGGCAGTATCCTGAATTAAACTTAGATCCAAGAAGTGCAATGTACACGATAACATCTTCAATAGTAAATGTATCTCTTGGTGACACACCTCATGGCACTACTGCTTATAATGCTTTATTCGCACTTGGTATAACTTTATTTATTATGACTTTTATTCTGAATATAGGTTCTGATTATATTGCCAGAAAGTATAGAAAAGAATATGAGTAACGAAACACTTATAACCGGCAAGAAAGCTGAAAATGCTATCAAAGAAAGTTTATTCCTCTTTACATTATATATATGTGTAACGATTGCTATTTTAACTTTGATGACCTTAATCTATGATGTACTTTCTACTGGG
This sequence comes from uncultured Candidatus Actinomarina sp., assembly GCA_902610815.1. GTDB lineage: Bacteria > Actinomycetota > Acidimicrobiia > Actinomarinales > Actinomarinaceae > Actinomarina. The sequence continues at coordinate 26,618 of CACLXG010000001.1, forward strand.
ACTACAAGATTGACATCAGACTATGAGGTTGGTCTCATTACAAAAATACAAATTGATAATCCTATAGATTTTTTAACAACATTAGATTCACGTTATCCAGATAGAGCTGGTATCGGCCCAGCTTTTGCTGGGACAGTATGGCTTATGATAATAGTTGTTTCTGTAACATTTCCTTTTGGTACAGGAGCGGCTATATATCTTCAAGAATTTGCCCCAAAAAATAAAATAACAAGGTTTATTGAATTAAATTTAACTAACTTGGCAGGAGTCCCTTCAGTTATTTATGGTTTACTGGGGCTTGCAGTGTTTGTGCGTTTAGCTGGATTTGGAAGATCTGTTCTATCAGGTGGATTAACATTAACGTTACTAATTCTTCCAGTGGTCATTGTGGCATCTAGAGAGGCTCTTAAGGCTGTTCCAGACACAATACGCCAGGGTGCTTTAGCACTTGGAGCTACCAAATTTCAGGCAGTTTTTAGACAGGTTGTGCCTTCTGCAATTCCAGGAATGGTAACTGGGATGGTCCTCGGACTCTCCCGAGCAATTGGAGAGACTGCTCCATTAATTTTTATGGGTGCTTTGACTTATGTTAATTATTTTCCTGATACCCCTTTAAGTGGTTTTACTGCTATTCCAATCCAAGTCTATAACTGGATTGGATATCCTCAGGCTGAATGGAAGGAAACAGCTTCAGCTGGAATCATCTTACTTTTGGGTTTATTATTAATCATGAACTCACTAGCCATATTTATTAGAAACAGATACGAGAAGGATTTATAGTGATATTTATAAAGGAGACAAATAGTGGAAACTAAAGAAACAGTTCAGGTCAATAGTGAAAGCGTATTTAATGTAACAGACCTATCTGTAAGTTATGGAGACTTTGTCGCAATCAAAAATGTAAATATGGATATTACTAAAAACAAAATTACTGCTTTTATCGGGCCCTCAGGTTGTGGAAAAAGCACATTAATAAGATCATTTAACAGGATGAATGATCTTATATTAGGTGCAAAAGTTAATGGAACAATAACATATCAGGGAGTTGATTTATACGACAAAATGGTTGACCCAGTTCAGGTCAGAAGAAGAATAGGAATGGTTTTTCAAAAACCTAATCCATTCCCAAAAACTATAAAAGAGAATATTACTTTTGGACTTAAGGTTAACAACATGACTGATAACATGGATGATCGAGTTGAGAAAGCATTAACTCAAGCAGCATTATGGGATGAAGTTAAGGATGATTTAGACAAAAATGCATTAGAACTATCTGGTGGTCAACAACAAAGATTATGCATTGCCAGGACAATTGCAGTTGAGCCAGATACAATTTTAATGGATGAGCCTTGCTCTGCATTAGACCCTGTAGCAACAAAAAAAATAGAAGACCTCATGCAAGAGCTTGTAAAAGAATTCTCAATACTTATTGTCACACACAACATGCAACAAGCCTCTAGATCTTCTGATTACTGTGCATTTTTTACAACGAAAACCTCTGATGATGGAAAAAGAAGAACTGGAGAATTAGTTGAGTTCAATGAAACAAGTGTTATGTTTACTACTCCTGATAAGGAGTTAACAGAACAATATATATCAGGCAGGTTCGGATGAGTTTACAAGAAAAGATCGAAAACCTTGAAACAGATCTACATTTAATGGGCAGGCTTGTTTTAGATGCTCTAGTAGATGGCGTTAGGGCTTTAGAGGATAAAGACGTTAATAGAGCAATAGCAACAATAGAAAAAGATGATGAAATTGATGCGGCTTACCTTAAAATTGACCAAGACTGGGTTGAGCTTATGGCCACAGAGCAACTTGTAGCAACAGACTTAAGACTTTCTACATCTATTTTGCAAGCAAGTTTACACTTAGAGCGCCTTGGTGATTTGGCTGTTTATCTTGGAAATACAACACAAGAAATTTTTGATTCACCAGTACCAGAGACAGTACATGCAACTGTAGTAGAAATGGGGGATTTAGTAATTGATATGGCTTCATCCGCAATGGAAAGTTTAAAAAATAGAGATAAAGACCTAGCTTTAGCAACAGCTGAAAAAGATAATCAAGTAAATAGACTTTATAACGCAATGCTAGAAGAAGCACCAAAAATAGCTGGGAATGAAGATTTATTCAATGGATTATTTAGACTTGTCACTTGTATTCGTACATTAGAGAGAGGTGGCGATCACGCAGTTGATATTTGTGAATTAACTCACTTCCTTGTGACTGGTAAATTTGAAGAATTTTAATGTCGGGTAAAATTTTATTAGTTGAAGATGAACACAGCATTGCCGAACCCGTAATTTATAACTTAAAACAAGAAGGCTTTTCCGTTACACATGTTGATGAAGGACCTATTGCTTTAGAGATTTTTGGTGAAGAATCTTTTGATTTAGTTATTTTAGATTTAATGCTTCCACAGATTTCGGGACTTGATATATGTAGGTCCATAAGAAAAAGTTCTGATGTACCAATTATTATGGTGACTGCAAAAGACAGTGAGGCTGATAGAGTAGCTGGATTAGAATTAGGCGCCGATGACTATGTTACAAAACCATTCTCAGTGCGTGAATTGATGAGTAGAGTGAGAGCGGTCCTAAGACGTACGACTTCTAAAACATCAACAAAGGAAAAGTCAGTTAAAGCTGGCAATATTGAAATTAATTTATCGAAATACGAAGCAAAAGTTGACAATAATAAGATTAATTTAACACCAAGAGAGTTTGAGCTGTTATACGCGTTTTGCGAGAATCAAGGAAATTTAATGTCAAGAGAACAGATATTTGATGAAATATGGGGATATTCTTTTATTGGAAATACAAAAACCCTTGATGTGCACATACAAAGAATTAGAGAGAAAATTGAAGTTGATCCAAAAAAACCTAAAAGATTAATAACTGTTAGGGGAGTTGGATATAAATTAGTAAATGATGGATAAAGATAATCAAGACATAGATAAGCTAAAACAAGAGTTCATTGCCAATGCTTCACATGAACTAAAGACACCTGTAACTTCTATTCAATTAGCTGTTGAGACAGCTATTTCAGCATTAGAAAATTCTGAGATTGAAGATGCTAAAAGATTTATGAATCAAATTCTACAAGATAGTCAGAGAATGACACTACTGCTCTCAGATCTTTTGGACCTTTCACAACTTGAAGTCAATAATCCAGAGAAAGAACTAGTAAGCTTGAACGCAATCATTGATGCTGAAATTGGATTTTTATCTAATGAAAATAAAAATCGTGTAGTTTTTGAATCTGAAGACATTGAATTTTTAATTGATCCTAGTGACTTTTCTATGATAATTAGAAATCTATTAAGGAATGCTTGTAATTACTCAGAATTAGATAAGGAAATAAATATAAAGTTATTTAAAAACGAGTCAAATGTTGTTTTGAGTGTTGTTGATAAAGGTAGAGGAATTGCAACTACAGACCAAGAAAGAATTTTTGAGAGGTTTTACAGAGTAGATAAAGGCAGGTCTAGATCACTTGGTGGTACAGGAATTGGTTTATCAATAGTAAAACATGCTGTAGAACGTAATGGTGGTGTCATTGAATTGATTAGCCAATTTGGAGAGGGCTCAGAGTTTAAAGTAATATTTTAAAAATTTTAACTTACGTCCCAAGTTCCTAAAGAACGTATAAGCTTATCTAATTCACCTTCACCTTTTTGTTCTATAGCACTATCGATTTGACCATGAACCTCTTCCGTAAAGGTATCTCTCTGGACTTTTCTAAATACACCAAGTGGTGTTGGACCATATGGACCATGAGAAAGTCTAGATAAAGAGAAAGCAATTGAAGGATTCTCTTCATGAATGTTATGAACATAGATCTCAGATTCATCGACATCTTTAGTATCAACAATTTGCGCAATACCATTTCTGATAACTACAGCTTTATGACCATCTTCCCCAAAAACTGTTTTCTCACCATGCACTAAATTAATTCTATTTGCTACTTTTGTCTCTTTATTAGTCAACTGTTCAAAGGCTTTATCATTGAAGACATTACAGTTTTGATAAATCTCTACAAAAGCAGAACCTTTGTGATTTTTAGCTTCTTCTAAAATCCCTGCAGTAAGATCTCTATCCATATCAATAGACCTTGCCACAAAAGTAGCTTCAGCACCTATTGCAAGACTCATTGGATTGAGTGGCATCTCTACTGAACCAAAAGGTGAAGATTTAGTCTTCTTACCTTCCTCACTAGTAGGAGAGTACTGACCTTTAGTGAGTCCATAAATCTGATTATTAAACATAAGAATTTTAATGTTGACATTTTTTCGAAGAGCATGAATTAAGTGGTTTCCTCCAATAGATAAGGAGTCACCATCACCAGAAACAACCCAAACAGATAAATCTGGATTTGATACTGATACACCAGTAGCTACTGCTGGCGCTCTACCATGAATTGAGTGAACACCATATGTGTTCATATAATATGGGAACCTTGCTGCACAACCAATTCCAGAGACAAAAACTATTTTTTCTTTTGAGATGCCCATCTCAGCCATGAAATTCTGGACGGATGCAAGGATAGTGTAGTCACCACAACCAGGACACCACTTGACTTCTTGGTCGCTTTGCAAATCAGTTCTTTTATAGGTAACAGGTATTTTACTCATTTATAATTGCCTCAATTTTATCAGTTAGCTCCAGGGCAGTAAATGGCTCACCAGAAACTTTATTAATTCCTCGTGCATCAACTAAAAATGCCTCTCGAACTAATTTAAGTAGCTGACCAGTATTTAGCTCAGGAATGATTACTTGTTTAAATTTTGATATAACTTCAAGTGTATTGTCTGGGAAAGGATTGAGATGAACAAAATGCGCACTTGCAACTTTGACACCTTTTTCATTCAATCTATTGACAGCTTGTGTAATTCCTCCATAAGTTGATCCCCAACCAAGAACTAATGTATCAGCAGATTCATCACCATGAAGCTCTAACTTATCAATATCATTTGCTATGTTGGATACTTTCCATGCTCTCATATCTGTCATATATTGGTGGTTTGCAGCGTCATAAGAAACATTTCCTGTTCCTTCTTCTTTTTCAAGACCACCGACTCTATATTCTAGTCCTGGAGTACCAGGCAGTGCCCATGGTCTGGCAAACGTATCAACATTTCTTAGGAATGGTAAAAATCCATCTTCTGTATTAAGTTTTGTAACGATATTTGTTTCTAAATTATTCAGTTCTTCAGTATTTGGAAGGTTCCAAGGTTCTGAACCAGTCGCTACATAGTTGTCTGATAATAAAATTACCGGTGTCATATATTTTAAGGCAATTCTTGCAGCTTCATAAGCTGCATAAAATGCATGTGAAGGCGACTTGGCAGCTACAACAGGCAGAGGAGATTCCCCATGTCTTCCATATAATGCAAACATAAGATCTGATTGTTCAGGCTTAGTTGGGAGTCCAGTAGATGGACCACCTCTTTGTACATTTACTATCACTAATGGAAGCTCAGCAGATAATGCCAATGAGATAGTTTCACTTTTAAGTGCAAGTCCAGGACCACTTGTACCAGTAACAGCAAGTTTTCCGGTAAATGAAGCACCTACAGCTGCAGCTGCAGCTGCTATTTCATCTTCTGCTTGAAAAGTAATTACATTAAAGTTTTTATGTTTTGAGAGTTCATGCAAAATATCTGATGCTGGTGTAATTGGATAGCTACCATAAAATAAATCAAGATCCGCTTTCTTAGCAGCAGTAATTAGGCCCCAGCTCAAACCAATATTTCCATTGATATTTGTGTATTCACCTGGAGGAAGAGAGGCTTTATCAACAACATACGTATGATGAAATGCCTCAACAGTTATACCAAAGTTATAACCAGTTTTTAGTGCTTTAATGTTTGCTTTTGCAATCTCTGGAAGTTTACTAAATTTATCATTAATCCAATTTTCTGTATCTTCTAGGGGTCTGTTAAATGTCCATGATATCAAGCCAAGCGCAATCATATTTTTTGATCTTAAAACTGCTCTACCAGGTAAATCAAACTCTTCTAAAGCTTCCTTGGTTAGTTTTTCCATCGGGACCTGAAATACTCTGTATCCGTCTAACTCACCAGATTCTCTTGGATCTACTTTATATCCTGCTTTTGTAATATTTTTTTCTTCAAATGCATCCTCATTTAAAATGAGCATTCCATTTGGAGCTAGATCGTGTAGATGTGCTTTCAGAGCAGCAGGGTTCATCGCAACTAAAACATCAGGATTATCACCAGGAGTTAAAATATCAAAATCTGCTATTTGAACTTGAAAAGAAGAAACTCCTGCAATAGTTCCTTGAGGTGCTCTTATTTCAGCTGGGAATGCAGGGAGAGTTGCTAAGTCATTTCCAAACACAGCAGAAGTATCGGTAAATCTTGTGCCTACTAGCTGCATACCATCACCAGAGTCACCAGCAAATCTAATTGTTATTGCTGGAATAGACTCTACTGTTTTGTTTTCAATTTCCATAAGTATTCCTTATTAATTTATTGTAATCTTTGCGGGGATAATGCAATTTCATTTTGTTGGGTTCCTGAGCAAAATTCAGCACTCTCACCAGAACAACACTCTGCTTGATTTAAACCAAACATTGCACAGCTACTACTGATACATGCAGCGTGACCATGAATATAAGCCATCTGATTTTTACACCAACTACAGTGAAGCGAATTACTCATATGCTTTGAACCTTTGATAGGGCCAGTATCTATATTTTATTTTGAGGCATTCTGTTGCAGAAACTGGACCTAATGTTCTTGAGTCACTTGATGAAAGCCTTCTTTGGTCACCAAGAACAAATACTTCATCCTCACCAAGTGTTTGTTGAATAAAATCATCTGTTACAGTTTTAGCCCAAATGTCATCTATCTCAGAATTATTTATCAGAACTTTACCGTTTTCAGAACTCACAGTTTCGCCTGGTAAGCCAATTACCCTTTTAATGACATCAATATTTTTTTCATGATTTGTAAAAATAACAATATCACCACGATTCAATTTATCTTTATTTTTAATAGCAACAACATAATCTTCTGGGAGTAATGCTGGACTCATACTCTCTTCTTTAATCTCATAGGTTGTTACATTTTTCTTGTCACTTTTGAAAAATACATACAAAGCGACAAGAAATAGTGTTCTAAAATTAATTAATCTTCCAGCTGTTTTAAACATAAGGTTCTTATCAAATTATAATATAGAAAAAAGGAGATTTATGAATTTATTTAAACCGAAAAATGTAGCATATGCGCATTGTGATTTACCTTGTGGAGTTTATGATCCAGCTCAAGCAAGAATTAATGCAGAATCTGTAGTAAATGCTTCTAAAAAGTATCAAGAATCTGATGATCCAGCATTTAAACAAAGATGTATCACAATAAAAGAAGACATGGCTGAAGAAGTCAAAAAAGACCTTTGGGTCCTATGGACAGACTATTTCAAGCCAGAACATTTAGAAAAATTTCCAAATGTTCATGATCTTTTTTGGAATGCAACAAAAAAAGCTGGTGAGGCTAAAAAAACAGAAGATCCTGCTGTTGGTGAAGAACTGTTAGGCTTGATTAAAGAAATAGATGAGGTATTTCAAGCTACAAAAAGCTAATCAAACTTCTTGAAAAGGTGTCCTATATTTTTTAAAGGGGCACCTTTTTTAATTTCATTTATCCCCCAACTATTTTCGTGTTCTTTTTGAATAGCATCATTTACTATTTTTGAAGTTGTAGGCATAAAAGGGGTAAACATAGTTGCACAAGCATCAATAGATGTAATTGCGCAGTGCAAAATTCCACTAGCTCTTTTTTTATCTTCTTTTATAACTTTCCATGGTTCGGTCTCATTTAAATAAGCATTGATAGAATTCACATATGCCATGACATTTTGAAGTGAAGATTTAAGTTCTACTTTTTCAATCATTTCTCCTGTTGTTTTAAAACAGTTTTTTGCACCTTCCAAAAGATCTACGTCTATTTTTTCATACTCAAAAGTTGTATCTAGATCATCAAAATTATTTATGTACTGTGAAAAGACTCTTTGAACAAGATTCCCCCATGCTGCCACAAGTTCTTCGTTATTTCTTCTTATCATTTCGTCTTCAGAAATCTCTGAATCATTTTGTTCTGGGAGAATACTTGCGAGAGAATATCTTAACGAATCAGGATTCCATTCATCAAGATAATCATTGAGAGTTTTCCCTACACCTCTACTAGCAGATGCCTTTTCTCCTTTTATTAAAATGTATTGATTTGCTGGAACATTAGTAGGTAAGTTTAAACCCCCATAAGCCAAAAGCATTGCAGGCCAGATTATTGCATGAAATGGGACGTTATCTTTGCCAACAAAATAATAAGACTCTGCATTTTCATCTAGCCAGAAATCTTTCCAAGCCTCTGGAGTCCCATTGTTCACTGCCCACTCTTTCGAAGCAGATAAGTAACCTATTACAGCTTCAAACCAAACATAAATCTTTTTTCCATCTCCAAGTTCATTATCTGGTATCTCTATACCCCAATCTAAATCCCTGGTAATTGCCCTATCCTGCAAACCTTCATCAACAAAGGATTTTGAAAAGTTAATAACATGTGGCCTCCAACCATTCTTAGTATTAAGCCAATCTGCGAGTTTGTCGTTCAAAGCACTTAATTTTAAAAAATAATGTTCTGTTTCTTTAAACTCTGCAGGATTTCCATTTATTTTGCTTTTTGGGTTAATTAATTCTTCTGGATCTAAAGTTATTCCACAACTGTCACATTGGTCACCTCTAGCCTCAAGGTAATTACATTTTGGGCACTCACCTTCAACATATCTATCTGGTAGAAACTTATTTTCTTTTGGATCAAATGCTTGAATGCTTTTATTTTTTTCAATATATCCGTTTTCCTTTATTTTTAGAAACATTTCCTGCGTGACCTCTTTGTGATTATCGGTCATAGTGGTTGTGTAGTTATCCCATTGAATATTAAGTTTTTCCCAATAGCTAAGAAATTCTGCATGGTATCTATTTACTATTTCAATTGGCTCAACACCTTCATCATCAGCTCTTACTGTTATGGGTGTTCCATGGACATCACTTCCAGAGACCATGATTACATTGTTTCCAATCATTCTGTTGTATCTTGCAAAAATATCTGCAGGCAAATATGCTCCACCAATATGCCCTAGGTGTCTTGAACCGCTGGCATATGGCCAAGCTACGGAAACTAAAATATTTTTTGGCATGCATTAAGAATAGCGATTTTTGGCTTGATAAATTTAAAAAAAGGTTCAATTTAGGAAACATATAAGAAACATTTCAGTAATAATCATTTAACTTTTCCTTTAACTCTTAACTAATTCGGAATATTAAATTAAGGAACTGAACTAAGGAGAAATATGGAATCAATGATAATTAATTCGGTAGATAGTTTATGGGTTCTCATAGCTGGAATATTGGTTATGTTTATGCAACCAGGCTTTATGTTGGTTGAAACAGGATTTACAAGATCCAAGAACTCGGTAAACATCGTAATGAAAAACTTTATGGACTTTTCTGTTGGTGCAGTAACATACTGGGCATTCGGATTTGCTTTAGCATATGGTGGATCAACTTTAGGTGGTTTTCTCGCATATGGCGACTTTTTTCTAGAAGGTCAAGCTAGTACATATTTCTTTCAAGTTGTTTTTGCTGCTACAGCTGCAACTATTGTCTCAGGTGCTGTAGCTGAAAGAACTAAATTTAGTGCGTATCTTTTATTTCAACCTTTTATATGTGGAATAATTTATCCAATCGTAACTCACTGGGTTTGGAGCGGTCAGGGATGGTTAGGAGACTTAGGATTCATTGACTTTGCTGGCTCAGGAGTTGTTCATATGGTTGGAGGTTTTGCAGCGCTTGCTGGAGTGATGGTTGTAGGCCCTAGAATTGGTAAATACGATGATAATGGTTCTCCTCTTCCACTTCCTGGAAGTTCTATGGTTGCCGGAGCATTAGGTGTATTTATATTATGGTTTGGATGGTATGGATTTAATGTAGGTTCAGCCCTTGCTGCTGTAGATGTCAACTTAGCTGCAATTGCTGTAACAACAACTTTGTCTGCTGCTGCCGCTTCTATTGCCGCAATGTATACTTCAATGATTTCAGGAAAACCAGACGTTAGCATGACACTAAACGGAGCTTTGGCTGGATTGGTTGGTATAACTGCTGGATGTGCCAATGTAAATAATCTAGGTGCAGTCTTAATAGGGTTAGTTTCTGGAGTTTTAGTTGTTTATTCAATAAATTTCTTAGAGAAAAAAGGAATTGACGATGCTGTTGGTGCTATTTCTGTACATGGAATTTGTGGTGCATGGGGAGTACTTGCAGTTGCAATTTTTGATACAACAGATGGATTATTTTTTGGTGGATCATCGCTTTTTGTTCCTCAGCTTATTGGGATTGCAGCTATAGGTGCTTGGGCATTTTTAACTTCATACGGAGTTTTAAAAGCTATTGATAACATCGTAGGATTACGAGTAACACCTGAAGAAGAGATTGCAGGATTAGATGCTTCAGAGCATGGTACCTCTGCGTACGGAGATTTTATTACAAAAAAATAATAAAAGCTGAAAATCAGCCACAACTCATTTAGGTTTCCCCCTTTTTGACCGATTGGGCTGATTTTCATCTTTTAAATAGTTGAGTTTTGAAGTATTATTGGGGGACAATGTTCGACTTTTCTGAAAAAGACTCATGTGGTGTAGGCTTTATTGCCTCAAGAAATATTCCCCCAACTCATGGAATGACTTTAAAGGTTTTAGAGTGCCTTGCTAATTTAGACCACAGAGGTGCAAAATTTGCTGATGGAACAGGAGACGGAGCAGGTGTTCTTACTGAAATTCCATTTGAACTTATAAGAGCAGAGTTAGCTGAATTAAATATAGAACATGATACAAACAAAAAAATTGGAATTATTTCATGTTTTTTTGATCCAAAAAATATAGATGAGTCAATCGAATTAATAAATAATGAATTAAAAGAATTTAACATTAAACATTTATATTGGCGAAAAGTACCAACAGATAAACAAATTCTTGGGACCCTTGCTAGAGAATCAAAGCCATCAATTTATCAAGGAATTCTAAGTGCAGAGAAAGAATCTCCTAAAGATTTTGAAAAGAAATTGTATTTATTTAGAAAAACTTTAGAACGAAAAATTGCAGAAATAGATTTTCTTAATATTCATATAAACTCCTGTTCCTCAAAGACTGTGGTTTACAAAGGTCTTTTTACTGCAAAGCAAACAGCAGATTTTTATTGGGATTTAAGAAATCCTCTCTACAAAACACGATTTGGTATATTTCATCAAAGATTTTCAACAAACACATCTTCAACTTGGGATAAAGCTCAACCGTTTAGAATGCTTGCTCATAATGGCGAAATCAACACAATTCAATCTAACTATTCCTGGATGAAGGCTAGAGAAGTTGATGCTACATCATCATACTGGAAAGATGATATTCAGAGTATTAAACCATTTATTGATGAATCTATTTCTGACTCAGGACAACTTGATAATGCAATTGAGTTATTAGTAAGATCTGGACGTACTCTTGCACATTCTCAAGAAATGCTCATTCCTTCAGCATGGGAAAACAATCCAAGATTTACAAAGAAGCAGAAGGCGTTTTATCAATACCATTCTTTTTTAACTGAGCCTTGGGATGGGCCGGCAGCAATTATTGCTTCAGATGGAAGAGACATTATTGCTGGGTTAGATAGAAGTGGTTTAAGACCTATGCGTTGGATGGTTTCAGATAGATATGTCTTAGCTGCATCAGAAGTAGGTATTTGTCCTTCAGTTGAAGCCGGAGCTTATAAAACAGCCCAATTAGAACCTGGCCAAACTATTAGGTACAGAATTGAAAATGATGAACTTTTAGACGAAAGTCAGGTGATTACAAAACTTAGTGAGAAAAATCCATATATAGAATGGGTGAACTCAAAACCGCTTGAAGTTGATCAAACTTTTAATGAGGAAAAAGATAATGCTATAGACGTAGAAAGTCTCACAGATTTTTATGAATACACACCAGAGGAAGAAAGGTTAATTCTATTACCTATGCTAAAAGGAGAGATACCTACTGGGTCAATGGGAAATGACACTTCCTTGGCAGTGATGAGTAAAAATAGCCCTAGGTTATCAAGGTATTTTCATCAATTATTCGCGCAAGTTACAAATCCTCCAATTGACCCGATCCGTGAAAGATTTGTTATGTCTACAAAAACATACCTTGGTAAGAGAGGATCTATTTTAAAAGAAACAGCTCAGCAAGCGAACCTAATATCCTTGGATTCTCCAATATTAAGCGGTGCGTCATTCGATTCTTTAACTGAAAATAAAAGCCTTAAAAATAAGACAATTGTTATTTCAACGACATTTATAAAAGAAAATAAGACAGTAGAAGAGGCATTAGATGATATTTGTGAAAAAGTTAAATCAGAGATTTTAGAAAATAATAAATCAGTAATTATATTTTCAGATAGAGAGATTAAACCAGGAGAGTCTGTAGTGCCGTCTTTGATGGTTATTGGTAAAGTACACCACTATTTAATTGACGCTGGAATAAGACTTAAAGCTTCTTTAATTTCAGTTTCTGGAGAAATAAGAGATTCTCACGATGTTGCTTGTCATATTTCTTACGGTGCCTCTGCTGTTTGGCCATATTTAGCTTTAGAGAAAGTACGAGAATTATCTATTCAAAATGAAACTTTAAATATTTCTATCGAACAAGCTCAGGAAAATTACCGAAAGTCTTTGAACAAAGGTCTGTTAAAAATTATGTCAAAAATGGGTATATGTACAATATCGTCTTATAGAGGTTCGGAGTTATTTGAAATCATAGGACTTAATAGTGAGATCATTAATAACGTGTTTAAATTTTCAAAAACAAGAACTGAGGGTTATGGGTTTGAACACTTCAATAAAAATTTAAGAATATACCAGCAGGAAGAACGTACAGAAATTCTGAATGGAATTGGTGGTTTCTATAAGCACAAAAAAGATGCAGAAACACACGTAACTTCACCAAAAACTGTTTTAAAACTTCAAAAAGCTGTGAGGTCTGGTGAATTGTCAGACTGGCACAACTATCTTGAAACACTTGAAGATAGAGATGATGTACAATTAAGAGATTTATTTTCACTTCCAGAAACTACTAACAACAATGTTGTTTTAGAAGATGATTCTCTAAAAGATTTATATAAGAAATTTACTGTCAGCTCAATGTCACTTGGGGCACTTTCTGAAGAAGCTCACCAGGCTTTGGCTACAGCAATAAATCAAATTGGGGGAAAATCAGGTTCTGGTGAAGGCGGTGAGGATCCGGCGAGATTTGGTAATGAAAAGAATTCAAAGATAAAGCAAATTGCTTCTGGAAGGTTTGGAGTTACACCTGATTATCTTGCCTCTGCTGAAGAATTTCAAATTAAAATGGCTCAAGGTTCAAAACCTGGTGAAGGTGGTCAACTACCTGGTTTTAAAGTCGATAAGCATATTGCAAAATTAAGACATACTGTTGAAGGCGTTACTCTAATATCTCCACCACCACATCATGATATATATTCAATTGAAGATTTAGCTCAATTGATATATGACTTAAAAACGTTTAATCCAGATAACCCTGTTTCTGTAAAGCTTGTATCGGAACCTGGTGTTGGAACAATTGCAGTAGGAGTAGCAAAAGCTGGTGCTGACATTATTACTATTGCTGGTAGTGATGGTGGAACTGGGGCTAGTCCTTGGATAAGTATTAAGCATGCTGGATCTCCATGGGAACTTGGTCTAAGTGAAACTCACCAAGCTCTTGTAAAAAACAACATGCGACATAAAGTTTTGATTGAAGTTGATGGTGGCCTAAGGTCTGCAAAAGATGTAATAATTGGAACTATATTGGGTGCAGATCGATTTGGATTTGGAACACTACCTTTGCTGGCTCTTGGGTGCAAAATGGTTAGACAATGTCATGAAAATACCTGTCCAGTTGGAATCGCAACTCAAGATGAAAATCTTAGAGCTAAATTCCCAGGTGCTCCTGAACAAGTCGTACAATTATTTAAATTCATAGCTAATGATGTAATGGCGTATCTAGATAAATTTGGTGTAGATGATATTGAAGATTTACTAGGTAGAGCAGATCTTTTGGGATTAAAGATTTCTAATAGTGATCTATCTAAAAGTCTTCATAAAATATTGATGAACTTTTCTATAGAAGAAAAACACCCAGGTTTTATTAGGCATAGTGAAGGCCGTTTATCAAGAAGAATTACTTCTGAAGTTATTCGATCCGTAGAAAGAGGAGAGAAATCTTTCCTTCAGTATCCAATTTCAAATGAAGATAGAAGTATCGGTGCTAGATTATCTGGAGAAGTTACATTAAGAAAGTTATCTACAAAACTTGCCGAGAACCCAACAACAATAAGTTTATCTGGTGCAGCCGGACAAAGCTTTGGAGCATTTATTAGAGATGGTATTAATTTGAAATTAACTGGTAATGCCAATGATTATGTTGCAAAGGGCATGGGTGGTGGAAGCGTTACAATTATTCCACAAGGAAGAAAAATGCAAGGAGCATTTCATGCTGCTGGAAATACAATTCTCTATGGTGCTACTGGAGGACAACTTTTTATTGCTGGCACAGTAGGTCAAAGATTTGGAGTAAGAAATAGTGGTGCAATTGGAGTTGTTGAAGGTTGCAGTGCTCATGGTGCAGAATATATGACAGGAGGTACCTTAGTCATTCTCGGGAACATAGGATTTAATTTTGCTGCTGGAATGACAGGAGGCAAAGCAATTGTCCTAAAGACACAAAAGAATTTTGAACAATATATTTCAGAAACTGCACCTGAATATAAGAAAATGTCTGACATAGACAAATTGGAACTAAAAACATTATTAGAAATTCATATGGAAAAAACAAACTCTGAAACGGCTAAAAAGATTTTAGATAAATTCGATAATTGGGAAAACATGTTTGCTGTATTTGGGGGCATTGCAGAGGTTGAAAAAGACTCTGTTCAACTAAAGCCAGAAAATGTCAAGGCGTTAGATTAATTAGTACTACTAAAAAAAATATAATCATTTAGCATAAAAATATGGGAAAAATAAAAACCTCTTATGATTCAATTCAGTGGTCCAATGTTTTGGAGATGGTATACGAATCACGTATTGATTCGGTTGGATTAAATGAAAGAGTAAACTCACTTGCAACAAGAAGTATAAAAAAAGATTCAAAATTAGAAGCATTAAATATGATTGTTTCAATGTGCGATCTAACTACTCTTGAAGGAGAAGATACTGAAGGTAAGATATCTCAAATGGTTGCAAAAGCAATTAAACCTAACCCTTTAGACTCCTCAGTGCCAAGTGTTGCAGCAGTGTGTGTTTATCCTTCACTAGTTGGTACTGCTAAAGAGAAAGTACAAAACTCTAATGTTAAAGTTGCCGCTGTATCTTCATATTTTCCAAGTGGACAAGTGCCTATGGAGTCAAAATTATTAGATACAAAATATGCTATTGAATCTGGTGCAGATGAAATAGATATTGTTATTAATAGAAAAGCTTTTCTTGAGGGAGACTATAGAAAAGTATATGACGAAATAGTTGCTTTAAAAGAGGTGTGCCAAGATGTTCACTTAAAAACAATACTTGAAGTAGGTGATCTAAAAACTTATGAAAATATAAGAAAAGCTAGCCTTATTTCATTAGCTGCTGGTTCTGATTTTATAAAAACATCAACCGGTAAATTATCTATCGGCTCTTCAAGACAAGCTTGTTATGTAATGCTTAAGTCTGTATTAGATTTTGAATCTATGACAGGAGTAAAAGCTGGTATCAAGGTAGCAGGAGGTATTAGAGATGCAAAAGATGCTATTCGATATTTAGTAATGATAAATGAAGAAATGGGATCTGATTGGTTGAATCCAGAGTTATTTAGATTTGGGGCATCAAGCCTGCTAGATGATGTATTAAAACAAATAAAAAAACTAAAAACAGGGGCCTATCAAGCTGGCTATTATTTTCCTAGGGGATGATTTAATATGATTGATTGGCAATACTCGGAATCTATAGAATCACCAGACATAGTGTCTATTAAAAAAAAGTATACAAATTATATTGGTGGTAAATTTGTAGAACCAAAGAGTAAAAAATATATAAATACTATTTCACCTTCAACAGAAGAATTATTATCGAAAGTCCCACTATCAAATGAAAAAGATATAAACAATGCTGTAAATTCTGCAAAAGAAGGATTTGAAGTTTGGTCTAAACTGACACCAAATCAACGATCACGATATTTATTTAAAATAGCCAGGTTAATACAAGAAAGATCAAGAGAATTTGCAGTTTTAGAATCACTTGACGGTGGAAAGCCAATTAAGGAGTCCAGAGATTTTGATTTACCACAGGTAGCGGCTAATTTTTTCTATTTTGCTGGATGGGCAGACAAATTAGATCTTTCTTGGGCAACAAAAAGCCTAAAACCATATGGGGTAGTAGGTCAAATAATACCTTGGAACTTCCCACTATTAATGCTTGCTTGGAAAATTGCACCTGCTTTAGCTACCGGAAATACAGTTGTGTTAAAGCCTGCAGAAACCACACCACTGACAGCTTTACTATTCGCTGAAATCTGTGAACAAGCAGGCCTTCCTCCTGGAGTCGTCAACATAGTTACTGGAGATGGGTCAACAGGTTCACTTATAGTTAATCACAAAGATATAAACAAAATTGCTTTTACAGGATCTACTCAAGTTGGAAAACTTATACAGAAATCACTAGCTGGTAGAGATGTCGGGCTTACTCTTGAATTAGGAGGCAAAGCTGCAAATATTGTGTATGAAGATGCTGCAATCGATCAAGCTGTCGAAGGAGTAGTAAATGGTATATTTTTCAACCAAGGTCATGTATGCTGTGCTGGCAGCAGGCTGCTTCTTCAAGAGTCAATACATGATGAATTTGTTAAAAAATTAGAGAAAAGAATGCAGTCGCTTAGAGTTGGAAACCCATTAGATAAAAACACTGACATTGGTGCTATAAACTCAAAAGAACAGTTAGATAAAATTACTGGTTTAGTTAATGAAGGTGTTGAAGATGGTGGCGAATTGTTTCAAACTGAATGTGAATTACCAGGTAATGGATTTTGGTTTAGACCAACTTTGTTTACTAATGTTCAACCTTCTTACTCAATTGCTAGAGAAGAGATTTTTGGCCCTGTTTTGACAACTTTAACTTTCAGGACACCAGAAGAAGCAGTTGAAATAGCAAACAATACTGAGTATGGTTTATCAGCTGGAGTGTGGACTGAAAAAGGATCTAAAATATTGTGGACTGCAGATAGGCTTGATGCTGGTGTTGTTTGGGCCAATACATTCAATAAGTTTGATCCTTCGTCTCCATTTGGGGGATATAAAGAATCAGGATTCGGAAGAGAAGGTGGAAGGCACGGCCTTCTTTCATATTTAAAGGCATCGTCATGATAGATATTAAGAAAACTTACAAAAATTATGTTGATGGTAAGTATGTTCGTTCAGAATCTGGAAAAACATATACTAAGGAATTAAAAAATGAATTTTATGAATTACCGCTAACTTCAAAAAAAGATATTAGAGATGCTGTTACATCATCTAAAGATGGTTATAAGAAATGGTCTTCAACAACCCCTTATTTAAGAATGCAAATTCTTTATCGTTTATCAGAGATGATTGAAGGAAACAAAGAAAGCTATGTTGAGCTACTTATGGATCACGGTTTAACAAAACAAAAAGCAACTAAAGATATAGATGAATCGATACAAAATATAGTTTGGTTTGCTGGATTAGCAGATAAATGGGAACAATTAGCAGGTAATCTAAATCCTGTTTCAGAAGAATATTTTAATATTTCACATCAAAATCCTATAGGTGTTGTCTTTTCATTGAGTGGTTCGAATATATCTTTAAATGAGTTATTAATGAGTATTCTCCCATCGTTAACAGTTGGTTGTTCAGTAATATCATATTCTGAGGAAAATAGTGTTTTGGCATTAAAATTTGCTGAGGATATTAATAATTCCGATTTTCCATCTGGTTCTTTGAATATACTTTCTGGAAAATTTGAAAATATTCTTAATGATGTTAGTAAACATGTTGAAATAAATTTAGTGGCAATCCATAAAGACCTGAATAATGGTGGGTTAAAAGCTATAGAGCAGAATGCTTCTGAATCTGTTAAAAGAGTATTTTCAAAACCATCTATCGAAGGTCTATCATCTATTCTTCCTTACCTTGAAACTAAAACAGTCTGGCATCCTAAAGGCACATAAACTGTCTTACCTTCAAATTAATATTTCGTTATTACTAAATTAACCCTGTTTAAGCTGTCTTGACTGCCAAGACAGCTTATTCATATAAGTTGCTATTATTACATGATGGTTGAGGATAATCTCGAAAATAGATTAAAAAACGAAGGTATGCCATTACCAAATGTATGGGTTGAGCTTGAAGGTGAGTTTTTAGATTTCAATAAAGAAAAGCAAACATTAAGGTGTAAGTTTCCTGTTCGTGAAAGATATTTTAACCCCCTCCCAACAACACTTGGAGGAATTATTGATTCATGGATAGATATTACCATGGGCCCCCTAACTGTTTTACTAGGTCAAAGAGCAGTCAGTAAAAATTTTTCAATAAAATATTTAAAACCCGTTGGTCCTTCTATTGAATATGTCACAGCGGTTGCTTGGAGAGAGAGCATTGTTGGTCGTGATAGTTTGTATAAAGGGGAACTTTATTTAGATAATGGCACGTTAGCTGCTGTTGCTGAATCAGAATTTGTTGAAATAAGAAAATCTTAGGTTCTTGAATATAGAAAAGCAGAACATAATATCACCCCAATTCCTATAAACTGAATTGAATTAGTTATCTCGTTTAAAAATTGATAGCCAAAGAAAATAGAAAAAATAGGAATCATATACACAATAAATGAACTAGATATTCTGCCAACACTCTCTAATAATTTATAATAAGTTAGAAACGCTATTCCAGTTCCTCCGATACCCAATATAAGCATTGGAATTAGTGAAACTTCGACAGTTGGTAACTTAAATGATGCAGTAGGCCCCAACATTATAAGTGAGATAAGAAATGCATATCTTATTACCATTTTTATAACAATTAATGAATCATATTTTTGAATTAATGGTTCTACCATATTTACAGCGATTCCATATGATATTGAGGCAATCAATGCGTAAAGAAAACCAATTTCAAAAGAAACGTCATTTATTCCTCCACTTAAAGAAATGAGTCCCACCCCAATAAACCCAGTGAAAATATACAAAAGTTGAATTTTCGTAACTTTTAACTTGTAAAACACAACAGCAATAAAAGCAACAAAAATTGGAGTTGATCCATTTATTAATCCAGCCAATGAAGATGTTATTGTTTGTTCAGCAATGCCAAACATATAAAACGGAAGAGCCATCCAAAAAAATGAGATAATAAAAATCCTTATAGTATCAGTTTTGACGATATTTTCCTTAGCTCTAACAAAGATATTAATAAATAAAGCACCAATTAAAATTCTGTAGATAGCTATATCAGATGGATTAAGTTCTTCTAATGAATACTTAATCATCAAAAAAGATGATCCCCAAATTGAAGACGTTACAAAAGCTAGTAAAAAATTTTTAAAATTCACAGGCTTTGAAGCTTAACATAGATTCCTTCTTAAGAATAATAGAGTCACCATCCAACAGGGTAGAAGGATTAGTGTAGTGGTTCAAACTGACACAAAGATGACTCTAAAAGTATTATATAAATAATAAAATTTATTGGTCAGTCAATAAAACTGTTTTTTTTCTTAAACGAATTAATTCATTTACAGGTAAACCATTCTCTTTACCTATTTTTTCAATAATATCTTTTTTATTATCACCTGTTACGAGTAAATATACGTTTTCAACATTTTTTAGTAGTTCAAAAGTAGAAGTAACTCTCCATCTAGTGAGAATATTTACTTCATTCTGAACAAATCCTTTCTCATCAGCATTTAAAGCACTTGTATCTGGAAATAGAGACGCAATATGACCATCTTCTCCGACTCCTAATATTGCTGCATTAAATTTATCAACTTTACTAAAAACTGTAGTGGTGTAGTTTTTAGCAGAATGGCTTGGATCTTCTTCATAAGAGTATTCAATAATATTTAGATTTGACTTACTGAAAATTGAATTAATCATTCTTTGATTAGAATTTTCATCATTTATATCTACATGTCTCTCATCGACAGTCCATAGATAAATATTTGAATAATTTTTATATTTATCAGCAAATAATTCATAAAAAAACTTAGGTGTGCTTCCACCTGATAATCCAAGACTATAGTTTTCAGAGTCATTGATTTCAGAGCTTATTAAATTCAGAAGTGTATTTGAACAATCAATATGATTGTTTCCCTTAAATATTTCTAATGAGTTCATCATTTCTTTTGTTACGTTTATTTTTTAAGTAGTATCAATGTTAGTGGAAAAAAGTATTCAAATAATTGGTGGTAAAAAATTAACAGGAACTATTGAAGTTTCTGGTGCAAAAAATGCTGTTTTAAAACAAATGATCCTTCCCATACTTTCAGAAGGTGTATATAAAATAGAAAATGTCCCCAATATTACAGATGTGTATTACATGCAAGAAGTGCTGGAAGTTCTTGGAATAACATCAAAACTTGATGAGAAAACTTTAGAGATTAATTCTCCATCAGATATTTCAGTGGAAGCCCCATATGAAGTTGTTCAAAAGATGAGGGCGTCAATTATTGTACTGGGTCCATTATTAGCAAGAAAAGGTGAAGCTAAAATAGCTTTTCCAGGAGGTGATCAGCTTGGCCCAAGACCGGTCAAAATGCATATTGAGGCGCTAGAGAAAATGGGTGCCAAATTTGAACTAGACCATGGCGTGCTTATTGGAAAAACTGATGGACTAAAAGGTGTGGAAATCAATCTTCCTTATGCATCAGTCGGAGCGACAGAGAACACAATATTGGCAGCTGTACTAGCTGATGGTACAACAATTATTGAAAATGCTGCAAGAGAACCAGAAGTTGTTGATTTAGTAAAGATGCTTAAAAATATGGGTGCCCAAATCGACGGTGAAGGTACAAGTGAAATTACAATTCAAGGAGTTGATTCTCTAAAAAGCACAAACCATGAAGTAATTGGCGACAGGGTTGTTGCGGGAACTTACCTTGCTGCATTTTTAGCTACGCAAGGATCAGGTGAAATTAAAGGGATTGATCCAAATTGTCTACCTATGGAATTAAAGAAATTTCAAGAAATGGGTGCTGATTTGGTTATCAATGAAAATTCTATAGAAATAAATAGTGTAAAAGATATCTCCTCAATTGAGATTTCTACTCTTCCATTCCCAGGAGTAGCAACAGACTTACAACCAATTTTTGGGGCATGTTTATTAAAAGCTAATGGCACATCAATAATAACTGAAAATGTCTATGACCAGAGGTTCCAATGGATACCAGAAGTACAAAGAATGGGTGCAGATATACAATCTGGCTGGCAACATGCAATGATAAAAGGTGTAAAAAAAATATCTGGTGCACCAGTCTATTCAACTGATATAAGAACTGGAGCAAGCCTAGTAATCGCTGCTCTACAAGCTGATGGAGAGTCTTTAATTACAGGCGTTGACCATATTGAGAGGGGATATGAAAATATTGTTGATTTACTAAGTTCGGTTGGCAGTGAAATACAATATAATTAATATATGGCAAATTTAAATTTTCCAAAAGTTAAAGATCGTGATCCAAATGCTGAAGTAGATATGGAAGTATTAAATGATACGATTGAATATATTCGTCCAGCTGTTCAAGCAGATGGCGGAGATATTAAATTAGCTTCTGTAGAAAATGGTGTTGTAAATATTGAAATGCTTGGTGCTTGCCAAGGCTGCCCTATGTCAATAGCTACTTTAAAAAGTGGTATAGAAAGAATTCTAAAAGATAAAGTACCTGGAGTAATTGAAGTTATAGCTTCCTAACTATTATCAAGTACTCGAGTTGTATAAAAATTAATTCCTATCAAAAATCCTTTATCTATTAAAGGTTCAACTACGTACTGAATATTATTTAATGTGACACTTCCACCTATTTGCTCTGGTGAATTTACCTCGTCATAAAGACCAACTTTACTAAGCACAGATTCTCTACCATCTTTGTCTAAGGTTTCATCAGCCATTGCAACTAATATTAAGAAAAATAATTTTGTGCGCTGGGAAGTAACATCATCTGTTGAAGCTGGAGAAAAGAATTCTACACTATCAACAATTTCATCTCTTATTGCAATATTGATAACAAAAGAAGAGTTTGTATTTTCAATGTCTCCAAATTGATAGAACAGAGTGTTTTGTTCAGTAGAAGTCCATCGAACTTTGTCAGGATTGATGGAGAAATATAATACCGTATCTTCATCACTTGAAATATCCGAAACAAGTTTGTTCCAGCTTGCTACATACTCACTGGAAGTTTTGCCTAAACCACTTACTATAATTATTTCTTCATTAGTGGACTCGTTGGACAACTCGTTACTTGGCTCACTAGAACAATTTGCAAAAATTAAAACTAAAAAAAGAAAAATAACTTTTTTCATTTTTCCAAAATATTTTTTAGATTCATTAAGTTTTTTTTCCAAATAATTTTTAATACAAATCCCCCAAAAAACTCCGCAATTGGGCCTCCAAGATAATATGGAGCTTTTAAATATTCAATCCATTCAAATTTTGTGGAGTTCTCATCATTTTTACTCAAATAAAATGCTCCTTCTCCAGTAACAATTCCCTCATGTACTACACCTATACTGTTCATATCTTCCCAAGTTGTAACAGTAATAATATCATTCAGAGAAAAAGGTCCAACTTTTGTTAAAACTTTCATTTTTGTATCAATTCCAGCTTCATTTTCAGATAGAAAGTCAATTTTGGCTGCATCCTGCATCCAATTGACGTGATTTTTCATAATTTTTACCTCATCCCAAACCACTTCAATAGGTTTGTTAATGATTGTTGAAACTTCAATTCTTTTACTCATTGCTTGTTAAACAATATTAGTTCATAAGTAAAATAAATATATATGAATAAAAATGATTATATATATTTAGATCATGCAGCAACAACACCTATGCGTGAGGTTGCTTTTGAGGCATATAAAAAGACTGAAATGGATGCTTATGCAAACTCTTCTGGCGGTCATGCGCTTTCAAGGAAAGCAAAAAATATTCTAGAGGATTCCAGGGAATTTATTGCCAGCTGCTTTAGTGCTGCTCCAAATGAGATTACTTTTACCAGTGGTGGAACTGAAGCTGATAATTGGATAATTAAAACACCTTATATAGACAAAGACACTACGGCTGAGCTAACAACGACTCAGATCGAACATGAAGCGGTTTTAGCTTCTGCAGAAAATATTCATAGCAAAGGATTTAATGTTAATTTTGTTTCATGCGACGGTGAAGGAATCACAAATATTGATGAATTTAGGAAGTCTATTAATTCAAATACTCTAATTGCTTCAGTAATGTACGCAAATAATGAAACAGGAGTTGTCCAACCTATTCAAGAAATGTCAAAAATAGTTAAGGATATCAATCCAAATACATTATTTCATTCAGATGTAGTACAAGCAGTTGCTACCAAAAAATTAAACTTTCATAATCTTGGAATTGAAAGTGCCGCCATTTCAGGACACAAAATTGGTGGACCTAAAGGTATTGGAGTTATGTTTTTAAAGACAGGATATAAGATTCCAAGCTTCTTGCATGGTGGAAAACAAGAACTTGAAAGAAGAGCAGGCACAGTAAATGTATCTGGTGTTGCTGGATTAGCTGCAGCTCTTAAAGAACAACAAAACAATTTAGATAAAGATGTCGAATTAATTGAAAATGAAAAAACAATATTTGAAAATAACCTTAAAGAGAATATTGAATTAAGAGTAGTTGGAGAAAATGTAGAGAGATTGTGTCATATATCTAATATACAATTCAAAGATATAAATTCAGAAACATTAATGGTAGCTTTAGATTTAAATGGGATGGGAGTCTCAAGGGGCTCCGCATGTGCTAGTGGCGCACAAAAACCATCCCATGTCTTAAAAGCTATGAAAGTTGACGAACAAGTTATTAATAATCATCTTAGATTCAGCTTTGGTTGGAATACACAAAAGGGTGATGGATTAAAGTGTGCTGAAATTGTTAAAAAGACTATAAAGGAACTGTCATGAGGATTTTAGTTGCAATGAGTGGTGGAGTTGATTCATCAGTAGTTGCAGGTCTTTTAAAGTCACAAGGGCATGAAGTAATTGGTGTAACTATGAAGCTTTGGGAAGGACCTAATGGTGAAATGCCTGAAACAGGTTGTTGCACATCTGCAGATTCTGAAGACGCTCGAAAAGTAGCTGCTAAATTAGAAATTCCATATTATGTACTAGACTATACAGCTTCTTTCTCAGAAAATGTTATCGACAACTTTGTGGACATGTATGCACAGGGCTTGACTCCAAATCCATGTGTAGAGTGTAATAGATCCGTTAAGTTCGATCATTTTATAGATCAAGCCAACAAATTAAATTGTGAAAAAGTAGCTACAGGTCATTATGCAAAGATCGTAAAAAACAATAATATATATGAACTTCATAAGGCAGATTATTTGGATAAAGACCAATCTTATGTTTTACACATGCTAGATTCTCAAAAATTAGAAAATATAGAGTTTCCGCTTGGCACTATTTCAAAGCCAGAAGTCAGGCAAATAGCTGCATCTCTAGGCTTAAAGACTGCTTTTAAAAAAGATAGCCAAGATATATGTTTTGTTGGAAAAAAGGATTACAGAAATTTTGTAAGCAAAAGAATAGATGTTTCATCAAAAGGTTTAATAGTGGACAAAAATGAAAACGAAATGGGTACTCATGGAGGTATACATGCTTATACAATCGGACAAAGAAAAGGAGTTCCAGGAGGTCAAGGTGAAGCTAAATATGTAACAAAAATAGATGTAGAAAATAATAAAATTTATATTGGAAGCAAGGACGAGCTTACTACCAAAAAATTTGTCTTAGATGAAGCCACCTTTGTTAATGGAGTTGAGTATGAAAATTTATCGATTCAAACTCGTTATAACTCAGAAGATGCCCCATGTACAATTGAAAAAATAGATGAATCTACTTTTCAAGTAATCTTAAAAACACCAACCATGGGTGTAGCTCCTGGACAATTTGGAGTTATCTATAATGGAACAAAACTTGTTGGGGGAGGAAGAATTACCTCTAAAGTTTTAGAAGACGTTTATGAATAGTAAAGATGTTAATAATTTAATTGAAAAGCTGACAGATGCTGAACATGCATATTATGTATTAAATAAACCAATAATGTCAGATGGTGAGTACGATAAGATATTTAATGATTTAAAAAAAATCGAATTAGAAAACCCAGAATTAGTTTATGAATATTCTCCTACACAACGGGTAACAGGTACACCTGATAATGTTTTTGAGCAAATAACTCATAAGCAAAGAATGTATAGTTTAGACAATTCAGAAAGTATCCAAAACATTACAAAATGGATTCAAAAAATAGAGAAATTAACGGATAATAAGATATTTCCTTTGACAGTAGAACCAAAAATAGATGGCCTTGCAATATCTTTAATTTATAAAGATGGTTTGCTCGTAAAGGGGCTAACTCGAGGAGATGGTTTTGTAGGGGAAGACGTCACTCACAACATAAAAACTATCATGAATATTCCACTCAAATTAAAACAAAATATCAAGGGAGAAATAGAAGTAAGGGGAGAGATATTCATGCCTACAGAAAGTTTTGAACAATTAAACAATCAAAAAATTAAAGATCAAAGAAAGTTAGACCATCTTTCCCAGCTTGATAAAAAAGATATGACAGCTGAGCAAGTAAAAGAACTTAAAGAGTTAAGATATGAAGGCACTTCTGTGTTTATCAACGCAAGAAATGCAGCTGCTGGTTCATTGAGGCAAAAAGACTCTAACATAACAGCCAAGAGAGATTTAAGACTTCTTGCCTACCAATTAATTGAACACGATCGTCAAGCAATTGACAGTTACTCTGATCAAATCGAATTTTTAAAAGATTTAGGATTTAGTACTAATGAAGTAACTGTGACCAAAGACATAAAAAATGTTGAGTCAGAACTTAAGAGAATTGAAGAAAATAGAAATAGTTTTAATTATCAAATAGACGGTGCTGTTTTAAAAGTAAATTCATCAATCACTCAGGATGAATTAGGTTTTACATCAAAAGCTCCGAGGTGGGCAATTGCTTTTAAGTTTTCAGCTGAAGAACAGACAACTCAGTTGTTAGACATAAAATTACAAGTTGGAAGGACGGGAGCAATTACTCCAGTTGCCGTTCTGAAGCCAGTAAATGTCGGTGGTGCACTTGTATCATTTGCTACTTTACACAACCCCGATGAGATTAAGAGAAAAGACTTAAGAATAAATGACTATGTAATTGTTAGACGTGCAGGAGATGTTATTCCAGAAGTAGTATCTTCTATTCCTGAAAGAAGAGATAGTTCTTCAAAAATATGGTCTTTGCAGAAGAAATGCTTGTGTGAAGAATATTCAATTGAATTTGTCAATGATGAGAAAGTTCCACGGTGCGCAGGTAAGGAAAAATGCAAAATTGCAAGTAAAGAGGCTTTGATATTCTTTGGATCTAAATCTGGTCTTGATATAGACGGGTTGGGAAAAGAGACTGTGGAGACTTTATTGAATGAAAATCTTATTACAAATTTCGAAGATTTATACAATTTAAATTATGATCAGTTAATAAATCTTCCTCAATGGAAAGAGAAGAAAACTATCAATCTACTAAATGCAATAAAAGAATCTATTGATGCTGAACCTTCTAGGTTATTAGCTGCACTTGGAATTAGATTTGTAGGAAAGCAAACAGCCAAATTATTGGTAAATTCTTTTGGTTCAGTTGAGAATGTTTTTAAAGCAAATCAGACTGATTTACAAAATATTCATGGTATTTCAGATAGTGTCATAAATTCTTTATCTGAATGGTATTTAGAAAAGACAAACAAAAGATTAATAGAAAACTTATCAAAAATAGGTTTTAAAATAAACACCCTTGTAGAAACTTCTTCAGGACAATTAAAAGGAAAAACGTTTGTGCTTACTGGAACATTAAGTCAATATACAAGACAACAGGCCACAAAGTTTATTGAAGATCTTGGAGGAATCGTAACTTCATCTGTTTCCAAAAATACTAACTATTTAGTATATGGTGAAAAAGCAGGATCAAAGTTAGATAAAGCCAAAAAATTGAATGTAGAAACTTTGACAGAGTCAGATTTTTCAAAGTTAATTAGTAAGTAGTAAACTCCCACTCATATTCACCAAAATCAGGTAAGCCTGTAATTGTATCCCAGCTAATCCTTACAGTATGTTTTCCCGGATTCCACGTCTCAAAAGTTTTATTTGGTCCAGGCCTCCATGAATATACACCAGTTGCTTCAACATACTGAATTTCTGATTGAGGAATAATATAGTTATCAACTATTAAAGTTAACTGATAACCAACAGGCAAGTCTATTTCTATAGAAGCTTGTTGAGGAACTTGATCGTATGGTAAGGGATAAATATTTTCAAGTGAATTTGGCAAAACTAGTTCTTCACTGTTGTCTTGTGAAAATGTTACTCCCCATGTAATTACCAATGCTAACAAGCCAGTTAATAAAAGAATAATAAATCTGTAAGTCTGTTTAGTCATACATTAAAATAATATCTAAGAAATAAAAAGAGACCAAAGTGAAAATAGAAAATTTAGAAGAGCAAATAAAAAATATTGATCCTAATAACATATCTGAAAATGATTTGTCAGTAATTGAGTTTACAATTCAAGAACTCGACAAAGGAAATATTAGAGTAGCAAGCAATAAAGATAACCTGTGGTTGCTTAATGAATGGGTAAGAGATGCTATTTTATTATTTTTTTCAATAAGAAATTTAAAAGAAATTAGTGCAAATGACTTAATTTATTATGACAAGTTAGAGCCTAAAAAGAATTACAAAGAACTGGGCATTAGAGTTGTCCCTCCTGGAGTAGTTAGGTATGGTGCATTTTGTGAACCAGGAGTTGTTGTCATGCCTGGCTTTGTCAATATTGGAGCATATGTAGGTTCAGGAACTATGGTTGATACCTGGGCGACTGTAGGTTCTTGTGCTCAAATAGGAAAAAATGTTCATCTTTCAGGTGGAGTTGGTATTGGTGGAGTACTGGAACCTGCCGGAGCGATGCCGGTGGTTGTTGAAGACGGAGCATTTATTGGTTCACGTTCAATTATTGTTGAAGGCGTCAGAATAAAAAAAGGAGCAGTAATAGGTGCAAATGTTACTCTTACTGCCTCTACACCAATTATTGATGTAACAGGTAAAGAGCCAGTTGAGGTTAAGGGTGTAGTTGATGAAAATTCTGTTGTCATTCCTGGAACAAGGCCAAAAGAATTTCCAAGCGGTGTATTTAACACTCCTTGTGCTTTAGTAATTGGAAAAAGAAAAGAATCTACTGATGAAAAAACTTCACTTACTGATGCATTGAGAACTTTTGGAGTTGAAGTTTGAACTTAGTTGATACTTTTTTAAAGCTCATTTCTATTGAATCTGAAACTGGCAAAGAAGATAATATTTTAGATTTTATTGAAACATTTTTAGAAGGTAATAATTTTCAAGGTGAAATTAAAAGAAATGATGGTGGAATAGTAGCTGTTCCTAGCGAATCAAGTAAAAAAATTGCACTAGTTGGTCACGTTGACACCGTTCCTATCGTTCCTAATCAACAATATGAATTTGATAACGATGATTTAATTGGCGGGAGAGGATCTGTTGATATGAAAGGTGGTATTGCAATCATCTTACATTCTTTAATCGAAAATTCTTCTGAAATAGTTGGAGTCTTTTATACAGCAGAGGAAAGTTCATATGAAGACAATGGATTAAATATAATTATGCCAGAGCTTTTAAGTGATTTTGATATTGACTTCGCAATAATTTTAGAACCAACTGATAATGAAATTCAATTAGGTTGCTTAGGTGCTTTAAATGCTACTTTAACAATAAGTGGCAAAGCGGCACATTCGGCCAGGCCTTGGGTTGGAGACAACCCTATATACAAAGTTAAAGATGTAATTAAGTTAGTAGAAGAGAATGAAATTAACGAACTTGAAATAGACGGTTTAAATTTTAAAGAAGTGATGTCAATTACTAAAATTTCTTCTGGCATTGCAAATAATGTTATTCCAGAAACATTGAAGTTAAATTTAAACTTTAGATACTCACCAGAACTGAATGGATCTGAAGCAAGTAGTTATATTAATGACCTATTTTCTGATAATGTTGATGTAGAAATATTAAACACTTCAAATGGAGCTATGCCTAATAAATCAGAAGAAAAAATAAACGAGTTTATAAAGAAGACAGGGGCAGTGGTTCAGCCAAAGCAAGCATGGACAGATATCGCACGATTTTTCGAACACAAAATTCCTTGTGTAAATTTTGGACCGGGTAATCCACTTTTAGCACATGCAACGAATGAACATATTAGTAAAAAACAGCTATTAGAATCATATGAATTACTTTCAGGCTATCTAGGAGTAAAAAGTGAGTAATGAGTTCAATATTAAAAATATAGCTAAGCTTGCTTCCATTAATTTATCGAAAGAAGAACAAGATAGTCTGAGCAATGACTTAAGTATTATTTTGGAGCATGTAAATGCATTAAGCGATTTAAAACTTCACGCTCAACAACAAGAAATATTTATACACCCTTTAGAAAAAGAACTAGAACTACAAGAGGATGAAGTAAAAAAATCATTAACTCATGATGAGGCAATTAGTAATGCTCCAGAGTCTAAAGATGGAAAGTTCGTAGTTCCCCCTTCGATGGAATAGTTATGGATGTTTCAAATTTATCTATTAGAGAAATAAACTCACTGTTTACAAAAAAAGAGTTAAAACCATCTGAATTGTATTCAAAAGTATTTGAAAATGCAGCAAACTCAGAAGCAGCACTTCATGCACATCTAACACTTTTTGAAGAAGAAAATATAAAAAAAGCGGCTGAATCTGACAAAAGATTCAGCAGTGGTAAATCAGCTAGTTTATTAGATGGAATACCAATTGCAATTAAAGACAATATCAATATTAAAAATTATAAAACTACATGCTCTTCGAAAATGTTGTCAAACTATACATCTCCATATGACGCAACAGTAATTGAAAAACTTAAAGAGCAGAACACTTTGTTTACGGGTAAAACAAATCTTGATGAGTTTGCGATGGGCTCATCCACTGAAAACTCTGCATTTGGTCTTACTAAAAATCCGTGGAACACAGATTATGTTCCCGGAGGGTCTTCTGGAGGTTCTGCCGCTTCTGTTGGTGCGAGATCATCAATTGCAGCACTTGGAAGTGATACTGGTGGATCAATAAGACAGCCAGCATCTTTTTGTGGTTTAGTAGGTTTTAAGCCGACATATGGAACTGTTTCCAGATTTGGTTTGGTGGCTTTCGCATCATCATTAGATCAAATTGGTCCAATTACAAAAACAGTAGATGACTCAAGAATCATTTTCTCCTCGATTTCTGGTGAAGATAATCGAGATGCTACTTCTGTAATTAATAACCAATTAGATATTCCAAGTGACAACACTGCCACAATTGGAGTGATAAAAGAATTAATGGAAGATGGCATTTCAGATGAAGCTAAAAATGAAGTTAATAAAGTCGTTGAAATTCTTAAATCTAAAGGTTACAAAGTTAAAGAGATCTCTATACCAATAATCAAACTTTCTATCAGTATCTATTATTTAATTGCACCAGCTGAGTGCTCAGCTAACCTTGCACGTTTTGATGGCGTTAGATATGGATTAAGAGTAGATGGAAAAACTAGTTATGAAATGATGGAAAATACCAGAGCCGAAGGATTTGGTGCTGAAGTTAAAAGAAGAATTTTGTTGGGAACCTATGCACTATCAGCAGGATATTATGACGAGTATTATGGAAAAGCTTTGCAGGCAAGAAAAGAAATGATAGATGAATTTGCTAAAACATTTAAAGATGTAGATTATTTGATTTCACCAACAACTCCCACACAGGCTTTCAAGTCTGGTGAGAAAACAAGTAATCCATTAGAAATGTACATGTCAGACTTATGCACAATTCCTGCTAATTTGGCTGGCCTTCCAGCAATAAGTATTCCTACTGGACTTAGTAAAGATAAACTACCTCTTGGAGTGCAAATAATGAGTAAGCCATTATCTGACAATCCACTTCTAGATTTTTCAGAAATAATTGAAAAAGAGGTTCAGTTTGATGGACAACCTAAAGGATGGTTGTAATGTCTTTAAAACCTACAATTGGTATTGAAACTCATATTGAGTTAAATACAAATACAAAAATGTTTTGTAGGTGTGCAGTTGTTGATACTGATGAACCAAACATAAGCTTATGTCCAACCTGTATAGGCTTACCGGGTGCTTTGCCTGTCCCAAACAAAAAAGCTATACAATTTATTACCTTACTTGCTCTTAGCACTGGGTGTGAAATAACAAGTAAAGGTATGTTTCATCGTAAAAATTATTTTTATCCTGATTTACCAAAAAATTATCAAATTTCTCAATTTGATTTACCAGTTGGACTTAATGGAGAATTGGAAATTGTTATTGATGAAAATAAGGATTATATTCAAATTGAAAGAGTTCATATGGAAGAGGATACAGGTAAATCTTCACACAGTGGATCAGGAAGAATTGAATCCGCAACCAGTACTGCACTGGATTTTAATCGTTCGGGCGTACCTCTAGTCGAGATTGTTACTAAACCAGTGATTTCATCATCAAAACAAGCTGTTGCTTACATAGAGGAGCTAAGGCAACTATCGATAGACTTAAATATTTCAGAAGGTCGTCTAGAGAAGGGGAATTTAAGATTTGATGCAAACATATCAGTAGCGCCTGAAGATAGTACTGAACTAGGAACAAAAGTAGAGATAAAAAATATGAACTCTTTGCGATCATTGGAAAGAGCAATAGATTATGAAATACAAAGACAAACGAAAGCGCTTGAAGAGGGAGTTGAAATAGTTCAGGAAACTAGACATTGGGATGAAAATAAAGAAATAACTAGCACAATGAGGTCAAAAGAAGGTAGTGCCGACTATAGATATTTTTCTGATCCCGATCTTCCCAATATGTTTTTAAGTGAAGAATTTATTAAAGGAGTTGAAACACTAATGCCACTTCTTCCAAAAGCTCAAAGAGAGGAATTAATGACAACAGGCCTTTCTTTGAGTCAGTCAAATATATTAAGTAAAAGCGAAGAGTGGATTAAAAAATTGTATGTTAAAATTTTTGACCAGACAAAAGACTCGGTAGCTTCATACAATTGGATTACAGGGGAGCTTCAGGGACAAATGAGGAAGGCAAATATTGAAGTTCTTCCAGAATGGTTTAATGAAGACTATTTGTCAGAAATTATCGAATTAATAAAAAGTGATAAGATATCTTTTACATCTGCGAAAATTATTTTGACTGAAATCTTAACTACAGACACTACTCCAAGTAAAGTAGCTGAGCAGAAAAATCTATTTCAAGAAAATGACTCTGAAAAAATCTCAGAAATGATTAGTCAGATTATCAAAGAGAATAAAGATATAGTCGAAAGAATTAAATCAGGTGAAGATAAATTAGTTGGTTTTCTTGTTGGGCAACTTATGAAACAATCTAATGGTTCTGTTAACCCTGGAATGGCTAAAGAATTATTGCTTAAAGAGTTAGAAGACTAACTTGATGTACTATCGTAGCGGATAGTAAACCTAATAACCCAGCCCCTAGATCATCATATAGAACACCGAGCTTTCCCGGGTAATTTTCTAACTGTGACACAAATTTTGGTTGTTTTAAAATATCACTTGCTCTAAACACTAGAAACCCTGCAATTAGAGGTAGCATTTCTGAGGGTGAAGCTAAAGACACTAAACTCATTCCTACAATTTCATCTAAAGTGATCCAACTCGGGTCTTCATCAGCATAATAATCTTCAACTGAATAGAAATAAATTAAGAGTAGTAATACGAATACAATTGATAATTCAAGTACGTTTAAATTCAAGAAATAAACTAGAACCGTGAAAATTAAAGGCGCAAAAGTTCCACCACCTTTTTTGTTGCCAAAAATATTTTGCCAGACTAGCCCAACACCAAATCCTGATGCCAAAAATCTTTTCACAATTGAATAATAGTATTTTTTATAGCTTCAATGATAAAAAGGACTATTATTTGTTATTAATAATGGAAAAGTCAAAACTTATTTGGATGAATGGTGAGTTTGTTAATTGGGAAGATGCAACAGTTAGTGTTATGTCCCATACCTTGCATTATGGTACCGGTGTTTTTGAGGGAATTAGGGCTAGGGAATGTCCAAAAGGTACTTCTATTTTTAGACTAAACGACCATGTAGATAGATTATACAATTCTGCAAAAGCATATAACATGAATATCCCATACGATAAAGATGTAATTACTCAAGCAATTAAAGATTCTGTACATCTAAATAATCTAACTTCCGCATACATAAGACCTCTAGTATTTTTTGGTGAGGGCGAAATGGGACTTTTACCAAGCGACGTTCCTGTATGTGTCTCTATTTCTGCGTGGAGTTGGGGAGCTTACCTTGGAGATGAAGCTGGAAAAAAGGGTGTCAAGGTTTGTATTTCAAAATGGAAAAGAATCAGTCCAGAAAGTTTTATACCTACAGCAAAAGGGGTAGGTGGTTATATGAATTCAACACTTGCGAAAATTGATGCTGTAAACAATGGATATGATGATGCAATCATGTTTGGTGATGGCGATGTTGTAGCAGAAGGTAGTGGACAGAATTTATTTTTAATTAAGGATAGTAAAATAACCACACCTCCTATTGAAACTGGAGCATTAGGTGGGATTACTAGAAAAACAGTAATTGAAATAGCTAATAATTTAAATTTAGAAGTAACTGAGCAAAATATTTCTAAAAAAGACTTATTAAGTGCTGATGAGCTGTTCTTTACTGGAACTGCTACAGAGGTTATTGGTGTTGTATCTGTTGACAATAGCAATATAGGAAACGGATCACCTGGAGAAGTTACAAACGCTATTAGAAAAAAATACCTAGAAATTGTAAATGGAAATGACGCTAATTCTGATAATTATTTAACATTAATTAAGTGAGCCAGCAACCAAATTTAGAAGAAACAAATTACAAATTACAGACACTATCTGATCTGCCTGTTCCAAGATCACAAGGAAAAAAAGACTTGAATAGTTCTCTAAAAAATCCATATGAAGAAATTTTCTCTATACCAAGTCCTGATAGTGGTTATGCTTTGAAATTAATAAAAAAATATGAACATTTTTGGAGTTCTCATCATAAGAAAAAGTTAATTACAAAAATTATTTCAAATTTAGTAATTTATCAGGCATCTTTGGCTGGAAGAGGTCCTACTAAAAGTGATATAGAAAAAGTCTTAAAAGTTTTAGAGATAAGTGAAACCTCTCTCGGTTTACTAACTAAAGACAATCTCTTAATAGCTGGTAAAGAAACAATAAAAGGTTTACATTTATCTGAATTATTTTTAACTATTGACGCTGATAATTTATAAAACTTTTACACTTGAATAATGAAGATTGTAAGAGCTAAGTTTGAAGGCGAAATCTTTTATGGTGAGCTTACCGACGAAGGTATTATTCGATACGAAGGCTCACCTCTCGTTGTTTGGGAGCCTACTGAAGAGAAGTATAATATTGATGAAATTCAGTTATTAGCACCAGTTTTACCAAGTAAAGTAACAGCTGTTGCAAAAAATTATGAAAAACATGCAGTTGAGTTAGGAGTTCATGATTATACCGCACCAAAAAATCCTGTGTTTTTTAACAAACCTTCAACATCTGTAATTGGTACTGGTGAATCAATAATATATCCACCAATAGGTCAACATGTTGATCATGAGGCTGAATTAGCTGTAGTAATTGGAAAACTCAGTAAAAACCTTACTAAAGATAATTGGATGGATAGTGTTCTGGGTTTTACTATTGCTAACGATTTATCAGAAAGAGTTTTACAAGGACAAGATGGAACATTCAATGGTAATTTTACAAGAGCAAAAAGTTTTGATACCTTTTGTCCTTTAGGTCCCGTAATACAAACTAATTTTGAGCAGAATCCAGAGTTGGGAATTAAATGCTTTGTTAATGATGAACTAAAACAAGATGGAAATACTAAAGATATGATTTTTAGTGTTGGTGAAATCTTGGAGTTTGTTTCATCAATTATGACCCTATTGCCAGGAGATGTTGTTCTTACAGGTACTCCCGAAGGCGTCTCTAAAGTTCAGCCAGGTGATGAAATAAAAATAGAAATAGAGACTATTGGTACACTGATAAATCCAGTTAAATAATATGAAATTAAGAATTGCCCCTTCACCTACTGGCAGCCTTCATATAGGAAACGCAAGGACTGCGTTATTCAACTGGCTATACGCTAAAGCAAATGGAGGCACTTTTGTTGTAAGAATTGATGACACTGACATAGAGCGTAGCACTGAAGAGTTTCAACAAGACATTCTAGAAAATCTAAGATGGTTAGGACTTGATTGGGATGAAGGCGTTGAAGTTGGTGGAGAGCATGGTGATTATAAACAGTCTTCACGGTTTGATAGATATAGAGAAGTAGCAAATGAACTCTTAGAAAAAGACCTTGCTTATAAAGATGATGGTGCAATTAGATTCAAAGTCCCTAGTGATAGAACAATTGAATTCAAAGATTTTGTACGTGGAGACATGTCATTTGAAACTTCAGATGTAGAAGATTTTGTCATTTTAAGATCTGACAATACCCCGACATACCACCTTGCCTCTACAGTCGATGATATAGACTATGGAATAACAATAATTGCAAGGGGAGAGGATATACTTTCTTCAACTCCCAAACACATACTGATTATGGAAGCCTTAGATGCAACAATACCAAATTTTTGCCATCTACCTTTATTATTTGGTCCAGACGGTAAAAAACTAAGTAAAAGACATGGGGATACATCAGTTGAAGCATTTCGTCAAAAAGGAATATTAAATGATGCAATGTTCAACTATCTTTGCCTACTTGGCTGGTCACCGGGTGATGATATTGAGCTATTTGATAGTGATTTTGCAATTAGTAAATTTGATTTAAATAAAGTACTACCAAATTCAGCTACTTTTGATGAAAAAAAACTCCTATGGTTAAATGGACAGTATATAAGATCAACTTCACCAAATAAATTCGAAGAGGATTCACTGCAAAATATTGAGAATCAACTTAGTAGAGAATTATTTCATGAAGAAAAAGATAGAATGTTAAAAATATTTCCTTCTGTACAGGAAAGAATTGAAACGATGAACGATCTTTTCGGCCAAGTCCAGTTTCTCATTGATGAGCCATTTGTTATTGACAAGGAAGATTGGGAGTCTGTAAATTCTGAAGAGGCTCAAATATACTTAGATGCTATTAGAAATAAATTTATTGCATTGGATGACTTTAATTTAAATATTATTGAGGATACGATGAGAGCGACCCTAGAAGAATTGGATATAAAAACAAGAGTAGGTTTTCAGTCTGCAAGAGTAGCTGTAACTGGCACAAAAATTAGTCCACCATTATTTGAGTCAATATTTGCACTTGGTAAAGAGACATCTATTGCAAGATTGGCACAAAGTATCGAAAAATTATAACAACTAATAATTAAAATACTTTATTCTTAATATTTATACGGCCCCGTCGTCCAGAGGCCTAGGACGCTGGGTTTTCAACCCAGAAACGCCGGTTCGAATCCGGTCGGGGCTGCTACCTTTCGGGGATGGTGTAATTGGCAACACAATGGGTTCTGGTCCCATCGTTGAGGGTTCAAATCCTTCTCCCCGAGCAGAGGCCCCGTCGTCTAGAGGCCTAGGACGCTGCCCTCTCAAGGCAGAAACGCCGGTTCAAATCCGGTCGGGGCTGCTAAATTGTTAGCTTTTTAAACCACCTTGGTTGGTTAAGTAGAAATTTTTGATAGTCATTTTCATCATCAAGTTCAAAAGTAAATTCAGTGCTATAAATTTGTTTATATTCAAATTTATTTTCCTTAAGATATTTTGAATGTTTATCAAAGCTTTTAACTCCAAATCTGAACTCATCAAAGCTAACACTTCCAGCTATAAATGGAGTACCACTATCTTTACTTTTTGCTATTAGGATTTCACTTCCTTCAATTTCTTGGATCATCGTTTTTGCAAAATATTTTGTTACATAAGGTAAATCAGAATGACATATCATCCAGCCTTGGTAATTTTTAAAATATTTAGAAAACTCTATAACTTCTTTGTTCAAACCTACTGATTTTGCATTGAAAAAATTAATTTCTAGTTGGTTTGCTAATTTTTCTATTTCTGAATCATTTGAAATCAAAAATATATCATTGTCTTTGCTTCTGAAACATTCTGCTAAATTTTTAATAAGTCCTATCTGCAAGGAAATTCTTTGGCTTTTATCTAATGTACTATCTAGCCTAGACATTGGTTCTTCGAGGTTTTTTATTGGGATACCTATAATATTTTTTCTATTCATATTCTTAAATTTGTTATACCATGCTATTAAAGTATTTAATCAATATGGATAGAAAAACAAAAATTATTGCAACAGTTGGCCCAAGCCTATCTAGTGAATCAAAAATTAACAAGATTATAGATGCTGGAGCTAATGTCTTAAGAATAAACTTCTCACATGGAACACTTGAGGATCATAAAAATGTAATATCGTGGGCAAAAAAATCTAATAAGCAAGTTGCAATAATGCAAGATATTCAAGGACCCAAAATACGAACTGGTATTTCATCTGAAAATACTTTTTTAGAAAAAAGTAAAAAAGTCACCCTAACAAATATTGAAACTGAATCAAACAATGACATTGTTTTTATCAATTATGAAAATTTATTGACGGATGTAAATGTTGACGACAGAGTATTTATAGATGATGGGCAAATAGTACTTAAAGTAGCTAAAAAAGAAAAGGATAAATTAGAAGCACTAATTTTAATTGGAGGAGAGCTTAGAGATAACCAAGGAGTAGCATTTCCAGACTCTAACCTTTCGGTTTCAGCTATAACAGAAAAAGATAAAGAACATCTCAAATTTGGAACAGAACATGATGTTGATTTTGTTGCAGTTTCATTTGTTAGAAATGCAAGTGATATAAATCTTGTTAAAGAAATCATT
This sequence comes from uncultured Candidatus Actinomarina sp., assembly GCA_902610815.1. GTDB lineage: Bacteria > Actinomycetota > Acidimicrobiia > Actinomarinales > Actinomarinaceae > Actinomarina. Next base: position 64,975 of record CACLXG010000001.1, read on the forward strand.
CCAAAAGATATAAAAGTAATAGCAAAAATAGAATTAAAAACTGCTTTAGATAATATTGATGAGATCTTAGATATTGCGGATGGAGTCATGGTGGCAAGAGGAGACCTAGGAGTTCAACTTCCATTGGAACAAGTTCCATTTGTGCAAAAGCAGATTTTAGATGCTGCTAACAAAAGAGGAAAAATATCTATAACAGCAACCGAAATGCTTCAATCAATGAAAACTTCTTATAGACCTTCTAGGGCAGAGGTTACAGATATTACTAATGCAATACTTGAAGGTTCAGATTCAGTAATGCTTTCAGCAGAAACAGCTATTGGTGATAATCCAAATAGAGTAGTTGAAGTAATGTCTATAATTTGTGCTGAAACAGATTCTAGAAATGATACCTCTTCCCTGCTTTCAAAAGAAGATTCAAAAGAAGATTCAATAACTACTACTTTAGCAAGGGCTGCAGTTCAGGTGGCAAATGAAATAGATGCTATTTCGATAATCGCTTTCACGGAAACAGGTAAAACACCCTTGTTAATTTCAAACTTTAGGCCAAAAGCTGAAATTATTACATTTACAACAAAGAAAAAAACATTGAATCAAATGAATTTACTTTGGGGTGTAGACCAACATCTAATGGAGCGAAAAGAGACTTTTTCAGAGATGTTGAAATCTGCAAATGACTTTTTAATTAGTGAAAAAAAATATAATAAAGGTGATAAAGTAGTGGTTGTTGCTGGAACACCCCCTAATGTTGAGGCTGCAACAAATTTGATAAGAGTTCATGTAATTGGAGATTCATAATGGGGCAAATTATTGAAGTTAGAAGTACAAAGTTAAATAAGACTGTTATTTTTGATTTAAATAGATCTGTTTCAGGCCAAGAGGGTATGACTTTTCATAATATCTCAGAAGCATCATTAATACCCGATGTAAGTGGTCAGTTAGCCCTAAAGCTGTTTCAAGAGACAAGCGATATAGATACAATTTTCATTCAATCCAACATTGTAACCGTAAACTTTAAAAGAAATTTAGGTTCTGATATATCTGAAGTAGAAGAGACTCTAAAAAACTTCTTTGTTTTTTATGGTGAAGAAGAATGAAAGTAGGTGTAACTGGTGCATCAGGTTTTATTGGTAGAAAACTTTGTAAAGCTTTAAATGAATCTGATTTTGAAGTTTATAAGTTTGTAAGAAGAGAGCCTAAAAATGATAATGAAATTTATTGGAGACCATCTAAAAAAGATATAGACCAAGAAAAATTCGAATCCCTTGATGCAGTAATACATTTAGCCGGTGAAAGTATTGCGCCAAAAGATATTTTTGGATTCCTCCCTTTTGCAGGTGGAAGATGGAGTAAGGAACGAAAATCCAGAATATACTGGTCAAGAAAATGGGCATCTGAAACATTTATACAGGCATATCAATCATCTAAAAATCATCCAAATATATTTATAACTGCGTCTGGAAATGATGTATATGGAGACCATGGAGATGAGGTAGTTACTGAGGAGACTACTTATAATCGAGGTCAGTATTTACAACTTGTTGTTGAAGAAGCATGGGAAGGGCCTTTAGATGAAATTAAGAAGCTAGGTGTACGAGTTGTAATGTGTCGAGCTGGAATTGTCTTAGGACGAGGGAATGTAGCAACACAAATTTTTACATTGGTGTCTAAGTTAAATTTATCAGGTCCTATTGGAAAGGGGGATCAATATTTTTCCTGGGTATCAGTCAATGATCTTGTCTCTGCTTATATTTTCTGTTTAAATAACTCAGATATTAGCGGACCAGTTAATTGCACTGCTCCAGAACCACTTCAACAAAAAGAATTTGCAAGAATTATTGCTAAAACAATGAATAAAAAATACTTCGCTCCTCCATTACCTCCAATAATTATGCGTATAGCAGTTGGCTGGGAACTAGGTGAGCAATTAGGATTAAATAGTATAAGAGCAATACCTAAAAAATTACTTGAAAAAGGATTTGTTTTTAAAAATACAACTTTAGATACTATGAAAGAGGACTTTATTAATGAGTAGTTACGAAGATAGGATGGCAGAAAAGTACAATTTTCTAAAAAAAGAAAATACGGATCAAAAATCTGAACAAAGCATTTCAGAGGAAAAGCCATTAGAAGATCCACAAAAAAATGTTCAATCTCCTGAAGAAGGTAGCCTTCTTGTTCCTCTTGATGCTTGGAATACAGTCTTAAACCAATTAGGTAATTTACATGAGGCTAGTCAACAAATGGCTGAAGCTCGTGAAAGAGCAGCTAAAGCAGAATTAGAAGCTGATTTTCTTAGAGAGAAACTTAAAAATACTAGACAGCAGTTAGACGAAGTAAAAAAGAAAAAGAGGTTTTTCTTTTTTTAAGTCTCAGCTTTATCTGATACTCCACTAATAATAAAATAAGAAATCACCAAGAGGATTATTAAAGAACCCATTGCAACATTCCTACCTAGATTTAAACTGTTCACTATAAATCCCCACAACAATGGACCTAAAATGGTAGCAAATCTCCCAATTGTGGAATATAAACCATAAAATTCTCCTAAGTGTTCTTCAGGGCAAAGCCTTGTCATGAAAACTCTATCAACGGCAAAAATTCCACCAATATTAAATCCTCCTAGCACTCCAGTCACATAAATAAGCCACATTTGATTAAATTCTGTTGCAACAATAGCTAAAGATAATGAAATAATCCAACAAGAAATACTAACTAAAATAAGCCTTCTAGGTCCATAGATATCTGCAGCTTTACCAAATACATAACCTCCAATTATGGAAACTATTATTGCTAACCCAAGTAATTCTTGACTTTCAGCTTCCGAAAATCCAGCTTCTTGAGTTAAATATATAGCAAGCAAGCCACTAATTAAAGTATTAATAGCATCAGCGTAAAAAAACCTTCCAACTAAAAATCTGGTGAGTCCTTTGTATTCTCTTGTATGCTGCCATGATTTATATACTATTTGTAATGATTGAAGTACGCTAACTTTTGAATCTTTAGCAGATAGTATTTTTTCTTCTATAAATAAAAATGCAGGTATTGAGAATAATAAAAACAACAATGCTACAGCTCTAAATATTTCAATATAGCTGAAGCCATTATTGACCAAAATTGTTGCAACTCCAAAACCAATTAATGAACCCACATATCCAAACGCAACCCCCAGTCCTGATATTTCCCCTCTTTTATTTTCATCACTAACTGAAGTTATTAAAGCATCATAAACAACAGATCCTAAATTAAATCCAATTAAAGAAATAACAAAAAGGATTACAGAAGTTAAAACACTAAATGTTCCTAGAAAGAAAACTGCAAAGATACATATCAATGTAGTTACTAGTAGATACTTCTTTTTTCCATTTGAGCTATCAGATTTTATACCCAACCAAGGTCCTAAAATCGCAACTACGAGCATAGCAGAAGATGTTGCCCAACCTTGCTGCTGGTCCGTCCAGCCTTGTTCTTCAACCAACCAAACTGAAAAATATAAACCAGGAATTACAAAAGCGTATAATGTATTTGCTAAATCAAATGTTAACCAAGATAATAAGCTTTTGGATTTAACTTCAGCTGGTGTTAGATTTTTAATGTAATTTGATATGTTATTCATTTAAGGACTTTATTGCAGCTTCAAGTCTCTCTAAGCCTTCTTCAAGATCTTCATCACTTAGAGCGTAGGATAATCTCATAAATCCTGGAGTTCCAAAAACTTCACCAGGTACAAACGCTATATAATAATTCTCTAACAACCACTCGCATAATTCTTCAGAAGAGCTCAAATTATTTTGTTCAGAACAGTAATAACTAACATTAATAAATAAGTAAAAGGCACCAGTACTTTCTACTACATTAAGATTTGGAATACTTTTAATTTTCTCGGTTGCAAATAGCCTCCTTCTATTAAAAGCTTTTTTCATTTCATTAGTTACCTCAAGCCCATTAAGTAGTGCCGCTTCTGCAGCTAATTGAGACACGTTAGAAACATTTGAGGTTGCCTGAGATTGAATTTTTTTTCCAAGCCCTATTACACTTTTATTCCCAATTAACCAACCGACTCTCCATCCTGTCATTGAGTATGACTTTGAAACACCATTTACGATAATTGTATTTTTTAATTCAGGATCATATATTGCCGGTGAAGGAGATGTTTCTCCTTCATAAACTAAGTGTTCGTAAAGTTCGTCAGATAAAATCCATAAATCGTTTTTGAATATCCATTCATAAATTTCTTCAGCCTCTCCTTTTGTATAAACTACTCCAGTAGGATTTGATGGGGAACACCAAACTAACATTTTTGTTTTTTCAGTTTTACTTTTTTCTAATTGTTCAACAGTGACTTTAAAATTATTGCTCTTTTCAGTTTCAATAAAGACAGGAGTTCCTCCAGCAATTTTTACTGCTTCTGGATAAGTTGTCCAATAAGGAGCAGGTATGATGACTTCATCCCCAGGGTCTAATGTAGATAAAAATGCAGTGAGTATTGATTGCTTTCCACCATTAGAAACAATTACATTATCTGAATTAATTTCAAATCCTGAGTAATTTTTTGTTGTTTTTGCAATTATTTGTCTTAGCGATTCAAGACCTGCTGCAGCAGAGTACTTGTGATTTTTAGGATCAGCCGCAGCTTTTATTGCCGCATCTACAACATAATCTGGGGAGGGAAAGTCTGGTTCTCCTGCACCAAATCCAATAACTGGCTTACCTTGTGACTTCAATTCTCTTGATTTGTTTGAAATAGCCATTGTTCCAGAGGGCTTAATTTTTTGATCTAACTTTGAAATATCCATATTTTTCTCAACGCTATTTTAATAAAGTTATCTAGTAAGTATGTTTCATAATTATTAAACTATTAAAATGGAACAAATACTTTTTGGCGCACCTGTTGCAGAGCAACTCGATGAAATCAGTAAAAATGTTTTTCAAGAATACAGCAAAGATAATAAGAAACCTCACCTGACTGCAATTACAGTGGGAGATAATCCAGCTTCTTTGTTATACGTCTCGCGTAAACAAGAAAAAGCATTAGATCTTGGAGTAGAATTCAATTGGTTAAAACTAGATACTAACACTTCTCAAGAAACTTTTGAGGAAGTTATATCTGAAGAGTCAAAAGCTACTGATGGCTTAATAATTCAGCTTCCACTCCCAAGCCATCTGAATCCCGAAGAAGCAATTAACTGTATTCCTTATGATATTGATGTAGACGGATTAACGTCTTACAATCTTGGAAGTTTGTTTTCTGATACATACAAGTTAATACCAGCAACTTCACTTGCAGTATTGGAATTATTAAATTTTTACAATATTCAAACGGAAGATAAGAACATAGTTATTGCTGGAAGGTCAAGGCTGGTATCAGCACCATTGGCTAAAATTTTGTCATCAAAAAGTTACAATGCTAATGTTTCAATCATTCACAGTAGGACTACAAATCAAAAATTATTTACAAAAGAAGCAGATATTTTTATATCCGCAATAGGTTCAGCAAAAATGTACGATAGTGCTTTCTTTAAAAACGGAGCAACAATTATTGATATTGGAATATCTTCAGTTGATGGTAAAACATATGGAGATATCGACACAAATGGAATAGGTGAGGTAATTAGTGCAAGAGCACCATTTCCAGGTGGTGTTGGCCCAATTACAGTATCTGCTTTATTTTTTAACCTATCAAGATTAATTCAAACTAACTAGCAGCCCACTCCTCTTCGCTAATTCTTTTGTCCATATCTACTTTTCTAAGAAGCAATGCTCCAATTAAGAAAAAAGATGTAATGACTGGAAGCGAAAGCCTTGGGTTTCCAGTCGAGGCACTGACATATGCATAAATTAATGGACCCCAGATAGCTGAAAATCTAGAGAGGACTGAAAAGAATCCCATAAATTCTCCCTCAGCACCCTTTGGCAACATAGCTGCATAAACACTTCTACTGACAGACTGAAGTCCACCCATTCCCATAGCTGTAATAATGCCCATGATGATTACAGGGATTAGTTGCTTTTCTGGAACAATGTAACCAGCATTACCCACTAGGAAAAGTAAAAACATTGTGTAATATAACACATTTTTTTGACCAATTTTAGTAGCAAGATTTCCAGCTAGTTTTGCACCAAAGTAAGCAACAAACTGAACAACTAAGAATACGATCAGTACTTGGGTCTGGTCCAAAAGCAGAACTTCTGTAAAGAATGCTGCTGACATATTAATTAATGTTTGCAAGCCATCCCAGAAAAATATGTAGGCAACCAAAAAGTAAAGTAAAAAAGGAAATTTTCTAATTTTTTTCAAAGTCGTAAAATTCCTACTATAAGCTTCTGATATAGAACCTTTTCCAGAACCTGATCTTGTCTCGACTATGTTCATTCTTGAAAAACTAAATACTGAAAATACAAGCCACCACAGACCAGCTAATGAAATTGCTATCCTTGAAGCTAAAGCGGCATCTATCCCGAGTAGGTCTGGACCAAGTAGTATTATTGCGAATGATAAAATTAGCTGGGTTCCACCACCAAGATAACCAAGTGCATAACCTCTTGCAGAAACTGCATCAATAGTATCATCGGTTGTTATATCTTTCAGAACACTGTCGTAAAAAACATTTGAACCTGTAGCGCCAAATTGAGCTAAAAAGTAAATCACTAATGTCAATATGACATCACCTGATGTTGCAAAGTAAAATGAAGATGCAAAAACAGCACCTCCATAAGCAAATATCTTAAATAATTTCATTCTGCTACCAGACATATCAGCAATTGCACCAATTGTTGGCATTATGAGAAAAAATATGAATAATGCAGAACCAATAGCAAAGCCCCAGACTTCTGCTCCGGTATATACATTACCTCTGAAGACAAAGCCTTCTTCTGGTACAACAACACTTACAAAGTAAACAGGTAAAACAGCCCCAAGAGTAGTAGTTTCATATGCTGATTTGGCCCAATCATACATTGACCAGCCAAAAATGGTTCTTTTGTTATTTTTTTCGTTCATATCCCCCCTTATATAAAACTTTAATCAAATAAATTGAATGATGAAGAATAGAAACTTAAATTTAATAAATTTACACACTATATTTAATATGTCTTTAATTTATTGAAAGTATTTATTTGTATTTTGCTTTTAAAACAAAGGTATTTAAAAAAAAGGATAATAATATATGGGGTTTAAATGCGGTATAGTAGGTCTGCCGAATGTAGGAAAGTCGACACTATTTAATGCTTTAACACAGGCTGGTATTGAGTCTGCAAATTACCCTTTCTGTACAATTGAACCAAATATTGGCGTTGTACCTGTAAATGACATTCGGTTAGGTCAATTAGCCAAAATTGTAAATCCAAAAGAAATTATTCCCACTTCAATGGAATTTGTAGACATTGCTGGTCTTGTTGAAGGAGCTTCCAAAGGGGAAGGTTTAGGTAATCAGTTTTTAACTAATATTCGAGAAACTGATGCAATCGTCCATGTTGTTCGAGCTTTTGAAAATGAAGATATCGTTCATGTCTCTGGAAAGGTATCTCCAAAAGACGATATAGAAATTATTAATACAGAGTTAGTTCTTGCCGATTTAAGCACAGTTGAAAATCTGTATCAGAAAGCTGTAAAAGGCACAAAAGCAGGTCAAAAAGAAGGTCTACCATTAAAAAATTTACTTGAAAAGATCTTACCCGTTCTTGAGGAAGGTAAGTCATTAAGAACAGTTTCATTTAACGAAGAAGAACAGAAACTATTAAAAGGTTTTCAACTTCTAACAATTAAACCTGTTTTGTATGTTGCGAATGTTAATGAAGATGGATTTGAAAGTAATCCATTTTTAAAGCATATATATGATTTAGCTAATGAAGAAGGTTCAGAAGTTGTTGCAATATGTGCTGAACTTGAAGCTGAAATTTCTGGATTAGCAAATGAAGAAAAAATTGAATTTCTCAAAGAACTTGGTCTTGAAGAATCTGGCCTTGATAGGTTGACTAGGGCTGGATACAAATTATTAGGTTTACAGACTTATTTTACTGCTGGAGAAAAAGAGGTACGTGCTTGGACAATAAATGTTGGAGATAGTGCACCAAAAGCGGCTGGTAAAATACACACTGATTTTGAGAGGGGATTTATCAGAGCAGAAACAGTAACCTTTGATGATTATATTAAAAATAACGGAGAAAAAGGGTCAAAAGAAGCAGGCAAGCTAAGATCTGAAGGTAAAGAATATATTGTTAAAGATGGTGACGTCATTCACTTTTTATTCAGTGTTTAGACTTAAAAGCACATATTTAATGGTTATTTAAATAAAAAGCTTTACAAAGAAGTTCTTTAACTAAAATGAAAATATAGGATAATAAAACTCTTGAAAGTAATAATTGTAGGCGCACACGGTGAAGCAAAAGAGCTAATAAATAGAATTAGTTCTGGATGGTCAATATCTGTTATTGATTTAGATCAAGATAAATTAAGAAACTTTAGTACAAATAGGCAAATAGAAAAAATACAGGGAGATGCAACTTCATCTTTAGTTTTAAAAAAAGCAGGATTAGAAAGTACGACTGCAGTTATAACGCTTACATTAAATGATGAAGTAAATTTAGAAGTACTAAAAATTGCAAAACAAAATAATATTTTTAGATTATCTTCAGTTGTCAACGAAGCTTCAAATGCTGATAGTTACAAAAATCTTGGAGCAGAAGTAGTAGAGCCCGATATTCTTCTTGCTAGAAGGTTTGAACATATTTTAGAACCAAGGAGAGTTGTTTCACAAGCATTTGCTGGTGGAAGAGCTGAAGCGATAGAAATTGAAATTAGCTCTGACAGCCCAGTTAGAGGTAAGAAGTTAAAAGAAATTGGATCTGATTATTACATTGTTGGAGCTTTACTAAGAAAAGGAAAGGTAATTATTCCACATGGTGACACCGAAATCGAAACAGGTGATCTTGTAACTATCGTTTTACAATCAGGTGCATTCTCAAACGTAATTAATTTATTTTCAGGATCGGAATCAAGATATCCTTTAGAATATGGAAAAAATATTCTTGTAGTTCTGGAAAATAAAGACAATTTAAAAAATTTATCTGAATCTGAATTTTACACTAGAAATACAAAAGCAACCTCTTTAATGGTTTTAACCAAAGAAGATTTATTTGATAATAATCTTGAGTCAACAGATGAAACCTTTAAAGCTATTTTGAAAGATCAAGAGTTTGAAATGACTTTAAAAAATAAAATTTCTAATAAAGATATCGAAAACATAGTTACAGAAGGCTCTATTGGAACTATTTTTTATCCTCTCGAAGAAGGAATATCAAAAGCAAAAATTAAATCATTAATAAACATATCTAATAAAACTAAGACCCCTGTACTATTTTCAAAATCAACATACCCTTACAAAACGATTGGAATACTTGTCAATAATGATTTTGGTGAAAACACTTCAAATTCTATAGCATTTGATTTAGCTTCTTCTTTATCCGCTTCTTTGATTGCGGTCAACGTATCACAACCAAAATTTTTGCAATCTGATGATGCTGCAAAGCTCACCGATTCCTTAGAAAAAATGCAGGACTTAGCTTTGTCTTATGAAGTTCAATTAGATTTTGTAAATCATGAGGGAAATGAAGCTAAAATCTTTTCTGATTTATCTTCTAAATTTGACCTTTCAATTATTGGAAATGGGAAAAACCAATCATGGCAAAGTAAGAAAACAACAGAATTCATATCTAATAATTCAAAATCTTCTGTTTTATACATACCAAGTTAATTTATGGAAGAGTTTGAAGCAGTATCCCTAGTCATTATTTCCTTAGGTGCATTTATCTTGCCACTCGTAGGTCAAAGAATAAAGATACCTGGCATTGTACTTGAGATAGCTTATGGGATTACAGTCGGACCAGTCTTAGGGTGGGTTGATTCGTCAGAATTCATTTCTGGTCTTGCAATACTTGGCTTTTTACTATTGATGTTTTTGTCAGGGTTTGAAATTGAGTTAGACACTTTCCGCGAAAAAGGTTTAAGAACTCTAGCGCTCCCAATGTCAATCTATCTTCTTACTGTTATAACTTCTTTTTATTTGATTTCTACTTTGGGATATCCAATTTTCCTTGCTTTGGTTCTGTGCACAACAAGTGTTGATATAGTGATAACTATTTTGAGAAGTGATGGAACGATTAAAACAAAATATGGGCAGACTTTGTTTATGGTCGCTTTACTTGCAGATATATTGACTTTATTGGCAGCTACTGTTTATGCATCTTTTATAAATGCTGGAGGATTGTCTATTTCAAACCTTAATGTCGTCCTTTATTTTGTAGTAGTAATCATGTTATTAAGAATTATTAGAAGAGTTGCTTGGTGGAATCCTCAACTATTTTCTAGAATGTTTGACGGAAACGACCCGGATGAGTTGGGAATAAGAAGTTCTATAGCCCTTATGTTGATACTTGTTGGAGTTTCAGTATTTTTTGATATAGAACCAATACTTGGTGCATTCTTAGCTGGAACAATTTTCGCTTTCACATTTTCGAATAGGGGAACTTTAGAAAGTAGCTTAAAAGGATTTTCTTATGGATTTTTAATACCTATCTTTTTTATAAACATTGGATTAAATTATGACATTAGTGTTTTTTCTGAAACACAATTTTTTGTCGAAGTTGGGTATCTATTCTTGATTGCGGTTGGAGTTAAGTTCATCCCTTCTCTTCTACTCGTTTTCTCAAAGATAAAATTCAGAGATATGCTTGCAGGAGGATTTTTACTTTCAGCTAGATTTAGTCTAATTATTGCAATGGCAGAAATAGGTGTTCATCTAGATTTAATTTCAAAAGAATTAGAGCAACAGATAATTCTTTTAGCAGTAATAACAGCAACTTTCTCACCAATTTTATTCAGATTAGTAAGATCCCAAACAAAATAATTTATGAAAATTAAACCTGATTTGTATTTAAAAGGTGTCTTTATGGGTATCGCTGAAATTATACCTGGAGTTTCTGGTGGAACAATAGCCTTCATAACAGGTATTTATGAAGAGCTAATAAATTCGATAAAATCTATTAATACAAACACATTGAAGTTACTTGTAACCTTCAAATTTTCGGCATTTTGGAGAGCAATAAACGGAACTTTTTTGATTACTTTAATTTTCGGAATGCTGACCTCAATTTTGGTTCTTTCAAGATTTATTGTTTATTTACTAAATGATCATCCTTTTAAAATTTGGGGATTTTTCTTTGGTTTAATAATTGCTTCTGGGATATTAATTTTTTATCAAATTCAGAGAGTAAGTAGTACCGTTTTTCTTTCATTTTTAATAGGACTTATGATTTCATCATCTATAGCTCTCCAAGCCCCATCTAATACTCCAAACACAAATTTTTATATATTCATGTCGGGCGCAATTGCAATTTCTGCAATGATTCTTCCAGGTATAAGTGGATCTTTTATTCTTGTGTTTTTATCAAAATACGAATTTATATTGAAAGCTTTGAATAGTTTTGATACCGCAGTTATATCTATATTTTTAGCTGGATGCATAGTTGGTTTAGTTACATTTAGTAGAGTTTTTTCGTACCTTTTTAAAAAATATAATGATGTTGTTATCAGTGTTCTTATAGGATTTCTTGGTGGTTCATTATTTAAAATTTGGCCTTTTTATGAAGTTTTAGAGTATAACTTAGCTAATGAGCCTATTTATACATCTCCAATTTTACCGACAGCCAGCCAAAGTAATGACTTGGTATTCTTTTTTACATTTGGAGTAATTGGATTCCTCGGCATGTGGGTTATAGAAAAGAAATTTATAGGTCTTAATAAAGATAATTAAACTATTAAAATGATTATATGATACGTTTACCAGAACTTTTAATTATTTTGACAATATTGCTTTTACTTTTTGGTGCAAAAAGACTTCCTGGATTGGCTAAATCATTGGGAAGATCTACAAAAGAATTTAAATCTGCACTTGAAGAAGAGTAATTTAAATAGAACCCTTTTAATAATTTTTGCAATGTTGTTTATTGCATGTTCATCAGATGTGGCTCAATCTTATACCACTGGTGAAGAAGTTTATGAAGCTAGATGTTCTTCTTGTCATGGTAGCGATTTTGAGGGTAGAGTAGGTCCTGCTTTAGATGCGGCAAGTGAGTCCGCATCTATGCCAGATTCTTACTGGGTACAAACAATAACTAAAGGCAAAGGTTCAATGCCCGCTCAAAGGCTAACTGACAATGAAGTAACAATGGTTATTGAGTATATTCGGTCTAATCACTAATTCTTTTATTTACTTTGTTTAACTCTTTTAGAACCTCTAAAGGTTTTATTAAATCATCTAAATCCTGAATTCTCCATTTCCAATTACCTTCTTGAGTTCCCGGTAAATTAAATCTTGCTTCATGATCAAGTTCTAATAAATCTTGAATTGTTGTGATTGCTAGCTGACATGGAGATTCCCAGACAAGTGTTATAAAATTCCATACGTCAGAGTCAAATTGTGATTCAATATCTTTTTTATAATCGTAAAAAAATTCAAGTTGTACAGCATCAACTTCATTCAACCATTGCTTGACCGTAGGACTATCATGAGTGCCTGTATATGCTGCAATGTTATAATCCCAATTTTTTGGATGTACTTCATCATGTATTTTATTATTAGGGATTCTTTGTTGTAATACTTTCATGCCTGGGATTACATATTGTTCTAAAATGCTCGCAGTCTCTTCAAGAACTACACCTAAATCCTCAGCTAATAATTTATTGAAATCAACCTCTTGAGACACAGTATTGAAAAAAGTCTCCCAAGGACCTTTCCTCCAATGGCCATTTAGAGCTGATTCAGCAAATGGTATGGCCCAAAATTGGAAAAAACCAATAAAGTGATCAATTCTTAAGTAATCATAATTTTGTAAATTGTAATTTAATTTATCAATCCAATATTTGTATCCCTCATCTTTGTGGTTGTCCCATTGGTACAAAGCTGTATTCCACACTTGACCTTCTACTGTGAAGTCATCTGGAACTGCACCTGATACAAAGCTCATATTATTAGCATCGTCTAGATCAAAAAGATGTTTGTTTAGCCATACATCTGCAGAGTTGTGGTTCACATATATTGGAATATCGCCAAGTATTTTAACATTATTTGAATTTGCGTAAGATTTTAGATTTTGTAATTGCTTATCAAACTCAAATTGTAAAAATAAGTTTTTTGTAAAGATATTTTTATATTCATGAAAGACCATATCAAACAAATCCTCTGAATAATTTTGATAATCTTCTGACCACTCACTCCATGAATTTTCAAAAACTTCACTTAACGTTAAAAAGGTTAGGTGTCTTTTTTTTAAATCGTTTTCTAAAAATTTTTGATATTCATTGTCGCTATCACTTACCCTTTCAGAGATAAGGTTAAAAATTGTATCTTTGTTTTTGTATACAGCTTTGTAATTTACTTCACTACTGATTGGTAGTTTTATTTTGTCCAATTCGTTATCGTTATAAATTTGGTTCTTTAAGTTATCTAACGAAACTATGTAGGGGTTACCCAAAATAGATGACTTACTAGAGTAAGGAGAAAATTCTATATTGTCTGTAATTCCTAAAGGAAGGACTTGCCATATTTTAGTTCCTGATTGGCTGAGAAGGTCAATAAATTCATAGCTCTCTTTACCTAAATCTCCAATACCGTATTTACTTGGTAAAGATGTAGGATGTAAAATTAATCCACTACTTTTATTTATATCCATATGACTTTAAATATAGAGTATATAATGTCTATTTAATAGTAAATTAATTTTTATGGTAGAAGAACATAGTCCAGAATTTATAGATGCGGGTGAAAAGCAGAAGATCGATTTTTTCGATGGTGATGTTCATTTAGGTCATTACGATTTTAGATTTGATTTTAACGATAAAAAACACTTTTCAATTTCGAGAGATGGCACTGGTCGAGTTAGAGTTCACTCTCAAAAAAATATTTCAAAACTTTGGATTCTATTGGAAGATGAAGATTTTAGACCAATTGAACTTAGAAAATATGCCGAAACAGATAGGTTCATTTTTTGGGGCACTCAGGTACAGTTCAGATCATCAATAGCAAAATTTAGCTTCGCAGCTAGTACTGATGAACAACTAAATCTTTACCTAGGCACAAGTGGTATAGCAAATTTCATATCACCTTCAGAAAAATGGATTTATGATTCTACTTCTTTCCAAAGACATACAATTCCCGACTGGGTATATGGAGGAGTAATGTACCAGATATTTCCCGATAGATTTGCAAATGGAGACAGTTCTATAAATCCAAAAAATACTGTTGAGTGGGGATCAATTCCTACAAGATTAGATTTTCAAGGTGGAGATTTATATGGGGTAATTCAAAAGCTTGACCACATCCAGTCTCTTGGAGTGAATATAATTTATTTAAATCCAATCTTTTTATCATCTAGCACACATAAGTATGATGCATGGGATCATTTTAAAGTTGACCCAACCCTTGGGGGTGATGAGGCTTTAAAAGAATTGATTGAATCTTGTCATGAAAGAAACATGAAAATAATCTTAGACTGTTCATTAAACCATGTTCACCCAAGACATTTTGCATTTCAAGATTTGGTTAAGAATGGAGAAAAGTCAAAGTATAAGGATTGGTTTACAGTATTTGATTATCCTGTCAGGTTTATTCATAGACCACACTTATACTCAAATACTTACAAAGTAGGGTGGGATGGAAATCAAGAGGAGTATAAACAATATTTAGACAAAACGTTTGAAGAAACCATGGTACCAGTTGAAGTTAGGGAAGATGATGGCCCAATAGTTGAACCATCTTTTAAAGCTTGGTGGGGAGTTCCTGATATGCCTAAAGTAAATTTTGAATCTAGTGGAGCTAGAAAATGGGCTCTTGATGTCACAAAGCACTGGATTGAAAATTTTGATATTGATGGGTGGAGAATGGATGTCGCCAAAGAATTAGATTTCTCATTTTGGAAAGATTTTAGAGAAATCGCATATGAAACTAAAAAAGATGTACTGCTTATTTCTGAAATATTTGGAGATACTTCTCAGTGGCTTCAAGGAGATAGATTTGACGGTACCATGAATTACTCTTTTAGAGAAACTATGACTGATTATTTTGCAACTAAAAGAATCAATAACAAAGAGTTTGCCGATTCGCTTGCTAATTTATATTCAATGTATTCTTTTGAAGCTCTTTCTTCATGTCAGAATCTATTGAGTTCTCATGATGTAAAAAGATTTTTAAATCGATGTGGCAATAATCAGGATGGCATACTTGGCGCAATATTTTTACAAGCTACGTTTCCTGGCATAGCAGGTATTTATTATGGAGATGAAGTTGGGCTAGGGGGTGCTGATGATCCTTTCAATAGAGAACCATTTCCTTGGAGTAATGATGAATCGTGGAATGAAACAATTCTTGAATTTACAAAAACTATGATGAAAATCAAGAATGTTAATCCAATTTTAAAATACGGAAGATTTGAATTATTAGATTATAAAGAAGATGTTGTAATTTTTAGAAGAGTTTTACAGGACGAGTCATTTATTTGTATTGTTAATCGTGATAGATCTACTAATAACATCAGTATCTCTTCCAATGCACATAGCATTGACGTTATTTATGGAGACTGTGAAGCAAATTTGGAAGATGGTCTTATCAAAGTCACTAAAATTTCAGGAGATATAGGCATAATTCTTCACGAAAAATAGATATTGTGCACTTGTGTAAAGTTTTTTTAATTTAACTAGAAAAAATTCTATTTACACAATAAAGTTGTCATTGACATTCTTAAGGGAGTATAAAAGAGTGGATATACGTATATACGAAAGGGAAGTATATGAAAACAAATAAATTACGATTTATCGTATTTTTATTGATGTTCTCTATGGTTGCTGTAGCTTGTGGAGGTGACGCTGCTGAAGAAACTTCAGAAGCACCAGAAACAACTGAAGCGCCACAGGAAACTCTTGCAGCCCCAGCTACAACTGCTCCGCCACCGGAGAAGTTGGTAATTTGGGCTGAAGAAAAAATTGCTGTTGCATTAGATCCATTAGTGGGTGCTTATGAAAGTGCAGCAGGAGTTGATATTGAAGTCGTAATATATGATTTTGGTGCAATTAAAAATGACGTACTTACTGCTGGACCAGCAGGTGAGGGACCAGACTTGTTCGTTGGACCGCATGACATGGTTGGCGAAGTAGTAGCAAATGGTGTTGTCGCACCAATCGATTTAGGATCAATTTCAGATGATATATTTGATGTTGGTATTGCTGGCTTTAGTTATGGAGGAGATGTTTATGGATTTCCATATGCAACTGAAGCTATCGCAATGTATTACAATGCAGACTTAATTGGTGGGGTTCCATCAACTTGGGAAGATGTAAAAGCAGCTTGTGATGAAGCTGGCACAGAGTTATGTGTTGGTGCTCCAGGCGGTGGTGGAGGCGGAGACGCTTATCATAACCACCCATTCTTTGCTTCTGATGGTGGATATATATTTAAGTTTGATGGTGGTTTCGACCCATCTGATGTAGGACTTGACAATGCATCTGCATTAGCATCTGCAGAATATCTTGACTCCTTAGTCAAAAATGGAACAGTAGCCTCTACAGATTATGGTGCATCTATGACAGCCTTCCAAGAAGGCCGTTCATTATTTTGGATGACTGGACCATGGGCACGAAATGATGCTGCTGCTGTCAATTATGGTGTTGGTTTAATACCAACATTTAATGGCAATCCTGCAACTCCATTCGTTGGTGTAAGAGGAATGTTTGTTTCAGCATTCAGTGAGAAGAAAGTTTTAGCTCAAAGCTTTATTTTAGATTTCTTCGCAACTGTTGAGGTACAAGCAGCCATGTATGCAGAAGACCCAAGGCTTCCAGCTACAAAATCTTTGTTTGCTGTAGTAGAAGCTGAAGATCCAATTGCAGCTGCATTTGCAGATAGTGCGTCAAACGGTATTCCTATGCCAAATATACCTGAAATGGGTAATGTATGGGGTCCTGTTGGCGATGCAATGTTAATAATTAGAGATCAAAACTATGGAACTAATGAAGATACAGGAGTAACTGTAAATTCAGCTTCTGACGCTATGAAATTAGCTGCTCAGCAAGTAAGAGATGCCATAGCTGGTGGCTAAATATTCACATATAATTTAAAAATCGGGGCTCTTAATGAGCCCCGATTTTTTATATGATATATTAAGTTATGCAGTATTCGACTATATTTCGATATCTATTTTTAGGAATATTTAATGGTTTTGTAGTTTATTTAGTGCCATTAACTATTGCATTTGAATCATGGTTTCTACTAATAATTACAACAATCATTACACTTCTTGTAAATTTTACATATGCGACAAATAGATTAAAACCACTTAAATGGATAACACCAGGAATGATATTTCTTCTATCATTTGTAGTTTTCCCTGCGGCTTATAGTTTTTATGTTTCCTTTACAAATTGGTCAACAGGACATATTTTAACTAAACAACAAGCAATTGAGAGGCTAGAAGACCTGACATACACAAAAGACGATCAAAGAGGTATTGAATTTGATTTATATGTTTTACAAGATCAAAATTTGGAATATTATTTTCTTGCAGATCTTGATAATGAAAATTTATTATTCGGTAAAGCTGTTGAAGAAAATGAATTTAATGAAATTAACTTTGCTAATCATGAACCATCATTTAAAAATCCTAATGGTGAAATTTTAATTCCAGATAATTTATATCTTTTATCTGGGAAAGAACAAATAGCTAATTCTTCTCAACTTCAAGAACTGTCACTCTTAGTAGATAAGAATACACGAATACAACTTTATAACATTTCAGTATTTGGAGCATCTAGTGGAAGGCTTTTATCAGCTCAACAAAAGTATTCATATAGTGCCGAAACTGACACACTATATGACAATGTTAATGATTTAGCATGTACATTAGGAAATAGGGGAAATTTCATATGCAATGGTCAAACAATCGACCCAGGTTGGAGAATTAATGTTGGTACTGAGAATTATCAGCGCATAGTAGATGATGAAAGATTTAGGGGGCCTCTGAGAATAGTAACTTTATGGACTTTTCAATTTGCTTTTTTTGCAGTTTTTTTAACTTTTTTTGTTGGCTTACTTTTAAGCGTCTCATTAAACAAAGATAATCTTAAATTTCAAAAAATTTATAGATCCATTTACATACTTCCATATGCTATTCCAGGTTTTATTTCAATTTTAGTTTTTAAAGGTCTATTTAATCCTGATTTTGGATTAGTCAATGATTGGTTTAGTCCTTTATATGAATTACTTAATATTGAGCCTATAAATTGGTTTAGAACCAAAGAAAGTTCTAGGGCAGCAGTTTTGCTTGTGAATACTTGGCTTGGTTTTCCATATATGTTTCTTATTACTACAGGTGCACTTCAGTCAATACCAAAAGAACTACTTGAAGCTGCGAAAGTAGATGGTGCAACATCAAGGCAATCATTTTGGAAAATAACTTTCCCATTACTACTAGTCGCCATTTCACCATTACTTATTGGTGCATTTGCATACAATTTCAATAATTTTACGTTGATATTTTTGTTAACAAGTGGAGGCCCGCCTATAGTTGGGGCTGATGTTGCAGTTGGGTATACAGATATTTTAATTTCATTTACATATGACTTAGCTATTGCTGGTGGAAGAGGTTACCAATTTGGACTTGCAGCCAGTGTTACAACTATTATTTTTCTTATTGTTTTGCTTATTTCAGCAATATCATTTAGATACTCTAAAAGATTGGAGCGAGTTTATGGCAATTTATAAGTTTACAAATTGGTTTAGAGAGTTTGGTTGGAGACATTTAGTTGGTTTGTTATTTGTAACAATATCTTTATATCCAATTTTATACGTATTCACTAATTCATTTGCTGACTTTGCTAACTTACAAAACTCTAAACTTATTCCAGATACATTTACCACTAAACATTATCAAAGCCTTACTGGTGATCCACTAATTCCATACTTTAAATGGCTTTTTAATACTTATAAAATTGCTGGTATAGCAGGATTTTTAAATGTTCTTTTAGGGACATTTGCTGCTTATGCTTTTGCTCGATTAAAATTTAAGGGCAGAAGAGTTGGATTAATTACTTTGGTTTTAGTCCAAATGTTTCCATCCTTTCTCGCATTCGTAGCTATTTATTTACTATTTTTCCAGATTGGAGATGTTGCTCCATTAATAGGCCTAGGTACTCATATTGGTTTAATAATGGTTTACTTAGGTGGCTCTATTGGTTTTAATTCATGGTTAATTAAAGGCTTTATGGACACTATTCCAACATCTTTGGATGAAGCTGCAAAAGTTGATGGAGCTACTGACTTTCAAATTTTTTATAAAATTGTAGCTCCCTTATCAAGACCAATAATCGTAGTACTTTTTGTTATTACGTTTATAGGCATTTACTCAGACTATATACTTGCAGCAATATTTCTGAAAGATGCAAATCTCTATACAGTTGCACTTGGAATCAATATAGTATTTATGGATGACTTTGCTAATGAATGGGGAAGTATTGCCGCCGCTTCAGTGATTGCGGCAACACCAATAGCTGTATTATTCATATTCTTCCAAAAACAGATTACAGGGGGATTAACTGCAGGGTCAATCAAAGGATGACAAAAAAAGCCCTTTTTTTGGCAGGTGGTTGGGAAGGTCACGAACCCCAGGAAACTTCAAAGTTTATTTCAAATGAAATAGAAAAATATGATATTGAAAGTGAAATTATTAATGATTTAGATATTTTAGGTGAGAAGAATAAATTAGAAAAATACGACATCATTTTACCAGTGTGGACAATGGGAATAGTTGATGACGGAAATTGGGATTTAAAAAACTCAAAGATTGGCAATTTACAAGAAGTAATTTATTCAGGAGTTGGATTAGCAGGTTGGCATGGTGGAATGGGAGATGCTTTTAGAGATAATACAAATTATCAATTTCTTGTTGGTAGTCAATTTGTCTGTCATCCAGGAGATTTTGTTGACTATTCAGTAATAATCAAAGATAGTAAACATAAAATTACTAGAGGATTAGAAAATTTTAAAGTTCATTCAGAACAATATTTTTTACATTATGATCCTTCTGTCGAAATAGTTGCATCAACAAAATTTGATAATAAACATCACGAATGGATTGATGGAGTTGAAATGCCTATTGCATATACAAAAAAATGGGGAAACGGCAGAATTTTCTATTGTTCAATTGGTCATTATTTAAAAGATTTTGAAAATTTAAATGTTGTAAAGTTGATATCTCAAGGCATTAATTGGGCTGTTAGGTAAACGTGAATATTGGAATAATTGGATGTGGTGCGATTTCAGGCCAATATATGATTGGATTCAGTAAATGCAAAGAAAATTTAAATGTTTTAGCTTGTGCTGATCAGGACTATGAAAAATCTAATTCTTTTGCAAAAGAACATAAAATCCTGAGCCTTTCGGTTGAAGATTTATTATTACATAGCGAAATTGATATTGTTGTAAACTTAACACCTCCTTCCTCACATTTTGACATTTCCTATAAATCACTAAGAAATGGAAAGCATGTGTTTTCTGAAAAACCAGTAGCTCTTTCAACAGATCAAGGTAAAAAATTATTAAATCAAATGAAATTAAATAATCTTTACTTGTATTCCGCACCCGATACTTTTCTAGGGCCAGCTTTTATAAAAGCAAAGGATCTAGTGTTTTCTGAAAAAATAGGAGAAATTATTGGTGGGTCAGTAAGCTTTGCAACACACGGTGTAGAAGGATGGCATCCAAATCCTGAATTTTATTATAAAAAAGGAGGAGGACCGTTGTATGATATGGGTCCTTATTACTTAACAGCACTTATAAAAATTCTTGGGCCGGTTGTTGAAGTTATTTCTTTTTCACAAAAAACTTTTGGTAATAGACAAGTTGATAATCCAAATATTAAATATAACAATATTGAAGTTGATGTAGATACACACTATATTGCGCTTTTGAAATTTCAATCTGGAGTTGTTGTCGATTTTCAAATTAGTTTTGATATATGGAAACCTTATGACCCTAAGTTGGAATTCTATGGCAAGATTTCATCTATTAAATTTGCTGATCCAAATAATTATGATGGGGAAATTTCAATATTTAATAAAGAAAAATATGAGTGGGAGAATGTTTATTCTCCACCGAATAAAGATAATAATTATTACAGAGGACTAGGGGTTATCCAAATGATAAAAGATATATCTGAAAATAATGTAAATAAAAATGATTTACTCATCCCGTTTCACGTTCTTGAAGTAATGAATGCAATAGATTCATATGATCAAGAAGGTAAATGGTCTATTTTAGAGCAACAATTTTGATATAAAATTAGAGAAATTTTACATATTTCATTAAAATCTTAATTATTACTTTATAGGAGGAAATATTGTCTAAGCTACATGAATATTTAAAATCACAAGAAAATTTAATTACAGCATCAGTCGAAGGAAAAACACTCATTGATTTTATAGATAGAAACGCTGAAGAGTACCCTAACTACCCAGCTCTAAACACTCCAGCAAATAGTGAATACTCTGCTTGGGATTCTATTTCTTGGTCTGAATATAGAGATGTTTCAAAAAATTTAGCATCTGGTTTAATGTCTTTGGGTTTAGGGCCTGGTGATACAGCATTTATAATGTCAAATAACACTAAAGAGCATAATATTTCTGATTTAGGAATAGTTTATTGCGGTGCAACACCATCTACTTTATATAAGCAGTTGAAGTCATCTCAAATAGAATATGTAGCAAACTTGATGGAAGCAAAGATTGCAATTGTTGGTGATTTAGAATTGTTTGCAGAGGTAAACGCAGCTAAAGAACAATGCCCTAAATTAGAAGCAATAGTTTTAGTGGATGGATACGAAGATAAAAGAGATTTAGATTATGTTCATAGCTATCAAGAATTAATTGAAAAGGGTAAAACCATAAACGATGAAGATAGTTCTAAATTAGATTCAGCTAGTTCTACTGTTACCCCAGATTCTTTAGCATGTTTAATATTTACTTCAGGTACAACTGGAAAGCCAAAAGGTGTAATGATTTCCCACAGAAATGTTCTTTGGACAATAGAGAGCTTGTTTGGCCAGATGATTCCTGCAAGTAAATTTCCAAGAATTGTATCTTATTTGCCAATGGCACATATAGCAGCACGAGCAGGAGATCATTATCAGTCTATTTATAGAGTTGGACAAATCTTTCCAGTCCCCGTGTTAGACGACATGAAAGACGCTCTACCTACAATTAAACCTTCCGTATTTCTAGCAGTTCCAAGAGTGTGGGAAAGGTTTAAGGCTGGCTTACAAGCAAGAATTGAAGAAAATCCTAAAAAAGACCTCATAGACAAGGCAATTGCAAATGGACTAGAAAAAGTAGATTATGAACAACGAGGAGAATCAGTACCGCTTGGTATCAAAATAAAAGACAAACTCTTTGCAAAACTTGTGTTCTCCAAATTTAAAGAAGGTCTAGGCATAATGGATACAGAGTATTTTGTAACAGCTGCTGCACCAATGAATAAAGATGTTCATAGATGGTTTCACGCGATTGGGATAGATGTAACTGAAATTTACGGCATGACAGAGGATACCGGACCTGCAACAATAGGGGTTCCGGGAAATGCTGTAGAATCTTTCGTAAAGAAATTAAAAGTAGATGGTATTGAAGTTCCTAGTGTTCTTAACCCTATTGGAAAAGTTGGGATTCCTATTCCAGGTACAGAAGTTAAAGTAATGGATGATGGAGAGCTGTGTATTAAAGGTAATCACGTTGCACAAGGATATTACAAATCCGAGGAACAGACTGCTGAAACATTTGATGAAGATGGATGGCTACATACTGGCGATTTAGCTGAAATAGATTCTGAAGGTTATGTGAAAATTATCGGGAGAAAAAAAGAAATCTTAATTACTTCTGCTGGAAAGAATATTGCTCCAGTAGAAATTGAGGATTTAGTTAAACCCCATCCTTTAATTGGCCAAGTGTGTGTTGTGGGAGATGGTAAGAAATTTCTATCAGCACTAATTGTTCTTGATGGCGATGGTGGAGCTGAAACATGGGCTTCAGAAAATGGGGTTGAATACTCTATAAAAGACATGGCCAAAAATGAAAAAGTTATTCAAGCAGTACAAGAGCAAGTTGATAAAGCTAATTCTCAAGTTGCTAACGTACAAGGAATAAAAAAGTTTGTTCTTCTTGAAAATGAATGGACAGACTCAAGTGGCGAGTTGACACCAACACTAAAACTAAAGAGAAGTGTTATCGCAGAGATGTATCATAATCAAATTGAATCAATGTACGAGGGGGTGTAAAAGTGGCTGAAGTTACATTCGAAAATAAGACTGTAATTGTTACTGGAGGGGGAAATGGTCTAGGTAAAGCATACGCTCTTGACATGGCTTCTCGTGGTGCAAAAGTTGTAGTTAATGATTTAGGCGGTGCAGTAGATGGTTCTGGATCTGGAAATACACCAGCAGATGAAGTCGTAAACGAAATTATAGCGAATGGAGGAGAGGCTGTTGCTAATTATGATTCTGTTGCAACTAAAGAAGGCGGTGAATCTATTGTGCAAACTGCAATTGATAATTTTGGCACAGTTGATGCAATTGTAAATAATGCAGGAATCTTAAGAGATAAAAGTTTTGCAAACATGTCGGAAGAAGAGTTATCTTTAATTATAGATGTGCATCTAAAAGGAACTTTTTATGTTTCTCAGCCTGCTTTTAAAGTAATGAAAGAAAATGCATATGGAAGGATTGTGAACGTAGCTTCACCTTCTGGTTTATTTGGTAATTTTGGCCAATCTAATTATGGTGCAGCAAAAATGGGTATAGTTGGCCTAACTAATGTGTTAGCAATTGAAGGTGCAAAATATAACATCAAAGTAAATGTTATAGCTCCTACAGCTTATACAAGAATGACTGAAGCGCTTCTTCCAGAAGATGTAGGAAAATTATTTAGTTCCGAGTTAGTTACACCTATGGTTTCTTACCTAGCATCAGAGGCATGTGAGCCAAGTCATGAAATCTTTGGAGTTGCTGCTGGACGTTTTGCACGTATTGGAATTATTACTCATAAAGGATATGTAAATACAAATGCTTCTGCTGAAGATATTGCTGACAATATTGAAGAAATAAGAAATATTGAAAATGGTACATATCCTCTCAGCAATGAAGATGAGCTAATGATCATTCAGCAAGCCATACAAGGTAATCAATAAGATAAAATTGATGTATAATTTCGTATGGTAAAAACTGAAACTAAATACTCTGATGCAGAACAGCTAGTAAGAAGCAAATTAGATGATCTAATTGAATTCAGAAGTCAAACGGATGACATTAAAGAATTTTGGGGTAAACAATTTGATCTTGGACTTGCTTGGGTACAATTTCCAGAAGGTGCTGGCGGATTAGGATTGAATCCAAAATATCAACTTTTAATTACTGAAACTTTGAGGAATGAAGGAATCTCTCAACAAAACAGAGTTGCAAATATTCTTGGTATAGGAATGGGTGCACCAACAATTGTTGAGTATGGCACTCCAGAACAAATTCAAACATACTTAAGACCAATGTTCACCACCGAAGAAATATGGTGCCAATTATTTTCAGAGCCAGGTTCAGGATCAGATTTGGCAAGTTTATCAACTAAAGCAGTAGATGATGGTGATGGCTTCATTGTAAACGGTCAAAAAGTTTGGACAACACTTGGACACTTAGCTAAATGGGGGTTAATAGTGACCAGAACAGATCCAGATGTTCCAAAGCATAGGGGATTAACATTCTTTATAGTTGATATGGAATCCGATGGTGTAGATGTTAGGCCACTTCGACAAATAACCGGTGAAGCTGAGTTTAATGAAGTTTATTTTACTGATGTTAAGATTCCAAAGCAAAACATTTTAGGAAGCCTTGGAGATGGTTGGAGAGTTTCACTTGCAATATTAATGAATGAGAGAGTTGCAATTGGTGGGAATGTTCGTGAAAGAGGAAGTGGTGCACCTGGTCATTTAGTTCAACTTTGGAACGATAAAGAACTCGATGATCCAGTTTCAAGAGACAAGTTAATAAAACTTTGGATTGAACAAGAAGCAGTGAGGTTAACAAATATTAGAGCATTTGAAAATAGAGAAAAAGGTACACCTGGTCCAGAGGGCTCTACTAGTAAATTATATGAAGCTGAAATCAATAAAGCATCATATGAATTTGGTATGGAAATGCTTGGTAATGATGCGTTACTATTCCCAAGAGGTTACGAGTTGACCCAACCTGAATTAAATTTTGAAAATGAGACTTTTGGTTTTACAGATACTCAGAGTCTTTTTCTAAGATCAAGAGCTAACTCAATAGAAGGTGGGACATCTGAAATAATGAGAAATATTATTGCTGAAAGGGTTTTAGGACTCCCAAGTGAACCAAAATTAGATAAAGACAAAGCTTGGAAAGATATTCCAAGGTCCTAATAAATTACGCTAAATAAACCCTCAGAACAACTTATCATTATTTGACTATTTGCTGATTCATTTCTAAGAGTTTTAGAACTACCAGCTTCAATATTTTCTTTATCTAAGCTCCACTTAGCTCCTGAGATAGTAAATGACTTCAAATTTGTTATTGGTATGATACTAAATTTTGTACCTTCATTGAGAAAAATGGATACATTATTTTTGAAAACAATAGTTTTATCCTTGTAAAGCCATGTTACATTTGTCGCGAATTCATAATTGATTATTAATGAAAAGATAGAAAACAAATGATCGATTTCACCTTCTTCCCCTCCTATTATAAAAATATTTTTTTCTTTTGGTTTTTTAATACTTTCCAAAGAAAGTTCAAAGTCTGTTTTATCTTTATTTGTTTGATATTGAATTAAATCTATATTCATGTTTTCTACTTTTTTTAATAAAACAGGTTTAATTGAATCTAGGTCTCCTAGAACTTTTGATGGAGTCAATGATCTATCAAATAAATGAGCCGTACCATTATCAACACCAATTATTTCGTCAAATTCTAAATCTTTAAGGTTATAGCCAGTAGAGCAATTTCCACTTAATGAAATTAAAACATTATTCATATGTCAATT
This sequence comes from uncultured Candidatus Actinomarina sp., assembly GCA_902610815.1. Lineage (GTDB taxonomy): Bacteria > Actinomycetota > Acidimicrobiia > Actinomarinales > Actinomarinaceae > Actinomarina. The sequence continues at coordinate 91,106 of CACLXG010000001.1, forward strand.
ATATATAGCTACTTTAATTTATTAATTTCTCACATATCTCAAATAGGTTAAAATATATATATATATGAGTGAAGAATTTAAATTTAATATTGGCGATGAAGCGGTTAAAACTATTATTGATCTAAGAGATCAAGAACCTGGAGATAAGGAATATGCTTTATTCCTACAAATCGATGGGGTACATGGTAATCAATTTACTTATGATCTTAGTTTTCTAGATATAAATCAAGCAAGATCAGATGACAAGAGAATTGATTTTGGGGATTTAGCTGTAATAATTGCTTCTAAAGATATTGATAAATTTGATGGTGCAAGCTTAGATATGTCTGAAGATCCAGACGCACCGGGATTAACTATGGACAACCCTAATACACCAAGCCCTGCAATGATTGGTAATCCTGCTGATCTTCCAGAGTTGAAGGGTGAATTGGCTGAGAAAGTACAAGCAGTACTAGAAAATCAAATTAATCCGGCTATTGCTTCCCACGGTGGTGCAGCGCAATTGATTGGTGTTGAAGGAAATGATATTTATCTAAGACTTGGTGGAGGTTGTCAAGGTTGTGGTATGGCACAAGTTACACTCACTCAAGGTATTGAAGCCTCGTTACGTGAAGCTGTTCCTGAAATAGGAAATATCATTGATGCTACCGATCATGCCGCTGGCGAGAATCCATACTTTGCTTCTCACTAGACACTAATAACAGTTTTACCTATATTTTTTCTACTCAGAAAGTTTTCTAAAGCTATAGAAGTTTCTTCTATTTTGTAATTATTTTTTGGAACAATTTTAAGTTGTTCATTTTCAATATATGAAACTAATTCTTTAAAATCCTGGGCTGTTTCTTGTGGATAAGTATTTGTCCATCGACCCCACCATACACCAACAATTGACACACCTTTAACGAGTGTTAAATTAAGGGATATTTTTGGAATCTGCCCGTTAGCAAATCCAATAACTAATAACCTACCATTAAATGATGTTGCTCTTAACGCCTGTTCGGACATTTCACCACCTACGGGGTCTATAACTATATCTACACCTTTGCCGTCGGTTAATTCTTTTACTGTTTCTTTTAAATCAACTTGATCGTATCGTAATATTTCATCTCCACCCAAAGATTTGACATATTCGGCTTTATCTTCAGAACCAACAGCACATATAGTTTTTAATCCCATAACTTTTGCTAATTGAATTGAGGCGGTACCAATTCCTCCAGAAGCTCCAAGAACTAAAAGAGTTTCTCCACTTTGTGCATTTGCACGCCTTTTAAGGGCATAGTAAGAAGTGCCGTAATTGATTGGTAGACTTGCTCCAGCTAAAGAACTAAAATTTTTGCTAACTGGAATTACTAAATTTTTATTTAGAGCAACGAATTCAGCAAATCCTCCAATTGGAGGAATTCCAATTACCTTTGTTCCAACAGGGAAATCAACATTTTCACCTTTGTCTTCAATAATTCCACAAACTTCATTACCCGGAATAAATGGTGGATCAATTACAATTTGGTACTTTCCTTGAACTAAAAGAGCATCTGGGAAATTGACTCCAGCAACTTCAACTTTAATTAATACTTCATCCTTACTAATAGCTGGTTTATCCAATTCTTTTATCTCTAATAAATTTGGCTCACCTAATTTTGTACATACGACAGCTTTCATTCTTCCCTCTTTGTAATTCCTGATAGTTTTTTAGCAAAATCTTTTTTTTCTTCAATATTTACTTTTCTTCTTATCTGCACTCTCTGTGCTTGTGGTGAGCCTGCGCCATGTAAAGATTCAGTTAAATAAGCAACCGCATTTCTACCTAAAGTCATATTTTCAATCAATCTTAAAATTTTTACGCGATCTTCTGAGTTAATATCTTTTTTTCCTTTTAAATACTTTTTTAGATCCTCAGACATTGAACCCTCATTAAAATCAATTCCTGAAGGCATTGACCCAACTAATCCACCTGCAAGGTCTTGTGCAATTCGTCCAATCTCATAAGTTTCTTTTGTTACATGTTGTTTACATACATTTGCCAAAAGATCATCATTAATGAAGTTTCCTGACATAGTGCTTGATCCCTGAAGTGATGAAGCAATGCCAGTAGCATAAATTGTTTCATTGAGCTTATTCATTTCAACAATCTTATCTTTAATATGCGATGCTTCTTCAACACCATTGTATTCTGCAATAGTAGCTGCAGCTCCAATAAGTACATCACCAACGCCTGATTTGCATACATAAGATCTTCTATGATATGTTGTAAATCTCTCAACTAACATAGATGCAAATTCATACTCACCATTCATAAAAATGTATTCATTTGGTATGAATACATTATCAAAAATTACCATTGCTTCTTGGCCAGCAAAATATTTATTACCTACATCGTATTCACCAGGCTCCATACTCCTTGTATCGCATGACTGTCTACCATAGATATAGGTTATTCCTTCTGCATCAACTGGAATTGCACCAACTATTGCATAGTCCGTATCTTTATCAGATAGTCTCAAGGTAGGCATTACAACCATCCAGTGTGAATTTATACATCCAGTCTGATGTGCTTTCGCACCCTTAACATAAACACCATCTTCTGTCCTTTTTACAATTCTTAAATACACATCTTCATCTTCTTGTTCGTGTGGTAATTTTGACCTATCACCTTTAACGTCCGTCATTGCACCACCAATTACCAAATTGTATTTATGCATTTCAGTTAGAAAATTAATAAAATTCTTGTGATATTCAGTATTGTGTTTTTCATCAATTTCAAAAGTTACAGAATGAAGTGCATTGAACGCGTCCATGCCAACACATCTTTGAAAGCAGGTACCTGTTAGTTGACCAAGCTTTCTTTGCATTTTATTTTGTAAAAATAGATCTTCATTGCTTTCTGCGATATGCAAAAATCTATTTATTTTTTCGCCAGTATATGGAGACGTTGCTGATGCCAATTCTGGTTCTCTAACAGCTAGTTCATATGTTTCAGCCATCGCTTCAATGCTTGGTCTAATAATTGGATGATCTAAAGGTTCCTTAATGAGTTCACCCATAAGGTAAATTTTTAAATTTCTATTTTTAATTGAATCCAAATAACTGTTTTTGTCAGTAATTTTATTCATATTTAATTATACGTTTAGATTTTATGTCAAGTCTTTTAAATACTTGTTAATTTATATGACTTCAAATAATCCAGCAGCACCCATTCCACCACCAACACACATTGTGACAACTACATATTTTGCACCTCTTCGTTTACCTTCCATAAGAGCATGCATTGTCATTCTTGCGCCGGTCATTCCGTATGGATGTCCTATAGATATTGAGCCGCCATTTACATTATAAATTTCATTATCAATACCTAAATAATCTCTGCAATACAAAGCTTGTACAGCAAAAGCTTCGTTTAGTTCCCATAAACCTATGTCATCAACACTTAAGTTATATTTATCAAGCAATTTAGGAACAGCATATATTGGCCCAATTCCCATTTCTTCTGGTGCTAAACCTGCAACTGCCATTCCTCTGTAATAACCTAGGGGATTAAGGCCTTTGTTTTCAGCAACCTTTGATTCCATTACAACTACAGATGCAGATCCATCAGATAACTGAGACGCATTTCCTGCAGTTATGAACTTTCCTTCACCATACACTGGGACTAATGATGACAGACCTTCTAAATTTGTTTCTGGTCTGTTGCCTTCATCTTTTTCTAAGATAGCTTCTTGTTCAGAAATTTCACCGGATTCTTTGTCTTTAACTAACTTAGTAGTAGTAGTTGAAATGATTTCGTCTTTATAAAGATCTGCTTCTTGTGCAGCTGCTGTTCTTTGCTGACTTTGTAGGGAGTACTCGTCTTGACTTTCTCTTGTTACATTATATTTTTCAGCAACATGATCAGCAGTCTCAATCATTGGCATGTATGCATGTTGTGCATGAGCAGTTACATTAGTATCAATATCCACTCTAAATTCTGCAGTCTGTACGAGTGAAATAGACTCAACTCCTCCAGCTACAACAACGTCCATATTATCTGTTACAACCTGTTTTGATGCAGTCGCAATTGCCATCATTCCCGATGAACATTGCCTGTCTATTGTCATGCCAGGAACATTATCAGGAAGCCCAGCTGCAATTCCAGCTAATCTTCCTATATTTATAGCTTGTGAGCCTTGTTGCTGTGCACACCCTAAAACAACATCTTCAACCTCTTTTGGCTCGATTCCAGCTCTTTCCACAGCTTCTTTTATAGAGTAAGAGGCTAGGGTTGGGGCCGCAGTGTTATTAAATGCACCTCTATAGGCTTTACCTATTGGTGTTCTTGCTGCTGATACAATTACTGCTTCTCTCATGAATATCAATATCTCCTTTTACTATTCATTTACAATATATAAAGTTAATGCTTCGACAACCGCTGCAGGTTTTTCTTTACCTTCAATTTCGATTGTGCAAGTTGTTTTCAAAAGCCATCTTCCATTTTTTTTATAATTAACTTCTGCAAGAACAAAACGACCTCTGATTTTACTATTTACAGGAACAGCTTCCATAAATCTGACTTTATCAGAACCGTAATTAATAGCCATCTGAAATCCTTCTGGCATATATCCAATATCAGCTTGAAGGTAAGTAAGCAAGCTTAATGTTAAAAAACCATGAGCTATTGTTGTGCCCCATGGAGTTGCTTTTGCCATTTCAGGATCAACATGTATAAATTGGTGATCATTTGTTGCTTCTGCAAATTGATTAATTCTTTCCTGTGTAACTTCAAACCAATCAGAAACACCTACCTCTTCACCAATATGATTTTCTAGTTCATTTGCTGGAATAACTTTCAAAATATCTCCTTAAGTAGATTCTTATTGGATGCTTTTTTTGCAAAACTTAATGTGCTTTGACCAAATGCATCTACATCTTTCTTCTCAACATTACCATAATAACCAAGAGAATACCTTACGTAGACTCCCTCCATTATCATTGCATGTTTCCAAAAAGAAAGTCGTACATAGAATTCAATATTTTTTAAATCAAGGTCTGATTTAGATTCATATAGATTAATTATTTCTTGCCTACTTGGGAATCCATCACTCAATGAGGGAGAATATATAAACGGAGTATCAGTTTCATTCTTATTTGACCAAGAAGCAATCACAGTTCCTAAATCAGCTAATGGATCACCTAATGTACAGAGTTCCCAATCAACAATTGCTGCAACTAAGTTATTATTTACCCTAACATTATCTAATCTATAATCTCCATGAGTAATACTTACTTTTTGTTGTGTGGGGATAGTATCGAATAATAATTTTGTAGCAATATCTAAATCGGTAATATCTCTTACTTTTTGTGCATTAAATTGTTTTGTCCATCTGTTTAACTGTCTTAAGACATAGTCTTCATGTTTTCCTAAATCATTTAATTTAGAATTTTTTACATCGAAAGTATGCAATTCAGCAAGTGTTGAAATAAATGAATTGGTAATTTCTTCTTTATCATTTTTCGAATAATTTTCAGCTATTACATTATCTGCAATAGTTACACCTTCAATATATTCCATAATATAAAAATCATCATCTGAAACTGTTCTATCGGTGCATAAAAGAATAGGTTTTGGAACTCTTATATTATTTTTACTCAGTTCACTAATAATTCTGTATTCACGTTGCATATTATGTGCAGACTCTAATTTATCTCCAAACGGAGGTCTTCTTAGAACATAAATTTGCATATCGTCAAAAATTTTAAAAGTAATGTTTGATCTACCTACTTTAAATTTTTCAAATTTAAATTGGTTATCCAAGTCAAGATTGGAAGCTATATAGTTTCTTATTTTTTCATTAAAAAATTCCATTAACAAATATCTTATGATTTAATTCTCTTGGTCTCAAGTTAATTGATAGAATAAAGCAATGGATTTTAAATTTTCTCAAAAGTCATTAGATCTTCAAGAAAAAATGAATAAATTTTTTGAAGAACATATTTTTCCTAATGAAGAAGACTACGAAAAAGCAATATTAGATTCAGGAGACCCTTTGCACATTCCTGAATTACTTGATGAATTAAAAGAAAAAGCAAGAAAAGAAGATTTATGGAACTTATTTCTACCCGACAATGAATACGGAGCTGGACTAACAAATGTTGACTATGCGCCATTAGCAGAAATAACAGGTCAGGTTTGGTGGGCTCCTGAGGTATTTAATTGTTCTGCACCAGATACTGGAAATATGGAAATACTTGCAGAATTTGGAACACAAGAGCAAAAAGACCAATGGTTAAGTCCGTTACTTAATGGAGATATCCGTTCTTGTTTTGCTATGACCGAACCGGATGTTGCTTCATCTGATGCAACGAATATTTCAAGTTCAATAGTTTCTGATGGAGATAATTATATTATCAATGGAAGAAAATGGTGGACTTCAAATGCAATCAATCCACGCGCCAAGATATGTATTTTTATGGGAATAACAAATCCTGAAAATCCTCCCCACACAAGACAAAGTCAAGTGCTTGTCCCTATGGATACAGAAGGGATAACTATAGTCAGACCGATGCATGTTTATGGCTATGATGACGGGTACACTGGCCATCCAGAATTAAATTTTGAAAATGTTGTCGTACCAAAATCAAATATTATAGGTGGGGAAGGTATGGGTTTTAAAATTGCCCAAGCAAGATTAGGGCCCGGAAGAATACATCACTGTATGAGAACAATAGGAATGGCTGAGAGAGCACTTGAATTAATGATAAAGAGAGCTTTGTCTAGAGAAACTTTTGGTACAAAAATATCTGATCATGGTGTTGTACAGGATTGGATTGCAAGGTCAAGAATTAAAATTGAAGAGGCTAGACTACTTACTTTAAAAACGGCATGGTTGATTGACAATGTGGGTAAAGAACAAGCCAAAATTGAAATATCTGCAATAAAAGTTGGAGTCATTGAAGCTGCCTCCTATGTAATTGATAAAGCCATACAAGCGCATGGAGCTATGGGAGTTTCCCAAGATACTCCATTGGCGAAAATGTCAGCAGGTGTTAGAACTTTAAGAATTGCTGATGGTCCAGACGAAGTACACTTAAGATCTATTGCAAGACGTGAAATAAACAAACACACATGAACGAAAAAATTGCAGTAATTGGTGGAGGGCAAATGGGAAGCCAAATAGCAGCTTTAGCTGCGATGGCTGGTTACAAAACAAATATTTATGACGAAAATAAAGAAAATTTAGAATATAGATATAAATTTGTTGAAGAAAATATCAAAAACTTAATAGACAAAAAAATATACTCTGAAGATAAATTAGATTCCTATAAAGAAAATCTAGTCCTTAATTATTCACTTGAAGATGTAATAGAAGAAAAGACGTTTGTGATAGAAGCTGTAGTTGAAAGATTTGATGTAAAGCTTGAAATATTTGAACAAATTTCTAAATTGATGAATCAAGATGTTGTAATGGCAACTAATAGTTCTTTTATACAAGCTTCTGAAATTTCAAAACATTGCGACCATCCTGAAAGGTTTATAAATATGCATTTTTTCTATCCACCAATAAGAATGGATTTGATTGAAATTTCATATCCATCTAATGTGTCGAAAGAAGTTTTAGAACGTACTAAAACTGTTAGTGAAAATATGGGCAGATCAGTGGTTGTCCTTAAAAAAGAAACTCCTGGATTTATTGTAAACAGGATGTTGGCAGCCCTAGTAGATGAAGCTTATGAACTTTATGATGAAGGGATTGCAGATTTTGAAGATATAGATCTTGCTATTAAAAAAGGGTTAAATCATCCTTTGGGGCCATTTGAACTTTCAGATTATTCTGGATTAGATATACATTACTATGCTAAATTGAAAAAATTTGAAGAATCTGGCAACCCTAAAGATGAACCAAAAAAGTTTTTAGAAGAAAAAGTTATCAAAGGTGATTTAGGAGTAAAAACTGGCAAAGGATTTTACGAATACAAAAAAGACTAAATTACTCGAAATCTTCGTCTTTTAGATTAAACATTACTTCCTTTTTCGGTTTTATTACCAATACAATTCTTTCGGTTTGTATTGGAAATGGATAAGGTTTCTTCCAATATTTTTGTGATAATTTATCAATATTATCTCTCGCATCTTGTCCAGTAATTTCTCCGATTACTTCACCTCTTATTTCAACGAATTTAAATGGGTCATCGTGCTTCCAAATCATAACTGTGACTCTGGGATCTTTTAAAATATTCTTATATTTGAATCTATGTATCTCTGTATTGATCAAGATATTTTCACCATCTGTATCAACCCACATCACATGTGTTTGAGGAACACCATCCTTAAATAAAGTTGTTAACGCTGCATAATTCGGTCCAGATGCCATTTGAATTGTTTTATTGTCTAACCTCATCTGTTAAATTATAGTTTATGAAAGTTGTTTTGCAGAGAGTTAAAAGTGCTTACGTAAAAGTTGATTCAGACGTTATTTCAGAAATTGATAATGGTTATTTACTTTTATGGGGTATTGAAGATGAAGATTCTGAAGTTGAAAGTGAAATTTTGATAAATAAAATTTTAAATTTCAGAGTTTTTTCTGACGAAAATTTGAAAATGAATAAATCAATAATAGATATTTCAGGAAAGATACTAATTGTTAGTCAATTTACATTAGCTGGAAAATTTCTAAAAGGAAACAGGCCTTCGTTTGTAAATGCAAAATCTCCAGAAATAGCTGAAAAGATGATTTTAAAAATTGTTGAAGAATTTTCTAAGCATGTAACTGTAAAAACTGGAAGCTTTGGAGCCATGATGGATGTAGGTTTAGTCAATGATGGACCGGCAACTTTTGTATTAACTGCTAGAAATGGGCAATTAATTGATCAAGCAGACTGAAGTTTAGTTTTTTTTCCTATTTCTTTTTTATCAAGTTGCTTATCAAGATAATATTCTTCTCCAGCCCATAAATGTAATCCAAGCCCAAGTTTCATTGCACATCTCTTGAAAGAATCCGATTCTGCATGTTTTGCATTGCTTCCATCATTTTTTTGATCATGTTCTACGTCGCCGATAGATGTTACGGTGACTAATTTACCATCAATTTCTACGGTTAATTTACCAAAGCAACCAACGACTGCTCCAGTAGATTCTTGTCTAATCAACTCAACTACTTCCCAATCAAAAGGGCCACAAACTTCTAAAAGACGCTGGGTAATCACTGGGTGTGGAACATAATTTCCAAATTTACCCTTCGGTGCTTTTTTGATCCAATCTTTTGGAAATTTTCTTGATAGTTCATACAATTGTTTCATTTTCTTCTCTCCATTTCTTTTAAACCTTTTGCCCACACCGGAGCAGTATCGTTACTTGTTTTAATAACTTGTAATTTAGGCTCTTCATCCCAAACTTTTTCTATAAAAGTATCTCTTGCTAATTGTTTATCCATTCCTTTTTTTTCTGCAACTGCATCTAAGCCCCTCAATTTAGGGACAAAAGTACTTCCACAAAGTGCTACCAAATTTTCAATATCATCTTCTGAGAGTTTTTTGCTTGTAGCCCAATCAATTAATCTTTTTAAATCTATTGTTTTTGATTTATAACTTTTTGAGTAATTAAATACAGTATCAGATATTTTTATAGCACCTTTTTCCTGAACATCGAGAGCAATTTTATTATCAACAAATTTATTTATTTTATAAGTACTATCTTTTGCTTCTAGAGAAACTCCTCTTGCAATAAACAATTCTTTTGGCTCTTCAATAGATTGCAATTCAGTATTTTCTAAAGTTTCTTCACCACTTTTAGCGATATCCCAGATCAAATCTTTCATTTATTCTCCTATAACTTATGCTGCTTCATCATATATTCTATGACAATCACATCGGTCATTATGGTCTAAACAAATAAAATTTGCTTTTATCCCAGATCTTTCAAGTAATTTAAGTATTTCTTTTTCTTTCATAATTTATAATTTAGAAATGCAGTGTGACAAAAAAAATAAAATAACAATCTTTCTAACAAAAACCTATATATGATGAGCTAGTGATAGTTGAAAATAATCTCTTTGACTCACATATGTATAAAGAAGTCATCAGGCAGTATGATGAAGTTTCTGATTTAATCAATCTTGATTCAAATATAAGAGAAAGACTTAAATTACCTCAAAGGTCTCTTGTAGTGACTTTTCCATTTAGAAGAGATGAATATGATGAAGTTGAGACAGTAACTGGATATAGAGTTCAACATGTTTTATCAATGGGCCCTACTAAGGGTGGTATTCGGTACGCACCAGATGTAAATTTAGGTGAAGTTACAGCACTAGCTATTCTTATGTCTTGGAAGTCTGCAATTGTAGGATTACCTTATGGTGGAGCAAAAGGTGGAGTTGCGATAGATCCCAATCCTCTCACTCGAGCTGAAAAGCAACGCGTTACTAGAAGGTATACGGCTGAATTATTACCAATTATTGGTGTTGACAAAGATATACCTGCTCCTGATTTAGGCACAGATGAGCAAACAATGGCATGGATTATGGACACATACAGTAACTTTGTTGGCTCACCTCAGCCTGGGATAGTAACTGGAAAACCTGTTTCTCTTGGTGGGTCAATAACTAGACGGGAATCAACTGGCAGAGGTGCAGTAGCTGTTGGCCAGGCCGCTATGGAGAAAATAGGTAAAAATTATAAAGATTCAAGAGTTGTAATTCAAGGATTTGGAAATGTTGGAAGGTATGCAGCCCTAGATTCATATGAAAGGGGTGCAAAAGTAATTGCAGTAAATGATTTGGGCGGTGCAGTGATGAATAAAGATGGCCTCAATATCCCAGAACTTTTTAAACACATCGCTAAAAGTCCATCAGTCAAAGGCTTCTCAGGGGGAGAAGACTTTGATGGGGAAATCCTTGAAACTGATTGTGATGTCTTAATACCTGCAGCTGTAGGAGGAGTTATTACCTCTAGTAACGCTGAAAAAATTAAAGCAAATGTATTAATTGAAGGTGCTAACTCTCCGACAACTTTAAATGCAGATAAAATCTTAAGAGATAATGGCGTAATGATAATTCCAGATATCCTAGCTAATGCCGGCGGTATAACTGCAAGCTACTTTGAATGGGTGCAAAATACACAAAATTATTTATGGAAAGAAACTGAGTTATTTGAGAAATTAATTGATGTAATGATTACTTCTTTTGAAGAAGTTTGGACTATCTCTCAGAAACAAAATTGTGATTTAAGAACAGCTGCACTAATAAAAGGAATAAAGAGAGTAGCCGCAGCAAAACTAACTAGAGGCTTATTTCCGTAAAAGTTTTTCTATTTCTGCTTGGATATTATTTTTTTGATCCTCTAATTTTGATATCTGAATTTTAATTTGCTCTTTGTCTTTGCTTCCAATTGGACTTTCTTTTGGAACTTCATTTTCGTTTTTGAACATATCTAGTACCTCAATTTCTTCTTCTAAATCTGAAATGGATTCATTTATCATTCTTAGTTCTTCGGTATTAGGAGGGTTGTCGTTAAATACCGGACAAATTGGTTTATAGTAACACCAGTCACAGAGTGTATTTTTAATTGCTGGAAAATCATCACTCTCATAAGCTTTTTTGATATTTTCCCAGATTTCTAAAATTTCTTTTTTCGCTTCTATTAAGTCTTCTTCATTGATTTTTAATGTATGAATAGTTGAGTTTTTGAGATATATTAATTTTAATTCTGCAGGCATTTCTCCAAGTTCCTCATTTATCAATAAAGCATATAGTTTTAGGGCAAAAAATCTTGGTTCTTTATATTTAGCCATTGGAGCTTTACCACTTTTGTAATCAACAATTATTAGTTCACCCTTTTGATTTCTATCCATTCTGTCGAGAATCCCTCTTAAATTTAAATCTTCTATACTTCCTCTAACCCATCGCTCTCTCTCAAGTGGATCAAAACTAGTAGGATCCTCAATAGTCATATAGTTATTGAGCAACTTTAGACCATCAACACCCCATTCTCTCTCTTCTTCTACAGTAGAAAAAAGATTATGATGTTCATCTGTGCCTCTTACTTTTGTCCAAGCTTCACGAAATAAATTATGGAGTTTTTCTATATTTCTTTCTTCTTTTGGTAAATCAAACAAGTCTTCGAGAGCTTGATGAACTGTTGTACCTTTAGCTTGCACTTCATTTGTTGGCTCTTTTAATTTATCTACATTTGCATATTTAAATTGCTTTGGACATGTTTTAAATTGAGATGCTCTAGAAGGAGATAAATTTTTAATCATACATAAATTATATCTATATTATTTTGAATATTTGTAAAATGTAATAGTGACTAAGTTTATAAAAATATTACAAATTATAGGAATAATAACTTTTGTAATGTATTTTGTGATTGGAATGCTTTACAACTCTTTTAGTTGGTTTAATCATCTCTTTAATTAACCTTGTAAAAATATAAAACTCACATTTGCTAAAGTAAAAAAATGGAAAAAAATATAAAAGTTGCGATATTAGGCGTCGGTAACTGTGCTAGTTCATTTGTTCAAGGAATCGTACACTATAGTAATTCCGACAATGAAGATGGTTTAATCTCTGATGTCATAGGGGGATACAAAGTCTCCAATATTGAAGTAGTCGCAGCATATGATATTAATACTACAAAAGTTGGTAAAGATCTCAGCGAAGCTATTTTTTCTGAACCAAATAACACAATTAAATTTTCTGATGTTCCAAAAACTGATGTCATAGTTCAGCCAGGAGTTGTGAAGGATGGAGTAGGTAAGTTCGTCAAAGATATTATTACAACTTCACCTGACTCTGAGAATTTTGAAGATTCATTAAGAGATTCAGGAGCGGAGATACTTATTAATCTACTACCAGTAGGATCTGACGAGGCTGTGAAGTTTTATGCCCAATCTGCTATTAACGTAGGTATAGGATTTATTAACTGTATACCAGTTTTCATAGCTAGAGATAAAGAATGGTATCAAAAGTTTAGAGAAGCTGGAGTCCCTCTTATTGGTGATGATATTAAGAGTCAAGTTGGGGCAACAATTGTTCATAGGGTTTTAGCTCAGTTATTTTCTGATAGAGGTGTAAATCTTGAAAATACCTATCAATTAAATGTTGGTGGAAATATGGACTTTCTAAATATGCTTGAAGAAGATCGTTTAGAAACCAAAAGAACAAGTAAAACTTCTTCAGTTACTTCTGTAGCTAATAAAGGAAAAGGCATTTCATCTGAAAATGTAAGAATTGGCCCATCTGATTATGTAAAGTGGCTTGAAGACAGAAAGAAAGCATTCATTAGGCTTGAAGGTAAAGGATTTGGAGGAGCTCCACTTAATTTAGAAGTTCAATTAGAAGTATGGGATTCACCAAACAGTGCAGGGGTTACTATCGACGCTATTAGGTATATGAAGTTTTTTAAAGAAAAAAATGATTTAGACTCTTTAGATTTAGTATCCGCTTGGCTAATGAAAGCACCATTTAAACCTGTAAAAGATGGAGATGTCTTAAATCAGCTTCATGAGCTAACTCATATTGAATCTGACTAAATTAGAGATTCGCTAAATATTTCTAATGCTTCTTCTACCTGTTCAATCGGTGTCGTTAAAGGGCCCATAAATCTAATTACATTTCCAAACTCACCACATGAAACAAGGAGTAAACCTTTTTCTTTACAGTTTGAGATAATTTCTTGAGTTTTTTCCTTATTAGGATTTTTAGATTCTTTGTCACTTACAATTTCAACACCAATCATTGGTCCGTAACCTCTTACATCCCCAATAAAATCAAAATCATTCGTTAAGCTTGATAAAACTGTATTCATTGTCTTTGCTTGTTTGTTTGCATTTTTTAAAATATCCTCATTATCAAAAGCATCTAACACACCTAATGCTGCAGCACAAGACACAGGTGAGGCCCCAAATGTACTTCCTATACCAGCCTCATGAATAGAATCCATTATTTCTGATTTACCCAAAACTGCAGCTAGAGGAAAACCGCCAGCAATTCCCTTAGCTAACGTAACAATGTCTGGTTTTACACCGACAGTCTCTGCACCAAACATATTTCCAGTACGTCCGTAACCTGTTTGAACTTCATCAAAAATTAATAAGATATTATTTTTATCACAAATATCTCTCAGTTGTGATAAAAAATTACTTGAGGCTGGAATATATCCACCTTCACCAAGTTCAACTTCAATCACAATTGCTGCTGTGTCATTAGGATCAAGTTCATTGTTGAGTACATCTTTGACGCTCATCAATGCATCTTCATCTGAAATATCTCTATAACTATATGGATAAACAGCATGCTTTACAAATTCTGGAAACGGTCCAAAACCTTCTTTGTAAGGTTTGTCCTTTCCTGTTAATCCCATTGCAAGGTATGTTCTTCCGTGGAATCCACCTTTAAAAGATAAAATTGCTTTTTTATTTGTATAATATCTTGCAATCTTGACTGCATTTTCCACAGCCTCAGCACCACTATTGACCATAAAGGTTTTAGTTTCAGAATCTATGGGATACCTTTTATTAAGTTCTTCGGATAGTCTTACTGCGTTTTCATGTGGTGCAAAAGCAAAACAAGAATGTGAAAAATTATCAAGTTGGTTTTTGACTCTATCAACAACTCTTGGATGAAGGTGGCCAGTGTTTAGAACTGCATATCCTCCTACATAATCTAAATATCGATTACCTTCAGAATCCCAGATTTCAGCATTTTTACCCTTAACAATAAAATTTTCTAAGGAGCTATACCAAGCACTTGGCACATTTGATTGTATTTGATCATTTTGAATGTATACCATTACTAATTCACTGTAACTGAATAATTATTAATACTCAATTTTGTAACTACTAAAATAAAAATATGGAGTTTTATTTTTTAGAATTACCTTCTTATATAAGCCTTGTTATTTGTGGTTTTGTAGGGTTGATATTTTTGGCAATTCATTTTTCCAAATTTGAACTGTCTTTTAATTTTTCAAACAAATTAATCCTGCTGTCTTGTTCTACTGTGCTCTTACAAGTTTTAGTGGTTATTTACTATACACAAAACAATGAAATAGGCTCATTCAGCCTATTTTATAATATTGTTAATCTTTTCATTTTGACATTTCTTTATATTTACAGAAACGAAATGAAAGTGAATTATCATCTTTATTGGTCATTTGCATTACTCTTTTTGATGGGTATGGAAATCAGAGCAATTCAGACAATTGGGCAAGGACTTAGCTAATGGCGTATAAAATATTGAATGATGACTTAACATTTGCCAATGTAAATTCAGAGAATCCTAAAGTGTGTTTCTTACATGGATGGGGTACAAGCGGTAAAGATTTTAACAAGATTGAAACGCACTTTGATTTTATAACTATTGATATACCTGGATTTGGCAAGTCTGTACCATTTACAAAAAGTTTTTCACCAAGAAGCTATGCTGAGTACCTTATTAAATTAATACCAGAATCAGTTGATGTTATTGTTGGCCATTCTTTTGGAGGAAGAATAGCAGTACACCTTTCACAAATGCAAAATTACAGAAAAATAGTGATTATTGCATCACCACTTATTAGAAAATTAAAACCGAACAGTGGTTTTTCTGTTTTTAAATTATATAAATTTATTAATAAATTAAATATTATTAGTGACAGTAGGCTTGATGAATTAAAAAATAAATATGGTTCTGAAGATTATAGAAATGCTAACAAAGTTTTAAAAGATACATTAGTTATGGCAGTGAATGATGATTTGACTGAAATTCTTCCAAAAATCTCTACAAAAGTTGAACTTATTTATGGACAAGATGATTTGGTGGTACCTGTAAAAGTTGGTATCGACTCAAGCAGTATAATTCGTGATTCTGAATTAACGATAATTCCTGACGAAGGTCACAATATGCTTAGAAGCAGTGCAGAAAAAATAGTGGAAATTATAAAAAGATGAATTTACTTTATATATTTGTTTTAATTTTGCTCACTTTGAGTTCATGCTTGAATTCAATAAGGTGGGGAAGAATTGCTCAAAGAGAACATTATATCTCGGGATATGTCACTAAATTTTATTTCAGATGGGTTAGGTTAGTCCCATTTAATAATCTTTATTTTTTTCTTGCTGTCATCCTGGCTTTATTAAGTTTATGGTCACCATACCCAGCATTATTACTATCAGTCTTAACTCTAGTAACACCATTTGGATTAGATTTTAAATACAGAACAACCAAAGTGAACCTAACGGAAAGGCTTAAAAGGCTAAATATAATATATTACATTCTTATAGTTTTGATTTCCATTGTATCTTTAACAATGGATTTAGGTTACTTTATTGCCTTAGTTGCTAATTTATTTTCTTTTTATGTCTATGACCAAGCTCTAAGGTTTACAAAGGGTTATGAAAAAAATAAATCCGAAAAATTTATTATTGATGCAGAAAATGAATTAAAAAAGTTTGATGGCCCAATAATTGCAATTACTGGTTCATACTCAAAAACTACAACTAAAAATATATTGTCTCAGATTCTTTCTCAAAAAAATAAAACTTTTGTAACACCAGAAAGTTTTAATAATCGTTTAGGTATAGCAAAAGCAATCAATGAAAATCTAAAAAATGATGACGAAATTTCAATTATTGAAATGGGCACTTATGGTTTTGGAGAGATCAGAGAAATGTGTTCATGGGTCAGACCTCACATATCAGTAATAACAGGAATAGCACCAGTTCACCTTGAAAGAATGAAAACTTTGGAAAATATACTTGATGCAAAGTCTGAAATAGTCGACTTAACTGGTTCTGTAGTTATCAATGGTGATGATCCACTTTTGTTGAATCAAGCAAGACTTTGGACTGCCCAGAAGATGGTTATAGATTGCTCTACGACTTCTGAAAGAGCTGCAGTTTTTGTAGACTACAAAAATAAATTACATAGTGTTTACATTGGAGGAGAGTTTATAGGTAATGTTGAAGGCCCTAAAATCCTACAATTATCTATATCCTTATCAGTTGGAGTTATGGTTGCACTAGAACTTAATGTTAAATCTTATCTTGAAAGTCTTGGTGAGTTAGAAAAAACTGATCATCGTCAAACTATTCTTCAGGGAAGTATGGGTCAAACAATTATAGATAATTCATTTAATTCGAATCCTATTTCATTTATTTCTTCGCTTGAAACATTAGAAGATTTTAATGGTGCTGGTAAAAAGTATCTTATAACTCCTGGAATGGTCGAGCTAGGTTCTGAACAATTTAGTTATAATTATGAATTTGCTCATTATGCAAGTGAAGTTGTTGATGAAGCACTTATCGTTGGTTACACCAACAAGGGACCATTAATACTTGCATTTGAGGAAAATAACATTCCAGTAAAATATTTTAAAAATAGAGATTTAGCTGTTTCTTATCTAAACTCTGTTGTGAATGAAAATGATATTGTATTATTTGAAAACGATTTACCAGATCATCATCCTTAAAATATGACAGAATCAATTGCCGTAATATTTGGTGGCCCATCTGACGAGCATGATATATCTATATTGACTGGGCTACAGTCTTCCAGGATTTTATCCAATAAATATGATGTAAAAAATATTTATTGGTCAAAAGACAATAAATGGTATTTGGTAAATAATGCCTTAGAATCAATAGATTTTGTTGATAATGACGATATTTTCAAGAAAGAATTAACGATAAAATATGATTCAGAGCCAGGATTTTATTTAAAAAAGAAAAAAATTTCATTTGAAGTAGCAGTTAATGCTTGTCATGGAGGGCCAGGGGAAGATGGAACACTTCAAAGTTTATTAAGTTTATTAAATATTAATTATACAGGACCCTCATTGACTACTTCACAGATAGGTATGGATAAGTACGTTTTCTTTACATTAATGAAAGAAATTGGAATACCTGTTTTAGATAAACACTTAGTTAGCAAAAATACTAAACCTAATTTTTCTGGACCTTATATTTTAAAACCTAGATTTGGAGGGTCCTCTATCGGGGTAGAGGTTGTTGAAGACTACGAAACAGCTTTAAAACTCTCTAGAAATTCAAAAATTTACAGTCAAGGAGCAACTGTAGAAAAATTACTTGAAAACTCTAACGATCTTCTTATTGGAATTAGGACATACCCAAACTTAGATTTCTCAGAAATTGAAAAACCAATTAGAACAAGTAGTTTTGAATTGTTTTCATACAACGATAAATATCTTGATAATGGAGGATTAGAAGGATCTAAAAGAGAATTACCTGCAACTATTAATTCAGAAATTGAATCTCAAATTAAAACAATACTTACATTATTCGTTGAAAAAATTGAAATAAGAGGAATATCAAGAGTAGATTTTTTACTTCACAGTGAAAATTTATATTTAAATGAAGTTAATACAATTCCTGGAAGCCATGCATTATATCTTTGGCAGAATATTGGTAAAAGTAAGTTTGAACTTTTAAATGACATGATAGAAGAGGCAAAAAATAGTGTTACCCATTGGAGCACAGAGGGATCAGATGGAGTAGCTTTAAAAAGCGCTAAAGACATACAAAGCAAATTAGGTTAAAAATTTATGAACGGTATTTATTGGGACTGTGATGGCACTTTAATGGATACCGAAACATCATATGGATTAGCATGGAAAGAACATCTGAGTGATTTTGGACTTGAGATATCTGAAGAGGAAACTAGACAATGGGTGGGTATTGACGATAGATTGGTTCACAGCTTTTATGCAAAAAATGTTGATTTAGAAAATTTTGAGAAAACTATGGCATCTCTTGGAAAAATTATAGAAGGGACGTTGAACGAAAAACTAATGTTTCAAGATGCAAAAATACTACTCGAGGAGACAAACAACAGGGGATGGACGTCAGCATGTGCCTCAGCAAGCCCTTATGAGTTATTAAAAAATAAATTAATAAAAGCAAATATTTTTGATTATTTCTCATATGTTATAGGAGGTGATCAAGTTGAAAGAAATAAACCATATCCAGATATTTACAATAAAGCGATCAGTGAACTTCAAACTACTAAGAATATAGTTATTGAAGACAGTCCTCCTGGAATATCATCTGGGAAGGCATCCGGTTCTTTTGTAGTTGCAATTGATAGAGGAATATTTTCAAAAGATGAATTAAATAAAGCTGACTTAATTGTTGATAATTTATCTATAGATATCATAGAAACAGTTTTTAATAGCCTTTAAACATTGATGAAATTCAAAATAGATTACAAAACTGACTTAGGCGCAAAAATAGACTAAGACAAATTTAAAATTAATACAGGTATTTTTCGTTTTGTTCTTTGTTGGTAATTGGAATATCCACCTTTATTCATGTAATCCATTTTTGACCACCAGTCTTCACGCTCTTCATCAAAGACTTCTTTAGCGACTGCAGTGTATTTCTTTCTTCCAATTTGAATTTCACATTTAGGGTTAGCTTTTAAATTATGATACCAGCCTGGATTAGTAGGACTTCCACCTTTAGATGCTACTAAACAAATTTCATTACCTTCTTTCATGAAAACAAGTACATTTTTTCTTAACAAATTAGTCTTAGCACCAGTTGAGAAAAGAATTAAACACGGTCTTCCCTGTAGAAATTTTCCTATTCTGCCATTTGAATAGATATAAATATAATTGTGAAAAAACAAGAATGTAAAAATTAAATATCTTCTCATATATTTAACTTTATCTTTTTTCTCCATGAACTGAAACTTGTAGGGTAAAAATTAATGGGATCTGCAAGTCGTAATGCCGGGAATTCTACAGATGGAATATTTCTTTCTGTAATTTTTTTGTATTTTGGTACTGGTGCAAATGTTGATGCAAAATTTTTATTTTGTAAATAATCATCTGGATTGGTTAAATGTACTTGCAGCTCCCTTTTGTTATTAATTTCTTTAAGGCAATCAAGTAAAAAATTAATTCTCTTTGTTGATAATTGCAATTTACTTAACAGCTTTATATCAAATATAAAAATTACTGGTAGTTCGTGATAATGAATCATTGCTGGATCATTGTCTCCGATAGATTCACCTGTAATCCATACACAGGATGGTTTAGTACTATTATTTTCTCTTATGTTTTTTGGACCGAAAACTTTTTCTTCATCTATTTTAAAATCATTATTTAATTTTTCAGAAATATTTGTTTGCGGCCATTCTTGAATTGGGCAGTCATATTTTAATTCACAATTATTACATAATTGGGGTGCTCTTTTTTCAACTTGGAATTTGGAAAATCCATATGGCTTTCCTGTTTGTGATCCCATGACCCAATGCCATCCTAACCTGTTTGCAAAACGAGACCCATCTAATAAATGTTGAAACATATAGTCCTCATATTGATTCCAGTCGTTACCTACCCTTAAAGAATTATGAGATGCATACCACATTCTTGTCTGATTAACCATATAACCTGTTTTTTCCAATTCTTTTTCGATAGTTGATACACAATTCATATTTTTATAAATATCTGCATTCGATTGAGGTTTTTCTATTTTGTAATTTAGATATTTTCTTGATTTTTTACCAACTATTGCATATAAATGTCTTGCAAATTCTTGCCAAAGCAACTCATCTTGGAATTTAGTTCTATCTTTGTATTCAAATTTCTCAACTGCTTTCCATACATCTGAAAGACTAAGTAAACCATGTCGTATATAGGGGGATAGATAAGATGAACCTCTGGAATCTTTGGGGTAAACGTTGTTTCTTTTCGTAGCATACTTATTAATATTTAGCTGATTTAATGCATTATCTGCGTTTGATTGGCCACCAGACACAAATGGATAAGTGAAATCATCACAACAAAGGCCACTAAAATATTTTTGTATTATTTCTTTATTATCAAGTTGTAGATCAATTAAAGACATTAAATGTAATTAGTATTTATCTTGTCCGATTCGTATATTTACAACAGTTAAAACTTCTTCTATATTTTCTATATCGAAATTTACTCTTTGTCCCTGTCTTAGAGTTCTAAAAATAGATCCCTTTAAGGATCCTGGTGCAAGAAAGACTTCTGATTTGTCCGTGTCTAGTAAGATAATTCCATTACCCGTATTTGGATCATAGGATTTTACAACACCCTGAGCCATTAAACTTTTTCGCCTCTACTTCTTATTTCTTTAACAACAGACTCAATACCGCGTTTGTCTATTACTTTATTACCTTTTGTACTAACTTTAAGCTTTACCCACCTGTTTTCACTTTCAAGCCAGTATTTTTTAGTTTGAATATTTGGTTTGAACCATCGATTGTTTCTTTTATGAGAAAAAGATACATGTTTACCTGATCTTGGCTCTCTTCCAGTTACTTGACATCTATTTGACATAATATTTTCCTCTAAATTACATTTATAACTATAACTAATTTATTAATTTGTAGGTACTTTCATTTTAAAACTTTTTAGGTAATGTTTGATTGTGGTTGAAAGAAGTTTAAGTTACTTAGATAATATAAAGTTAGATTCTTTAAAAGGATTTGGTGAGAAAAGATATTCAAATCTTAAAAAGAGTAATTTATCATCCATTACCGATTTAATTAGATTTTATCCAAGAAAACACATTGATAGATCAAAAATAAAAACAATAAATCAAATTGATCAATCAGATATTGAAAAAGAAGTAACAATGATTGGTACGATCAGTAATGTTTCAGTATTTACAACTAAATCAAGATTAAGGATAACGACGCTTTCAATAAAAGACAGCACAGGCTTGGTAAAAGCAAAGTGGTTTGGACCTCAATATATAGAATCGAGATTTAAAGAGGGTGAAGATGTTGCTCTTTCTGGAAAGCCTGATATTAAAAAAACTGGATCAATAGAATTTAAAAATCCCACAATTGAAAAATTTGCTGATATAGATGAACTGAGCGAGACGGGATCTTTAATTCCTATATATCCAAAAGTTGATGGTGTATCTAGTGGTGTAATAAGAAAAGCAATAAAAGACGCATTGTCAATCATTGATACACCTAAAGAAGAGTTTGAACCTGGAATTGAAGACATGCTTACTAGTGAGGTTGTAGATAAAAATTCAATTTTTTCTAGAACTGAAAGTTTTAAATCAATTCATTTCCCTAAAACCATTGAAGAATTCCAAAAAGCAAGAGAAAGGCTTGCTCTTGATGAATTTATATATTTACGTTCTATATTTGAAAATTTAAAATCTGAATTTAAAAATAAAAACAAAGGGCCAAAATATATTTTTGAAAATTCATTAATAGACACTTTTGTTGCAGACTTACCATTTCAACTCACAGAATCTCAAACAAAAGCCTATAAAGAGATTCTAGAAGATTTAAAAAATGATTATCCCATGAAAAGACTTCTTCAAGGCGATGTCGGCTCAGGAAAGACAGTTGTGGCTGCAATTTCTATATATGCTGTAATAAATTCCGGTTACCAAGTGGCACTAATGGCTCCAACGGAAGTATTGGCTGAACAACATTTAAATTCATTAAATGCATTTTTAAAAAATTCAGATGTAGAGGTTAATTTTCTTACTTCCTCTGTCAAAGATAGAAGCGAAGTAATGAATAATATATCTGATGGTAAGCCTGGATTATATATAGGTACTCATGCCTTAATTCAAGACAAAGTATTCTTTAGTAATTTAGGTCTCGTAATTATTGACGAGCAACAGAGATTTGGTGTTGATCAAAGAAAAAAATTAATATCAGATTCAGAAATAACTCCCGACCAACTTGTTATGACTGCAACTCCAATACCAAGAACTACTGCTCTATCTATATATGGTGACTTAGAGATATCTTCAATAAATGAATTACCTCCGGGCAGAAAGCCAATTGTTTCACATTTATATAGTGGTTTAAAAAAAGACAATGAGAAAGTTTTTGAAATGTGTTACAAACATTTAGATGATGATTCGCAAATATTTGTAGTTTGTCCCTATATAGAAGAGAGTGAGTCTTCTGATATACAGGCAGCAGAAAAAGTTTTTTTGGAATATTCTAAAAAATTTTCGGATTACAAGGTTGTTCTTCTACATGGAAAGATGTCTTATGAGGAAAAAGAAAATATAATGCGATCAATGCAGGATGGCTCTATAGACATACTTGTCTCTACTGTAGTTATAGAGGTTGGTATAGACATTCCAAATGCCTCTCTTATGATTATTGAAAGTGCAGAAAGATTTGGTCTTAATCAACTGCACCAGCTCAGAGGAAGAGTAGGTAGAGGAGAAAAACAATCAGAGTGCATTTTTCATATTACAAATAAAAAATCTCTCAGCACTATCAGCGAAGAAGGTGTTAAAAGATTAGAGGCTATATCAACAATGAGTGATGGATTTAAATTATCAGAGATAGATTTAGAAATTCGGGGTGAAGGAAAGGTAACCGGTAAAAACCAATCAGGTAGGTCTGACTTAAAAATTGCTGATTTACGTTTTGATTATGGTTTACTTATTCAATCCAAAGATATTTATGATGATATCAAAAGTTCAAATTCATCGAATAAAGTATTTGAAGAAGCAAAATTATTATTTCCTAATTATTTTCAAGCAGACGGGACTACATGAGAGTTTTGGCAGGTATTTACAAATCTAAAAAGATTGAAACAATTAATAGTGCTGATACAAGACCAATGATGAGTAAAGTTAGAGAAGCAATTTTCAACTCCATTCAGTTCATGGTTGAAGAAAAAGATGTTCTTGATTTATATTCTGGTTCTGGAAGCTTAGGCATTGAAGCATTAAGTAGGGGAGCAAATTATGTTACATTTGTTGAACTCTCTAAAGAGTGCATATTAGTACTTAAGAAAAACATTGAAAATATGTCAAGTAATCTTAATATTGTAAATTCACCCGTAAATTCTTTTATTCAAAATTCTATTAATAAATATCATCTAATTTTTTATGATCCTCCTTTTGAACTTGATGCAAATCAAGTAAATGAAGAAGTTTTAAGCATAGAGAACATATTAAACGATCATGGGCTTTTAATTATTCATAGGCATAAAGCCTCTGGGGATATAAAGTTTTCAAAAAATTATGAATTACATAGGGAAAAAAACTATGGGCAAAGTAAAATTCTTATATTGAGGAGAATATGAAAATTTTAATTCCTGGTTCATTTGACCCACCTACTAATGGACATATTGATGTTATCAACAGATGTTCTGAAATATTTAGTGAGATTATTGTTGGAGTCGTTGTTAATCCCTCAAAGAACTCTTTATTTACACCAGAGGAAAGATTAGAAATGCTTGAACAAATTTGTAAAGAAAAAGAGAATGTAAAAGTAAAAAGTTTTGAAGGTCTGTTAGTTGACTTTGCTTCATCAGAGTCAGTAAACGCTATAGTTAAAGGATTAAGAGCCATGACGGATTTTGACTATGAATTTCAAATGGCACAAGCTAACTCAACTTTAAAAGGGTTTGAAACAATATTTATTCCATCTTCTCCTGAATATGGATACTTATCAAGTTCAATGGTGAAAGAAATACATTCATATGGTGGAGACATCAAGTCTTTAGTACCTGCTTATGTATTAGAGAGAATGAACAATGGCTGAAGCAGAAATTAATTTTGAAGACATTGCAAAGGGTAATGTCAGAATAGATATAGTTGATAAATTAGAAAATTTAAGGGCAAGTCTCGAGTCGAATTCTCTTACAGGAAGGGTGAATAAAAAAGAAATTATTAACAATATAGATGAGATCATTGACACAATTCCAGTTGAACTAAGAACAGCAAGGTGGATTGTTAGAGAGCAGGAGTCATTTATAAGCAAGGCAAAGGATGATTCCAAAGAGATTGTTGAAGAAGCTAGGCGTGAATCCGAAAAGTTAATTCAAGAATCTTATGTTTTGCAAGAGGCAGTAGTCGAAGCAAATGCAATAATTAAGCAAACTGAGTTAGAAGCTCAATCTTATAGAGCAAGTATTGAAGATGCTGTGGATAAAAAAATGGAAGAAATTCAAAGCAAAATTAATCAGCTAAAGGATTTTTTGGATCAAGAGAGAACAAAACTCAGGCAACCACGCGACATAGAGAAACCTTAAAATGAAATTAAATACCAAGATTAAGTCAATTGACTTGATCTCTTCAAAGGATAAGATACATTTCGACAGTGAAGGTAAATTTCCCATTAATTACGGTAATAATTTTATTGATGAGAATGAGCTAATTAATTTTCATTCAGAAATTGAACTGTTTGACGGGAGGCTGTCTTTTTCAATTTATGTTAATTTTAAATATCAGAGAAATTGTGGGAGATGTTTAACAATTTCAAATAACGATGATGAAAGTTCATCATTTATAACCTTGAATTTAAATGAAGAAAACGATTATGACATAAATTATGACGATGAATATTATGATTTAGAACCTTTTATTTCTGAAATTATTATTGAAAAAATGGAAATAAATTATGTTTGTGAGAAAAAATGTAAGGGTCTTTGTTCTTTTTGTGGGATAAACTTAAATAAATTAAGTTGCAGTCATAAAGAAAAAAATTTAAAAGAAAGTCCATTTTCTTCTCTAAGTCAGCTAGATTTGTAGTTTGAAAGGAATATAACTATGGCAGTGCCAAAGAAAAAAATGTCTAAATCTAGAACTAGACGTAGAAAAGCAACTCATAAAGTTTCAAAACCGCATTTTGTAGTTGACCCAGAGACCGGCGTCGCAAAACA
This sequence comes from uncultured Candidatus Actinomarina sp., assembly GCA_902610815.1. GTDB lineage: Bacteria > Actinomycetota > Acidimicrobiia > Actinomarinales > Actinomarinaceae > Actinomarina. The sequence continues at coordinate 116,708 of CACLXG010000001.1, forward strand.
GTCGCATAGGGTTAATCCTACAGATGGAACTTATAATGGCCGACAAGTTAAAGAACCAGAAGTAAGCTAAAAAAATTATGAATACTATTGCCGTAGATGCAATGGGTGGTGATTCAGCACCTGTAGAAATTGTTAAAGGTGCAATTAAAGCAAAAGAAAATGGTGTCAATGTTGTTTTATGTGGTGATGAAAATCTCATTAAACCGTATCTAGGATCCACAGAAATACCTGTCTATCATTTTCCACAAGTAATTTCTATGGACGAAGATCCACTTAAAGCTGTAAGGTCCAAAAAAGAAGCATCAATAAATGGATGCATGCAATTGTTAAAAGATAAAAAAGTTGAAGCAGTATTTTCTGCAGGTTCTACTGGAGCAACTTTAATCAGTGCAATTACAATTTTGGGTAAACAAAAAAGTGTAATTAGGCCTGCAATTGCATCCGTCTTGCCAACTGTTGACAAAAGTGTAGTATTGCTTGATTCAGGAGCAAGTTTAGATGTTAAACCAAAAGTCCTTTTTCAATTTGCAGTTATGGGGTCAAAGCTTGCTGAAGCTTTATTTGATATAGAGTCTCCAAAAATAGGACTATTAAACAATGGAGAAGAAGAGTCTAAAGGTAGAGAACTAGAAAAGTCTGCATTTAAATTATTAAATTCAAGTTCTTTAAATTTTATTGGAAATGTAGAAGGTAGAGATTTTGCAACAAGCAAAGTTGATGTATTTGTTACTGATGGGTTTACAGGTAATGTTGTATTAAAAACTTTAGAAGGAACTGCTAAACTTCAGCAGTATCTCATCTCAGACTCTTTAAAGAAAAATCTATTTAAACCCTTCATACCGTCAGTTAAAAAAGCATTAAAGCCTGTAAAAGATCAATTAAACCCTGATAAAACGAATGCATCTTATTTATTAGGTGTCAATGGTTTAGTAACAATTGGTCATGGATCATCTAAGCAAGAAGCAATTATGAATGGTATTAATTACACAAATGAATCTATAAACAAGGATTTTATAGGGAAGTTTTCAGATGCCATTAGAGAGTTATGAGTAATTTAGAAGACTTACAAAAAGATATTGGATATAAATTTAAAAATATAACATTTTTAAAGATTGCTTTAACTCACAAATCATATATTGACGATTATCCAAAATTACAATCAAATCAAAGGTATGAATTTTTTGGTGATGCAATACTAGATTTCGATCTAACTGAATATTTATTTGAAAATTATCCAGAATTGGACGAAGGAAGTCTTACGAAAATTAGATCGAGCGCTGTTAATCAGTTTTATCTTGTTGAGCTAGGAAAAAAAATCAATATTGGTAAGTATCTTTATTTAGGTTCAGCAGAAGATTCTACCGGAGGAAGATATAAAGACTCAATTATTGAAGATGCTCTGGAAGCTTTAATTGCTGCTTTATATTTTGATGGTGGTTTAAAAGCTGTAAATGATTTTGTTTCAAAATTTATTTATCCAAGCATAAAGGACCTATCTCTAAATCCTGGACAAAAAGATTACAAAACAAGATTGCAAGAATACTTTGCTAAAAAGGGGTTAAAAGTAATTTATCAAGATAGTTCACACGGACCTGATCATAATAAAAATTTTTCATCTGAAGTTTTATTAAATGATGAGGTAATAGGCGCTGGAGATGGAAAATCTAAAAAAAGTGCTCAACAATCTGCTGCAAAAGATGCTTTAGCAAAGTTAGATGCCTGAATTACCCGAAGTTGAATCTATACGAAGGGTTTTAAAAAATTCTTTAATAAATCAGAAATTACAAAAATATAAAATATTTGATCAACGAATAAATAGATTTAACAGTGCTAATCCAAGAAACTTAGGAGTTTTGCTTGATATATATAGAAAAGGAAAGATTTTACAATTTAACTTTAAAAACAATTCAATTTTTTTTCATTTAGGAATGAGCGGAAGATTAGATCTAAATGGTATAAAAAATAAACATACACATGGTATATTTTTTTTTGATGAAGACGTTTTGCTATATGATGATATTCGAAAGTTTGGTTATATAAAGATTCTTAAAAATGACTTAGCAGACAAACAATTTTCCACCCTAGGTCCAGACGCACTTTCATTATCAAAACTAGATAAAATCTTTGTAATGAATAAAGCAAACAAAAGTTCGACTAGTATTAAAAAATTCTTGCTAAATCAGAAAAATTTAAGCGGACTTGGAAATATTTATGTTAATGAAATTTTATTTCTTACAGGTATTCATCCACATTCAACATCTTTTAAATTAAAAGATACAAATTGGAATGATATATTTTCATATACGAAGAAAGTTTTACAAAAGGCTATTAAAAATAATGGAACAACCTTAAGTGATATGACTTATGTTCTACCGCAAGGTGTATATGGTAACAACCAAAATAATTTGTATATTTATGCAAAAGATAAGTGTTTTTCATGTTCAAATAAAATTGATAAAATGTTTATAGATTCTAGAGCTACCTATGTGTGTAAAAAATGTCAGAAGAAAATAAATTAACAGTTAAATTATATAGGGATGGTTCTATAGAGTCTTCTCATGAAGTAAAGCTTTACTCAAATAATTCACAATATGACGATTATTTTTTTCCTAGGTCTTCAGTCAAACCAATGCAAGTAATCCCTTTATTGCTTGAGTCATCAAATCAAAATATTGAATTTACTTCACAAGAGATAGCATTGTTTGCGGCATCACATTCTGGTCAAGTTGAGCATATAGAACTATTAAGAGAAACAGCAAAAAAATTTAAAGTTGATTTAGATAACATAATTTGTGGGCCTCAGCGACCTTTTCATGATGAAACTGCAGATAATTTGCTAATTTTAGGTGAGAAATATACTAAGTTGCACAACAATTGTTCTGGCAAGCATTTATCAATGTTGATATTTTCTAAATTATTATCTGTTGATAGCAGTAATTACTATGAGTTAACTCATAAAACTCAAGAAATAACTAAACAGTACTTTATCGAAATATTTGAAAATGAAGATATTGGATTTGGTATTGATGGTTGTGGTCTGCCAGCAATAAATTTAAATGTAACAAATTTTTTAAATTCTATAAAATTTATGCAGAAAAGTCGAAGTGCTGAATCTTGGAATAAGGTTTTTCAAGCTTATACAACTCATCCGGAAATAATAGGTGGTGAAAATAGAACGGATACAAATATAATTATTAATTCAGAACGAAAACTTTTAGCAAAATCAGGTGCAGAAGGAGTATTATTTGTTACTGATAATAATGAATCCTTTATATTTAACTGTATAGACGGTAGCAAAAGAGGAGTAGATTTGGCTGCATCTTACTTTCTATATTCAAATGGCTGGATAAGTAAAAAGCCTTTTGAATATCTTGATAATATATACACATCTAACAGGCAAAATACGCGTGCTGTGGAAATAGAAGTAGTTTAAAAAAAATTCAAAAATAAGAAATTTATTCCAATTATTACTAATATGTAAGTAACAACAGGGTAATAAATGTATTTAAAATCATTAGACATTAATGGGTTCAAGTCTTTTGCAGAAAAGACAACTATTCAATTATCAGACGAAGTAAATGTTATTGTTGGACCTAATGGTTCTGGAAAGTCAAATGTAGTAGATGCAATATCTTGGGTATTGGGAACTCAAAGCCCCGCCACTCTTAGAACTAACAAGATGGAAGATGTGATATTTGCTGGTACTGAAAAATTATCAGAAAAAGGATTTGCTGAGGTCTATTTAAATTTCGAAGTTGATGAACAAAAATTTAACGGAAATAGTGAAATTTCCATAGGAAGAAAACTGTTTAGAGATGGTACTTCTGAATATTTTATGAATGGCTTAAATTGCAGATTGTTAGATATTCAAGAGTTTTTAAGTGACGTAGGTATAGGTAAACAGCAACACATTATAATTTCACAAGGTCAAATCGCTGAAATATTGAATTCAAAGCCTGAGGATCACAGATTAACAATTGAAGAAGCTTCAGGAATTTTACCTTTAAGATCGAAAAAAGAAAAAGCGCTTAAGAGAATTGAATCTGGTGATAAAGAAATCAAAAGAGCTAAAGATGTTTTACGTGAGATTAGAAAACAACTGAAGCCTCTGCAAGAACAAGCTGAGCAGGCAAGGCTTCATGAAGATGTAACAAATCAATTAAAAGATAGAAACATAAAACTACACACTTTGCTTTATAGAAAATTTCAAAATGAATATGAAGATTTAAAAATTAAAGAAAATGAACTTTCAAATTCAATTGATTCTATTGAGTTAAAAGTTGAAAATTTGAAAAAAGAAAAACTAAGAATAAATAATGAACTTGGCGATGGAGTTTCCATTGGCTCTACATTTAAAGAACATTCTTCAAAAATCAACAATGTTACTGAACAATTAAGATCAATTGCTCAAGTGGCAAATGAAAGAAAAGATAATTTAGAACGTGAAGATTTTAGGAATATAGAGCAAATTAATAAAATTTCAAAAAAAATAGATCAAAATTCAGATCAGATAAATATGCTTTCTAATCAGTTGGTGTCTAAACAATTTTCTTTAAAGAATCTTCAATCAACTTATGATGTTTTAAAAACTCAACTGGAGTCTGTTATTAAGAAGTCTTCTGCATCAAAAGAAGTAAATGAAGCTTTGCTAGAAAATGAAATTAAGTCATTACAAAAGTACATATCTGAAACATCACAAGATTTAGGAGTACTAAATCTTGAACTTAGTAAGTGGGAGAGCGATGTTAAAAATTCAGAAGACCTTTTACAGAAATTTAATAATGATATTAAAAGCAATGAATTTAATATTTCTTCAAAAGATGAATATGTTACTTTTCATCAAAATATCTTAAATAGGGAATTTAACTCATCAAAAGAAAAAATAGATCAAATAACTTCTAAGAATGAATCTATGGAAAGAGAATTAAGTCAAAAAGAAGTATTGCTTTCTGGAATTAATCAAAATGAAGAGTTTAAAATTGATATAAATAATCAGAAGATTGATTTAGAAAAACAGATTGAAAATTTAGAAAATCAAATAAGTTCAATTTCTAACCAATTAGTTACTTCTCACGAAAGAATCAAAAATCTTACGGAACAAAATAATGAATTTCTTAATGAAAAAGAAAAAATTTCATTTACTAAAAATGCCACTTCAAAATCAGATTTAGAAAAGCTTGTTTCTGAAATAAAAGACTTCATTACATTTACAAATAAAACTAGTAATTTATTAGCTCAAAAATCTGAAGAGTTTGATGATAAGTATGGAAATACTAATAAAAAAATTCAGAAAATTGATTCAGAAATTGAACAGTTAAATAAAAATTATTTTGATATAAAAGAGGAAAAAACCGCAGTAGTAATTAAACTATCTGAAAATCAAGTTTCTACTTCATCTCATTTTTCTACATTAAAAAATATTTATGGTTTGAATGACGAAAGTCTTGTTCATGTCCAAACTGATGGATTGATTCAACATACTTTAGAAAATGAAATAAAAAATTATGAGATTCAATTAGAAAATATAGGTACAGTAAATTATTTAGCTAAAGAAGATTTTGAAACTTTAAATTCAAGACATGAAGAAATAACAGGAAACATAGAAGACTTAAATTTAGCCAAAAAAGAATTGAATTCACACATTAAAGAAATTGAAAATGAAATATCATTTAGAATTGAGTCTTCATTTAATTCAATTTCAGTACATTTTTCTGAAATATTTGAAACTTTGTTCCCTGGAGGAAAAGGATCTTTGTCATTCACAGATAAAGAAAATATTTTAGAAACTGGAATTGATATTTCGGTACAACCTAAAGGTAAAAAGGTTAAAAAATTAAGTTTATTATCTGGTGGAGAAAGATCTTTAGCTGCAATAGCATTCTTGTTCTCTATATTTAAGTCATTCCCAAGCCCTTTTTATATACTTGATGAAGTTGAAGCTGCACTAGATGATGCTAATTTACATAGAATGATTAACTTATTAAAGCATGTAAAGGGAGATGCTCAATATATTATTGTTACACACCAACAGCAGACTATGCATGCTGGTGATGTTTTATATGGGGTTACTATGGAGCCAGGTTCTGGATCAAGAGTGTTTACAAAAACTAAAGCAGATTTTGAAGAGTTGATAAACAAATCATGAACGATAAAGAATTAGCACAATTAGCTAGAGATACTGCAAAAAAAGCTTATGCACCATATTCAAATTTTAGAGTTGGAGCAGCACTTATTGCAGATTCAGGAAATGTATATACAGGTTGTAATATAGAAAATGTATCTTATCCTGCAACTGTTTGTGGAGAGGATGTAGCTGTACTCAAAGCCATTTCAGAAGGTGAAACAAAAATTAATATATTAGCTGTAGCATGTATTGATGCAGAAGAAGAAGCAATATTTCCTTGTGGTGTTTCTAGGCAGCGAATGTCAGAGTTTGGTGTTGAGGATGTAATTGTTGTTCATAAGGACAGTTTTGAAAAATATAAATTCGACGATGTGCTCCCGTACAATAATAAAATTCAGTTTAAAGATTAAATATTGTCGTTCAATTTAGGTATAACACTTAGCGTGTCACCGACTATGCCTAAATCTGCTAATTGGAAAATAGGGGCTTCCTCATCCTTGTTAATAGCTATCACAAATTTTGAATCTTTCATACCAACTTGATGCTGAGTTGCTCCAGAAATTCCACATGCAATATATACATCTGGCTTTACAGTTTTTCCTGTTTGTCCTACTTGTTGTGAATAGGGCATCCAACCAGCATCAACTATTGCTCTAGTACCACCAATAGCTGCATTCAATTTTGAAGCTAAAGTTTCAATTAATTCTAAATTCTCTTTGTCGACCATGCCTCTACCAGCTGATATGACAACTTTAGAATCTTCAAGCTGTGGACCAGATTTTTCTTCAATAAATATATCAAAAACTTCTAAATCACTGCTATCTAAATCAATAGATTCAAAATCGTCATTAAAATTTACCTCAACAGGATCAAATGCTTTTGGTCTTATTAGTAATAGTGCTTGATCTGAATTAATCTTTGTTTTGTATAAACTTTCTCCACCATTTATAGAATTCACTGTAGATACATTTCCTGATGCGACATCAAAATCAATAACATTTGATACTGGACTACTGTTTAAATCTACAGACAAAAATGAAATTAAATCCCTGCACATGTATGTTGAAGATCCCAGAATTAAACTGATTTCCTCATTTTTAATTATTTCAGAAATTTTTGTTGCAGCTTTTGACAAATTTAATGAATTGTTTTGTCTTTTGAGATAGGTTTGTTTACAAAGATCAAGACCGATTGATGGATTTTCATCACTACCGATAGTTACAACTTGAACATCTAAATCTAAGGACTTTGCTTTGCCTAATATTTCCAAAGTTCCAGAACTTAGGTTGTTGTTTATAATTTCACCAATTATTAAAGTTTTCATATTACTTTTAACTCTTTCAATTTATTTACAATTTCTTGATAGGCTTCACCTTCATCAATAATTTTCTCACCGGATTTAGAATTTTCGACTGTTTCAATATCTATGAATTCAAGGTTCTGAGTTGTGTTAATGGTTAAGTCACTGATTGAAACCTGTTCTATTGGTTTGGACTTAGCTGCCATAATATCTTTAAAGTTTGGGTATCTTGGTTCAACCCCACCTGCAGTTACAGATATAACACATTTTTCAGGCATATTTAATTTTTCAGAGCCTTCTACAGTTTGTCTAGTTAAAGTCACGTTATCATTAATTTCAACTGCTTTTACATATGAAATACATTCTAAGTCAAGATATCTTGAAACTTGCTGTGGAACCGTGCCAGAATAACCATCTGTAGACTCAGTGCCAAATATTACAATATCTGCCGACAGGGATTTTGCTAATTCACTAAGCACATTTGCAGTCATTAATGAGTTCGCACCTTTTAAGGATTCGTCATCAACAAATACAGCTTTGTCTGCACCCATTTGAAGTGCTTGTTGAAGACCTTTCTGTGTTCCAGATGGCCCCATTGAGATTATTGTGACTTCTGCATCAAATTTTTCTTTTAACTGGAGAGCAACTTCAATTCCATATCTGTCGGTATCATCTAAGACTTGTTCTTCAGGTCTTTCAATTGTTCCATTACTGTAGGTAACTTCATTTGCTGGATCAGGAATTTGTTTAGCACAAACTGCAATTTTCATATCTATATATTAATTTATGTTTTTAATTATCTGAATTTAATTTAGATAAAAATTCCTTCATAAACCCTTGTAGTTTTTGTTTTGACTTATCAGCTATTTCAACAACTTCTTCATGGTTTAGTGGATCTTTACTTATTCCTGCTGCAAGATTTGTAACTAGAGAAAAAGCACTGATTTCCATACCAGCATGTTTGGCAACTATTGCTTCTGGAACAGTTGACATTCCAACTAAGTCAGCTCCAATATTTTTTGCATATTGAACTTCTGCAGGCGTTTCGTACGATGGTCCCGTGAACCATGCATATATTCCTGTCTTAAATTCAAAATGATTTTCTGATGCTTTTTCGGCAAGTTTTAAGAAATTTCTACTATAAACTTCAGACATATCTGGAAATCTTGGACCAAATGTATCAAGGTTCTTGCCAATTAATGGATTATCTCCGGTTAAATTTATATGGTCCGTGATTGAAATTATGTCTCCCGGAACATAATTATCTGATATACCACCAGCTGCATTTGTTAGTACAAGGTTTTTTACACCAAGCAATGAGAAAGCTCTAATAGGAATTACGAGGTCTTGGATAGGGTATCCTTCATAATAATGTGCTCTTCCTGACAAAATTGCAGTTAATTTATTATTAATGGACACTAGAGATAACTTACCGGCATGTCCTTCAATTGATGGAGTTAAAAAATTAGGAATATCTGAGTAATCTACTTGGCTTAATGGTTCATAGTTATCCTCAAAGCCCCCCATCCCTGAACCTAAAACAATCATCGTATCTATGTTTTTATTATTGGTAAAAGTACTTATAAAGTCTTTAGCTTCGTTTATTTTTTCAATCATATGTTTACAGATTAATAATCTATATTTGATTTAAAAAGCTTTTACCAGGGAATATATTTTCTAAATTAAAAAATTCTGAAACAGTAGAGGCTATATTTGCAAAGCTTTCAACATCGCCAATATAATTTGCTTTACCGTTATTTTTATATGCAACAAACGGAACATATTCCCTTGAGTGATCAGTTTTTCCATCTGTTGGGTCTGTGCCGTGATCTCCAGTTAAAATAAGCAAGTCATTTTCGTTTAATAATTCAATAACTTTTCCTATACCTTTATCTATTATTTGTAAACCTTTGTAGTAACCATCAGGGTCTTCTCTGTGACCATACAACATATCTAGATCTACTAAATTAACAAAAGTAAAATCATTATCTCCGGACTCAACTTCTTTTAACAAACATTCAATACCATTTTGATCGCCTTCAGTATGGACATAACTATTAAGAAATTCAATACCAAACAAATCAGAAATCTTTCCTATTCCATAAGTTTTTAAATTATTTTTTGATGCATAACTTAGAAGCGTTTCTCCAGGTGGATTCATTCCATAATCTTTCCTATCATAAGTTCGTTCAAAAGCGTTAATAGGACCTCTAAATGGTCGAGCAATTACTCTACCTATGTTGTACTGATTACAGTGTTTTCTAGAAATCTCACAAATTCTATAAAGCTCTTCAAGACTGCATACATCTTCATGAGCAGCGATTTGAAAAACTGAGTCACCAGATGTGTATAAAATAAGTTCTTTGGTTTGCATATGTTGTTCACCAAGGTCTTTAATAATTTCAGTACCTGAAGCATGAATATTCCCAATAAATTTAAAATTAATTTCATCTTCTATCTTGCTGATAAGTTCATGAGGAAATCCATCTGGAAATGTTTCAAATTCCTTTGTTGTTATTAAACCTGCAATTTCCCAATGTCCTGTGGTTGAGTCGTTTCCTATAGATACTTCAGAAAGCCTACCAACAGTTGCTGCATGCTCAGTACCTAGTCCTAAAACATTAGTAATCTTTCCAAAACCTAATTTATCAAAAGTGGGTAAATCAACACCTTGAACATGTTTTGCGACATTACCAAGTGTATTTACACCTTCGTCTCCGTATTGTTTTGCATCTGGTGCTTCACCAACACCTAAAGAATCTATTACAACAAGAAAACATCTTTTCATTAGGTTGTTCCGAAAAGCCTGTCTCCCATATCACCCAGTCCAGGAACTATGTACCAATTCTCATTAAGTTTTTCATCTATTTTTGCAGTTACTAAGGTAATGTCACTGTGTTCCTTTTTCAATCTTTCAATACCTTCTGGAGCAGAAATAACTGTTAAAGCAATTATGCTTTTAGGATTGTGTTCTTTGACCTTGTCTATTGCAAATGAAAGAGAACCACCAGTAGCAAGCATAGGTTCTAGAATAAAAACATTTTTGTTTTCTAAGTTTGGTAAATTCTCGTAATAATACTCAGGCGTAGCGGTCTCTTCATTTCTTTGAACTCCGATGTATCCAAATGATGTACTAGGTAGTAGGTTCTTAACACCATCAACAAGACCTAAACCTGCTCTTAAAACTGCAATAGCAACATTCTCATTTTCAATTTCTAAACCATCAATACTGGTTAAAGGAGTCTCTATAGGTTTTACTTTTGTCGATATATTTTTTGTACCTTCAATAAAAAGCAGATATGACAATTTAGAGGAGTATTCTCTAAAATTTTCGAAATCTGTTTCCTTGTCTCTAATTATTGTTAGATAGTGATCTTTTAAAGGATGTGAAATTTCAATTACTTGCATCAAAATTAGGTTAGCAAAACATTAAATCTTTTCTAGTTATTTTTATGAAGAAGTTAATCTATTTAATGTACATTTTATGTCTCACTTCATGTAAGATAATGTATTGCAATTTAAATAAAGGAAATTAATGCCTGTAAGAATAAGACTTGCTCAAAGAGGTAAGAAAAAAAATAGAACTTTCCGTGTGATTGTTGCTGACTCTCGTTCACCAAGAGATGGCAAATTTATAGAAGATTTAGGTTATTACGATCCACATCACAATCCATCTATGGTTGAAATTGATGTAGACAAAGCTGTTGCTTGGTTAGATAAAGGAGCACAACCTTCTGAAAGGGCGCAAAAAATATTAGAAATTTCAGGTGCATGGGCACAGTGGCGTTCGACTAAAGGAGAGGTTGTTCCCGTACCACAAGCTCCTGAAGAAAAAATTAAAAGCAGTTCAAAAGCTAATAAAAAACAACAAGAAGAAAATTTAGACGAAGAGAATAACAATGAGCCTTCTGAAGAGTCCACTGATAAGGAAGAGGAATAATGGCTTCAGGCACAATTGTTAAAAATGTTGTTGAGTACATCGTAAACCAGATTGTAGAAGATACTAAATCTGTAAAAGTTGATGTTGCAGACTCTGATGATGAAAATGTAACTATAGAGGTTAGAACTTCACCTGATGATATGGGAAGAGTTATTGGTAAAAGAGGAAGAGTCGCAAGAGCAATCAGAACTGTTGCACAAGCTGCAGCTGATGAAGAAGGCTTACAATCTTCTGTAGAATTTATTGACTAATCAAAACTATTTTATTGTAGGTAAGTTAGGTAAACCACATTCCTTAAAAGGTTTTCAATATATAAATATTGAATATTTTTTTCGAAATTTTGATTTAAAAGAAATTTCATTACAAATTGAAGGTATAAATTTTGTTGTTGAGGAATTTAAAAAACATTTAAAAAATAGAAATTTAATAAAATTCAAATCTTATGACACAATTGAATCAATTAGTAAATTAAGAAATATGGATGTAAAAATTAATAGAGACTTACTTGATACATTTCTTAATGAAAATAAATTACCTTGGCCTGGTTTTTTTATAGGACAAGAATTAAAAGGTAATGATTACAAGTTGTTAAGTTATGAGGTCTTAAATAATATGTATTTTCTCAAAATTAGTGGTGTAGAAATGGTTGTCCCTTACAACAGTGATTTTTTTATTTATGAAAACGATAACTTAACTTTATTGGACAGTAGCTTAACTATTTAACCATTCAAACAATTTAATACTTACATTATCTTCAAGCATGTTTTCAGGATGCCACTGCACTCCAATTGCATTCCAACCATTTGTGACCTCTACACCCTCAATAACACCATCAGATGATTTAGCAGTTATTTTTAAGTCATTACCAATTTTGTTTATTGCCTGATGATGAATTGAATTGACTTGTATTTCATTTTCTTGAATTATTTTATATAATTTTGAGTTACTTTCTATATTTACATCATGAACATGTGAACGCGCATCATCAAATGGTTTATCATGTTCGATTTGACTAAATCCACTATCTTTGAGGTCTTGATAAAGTGTTCCACCTTTAAAAACATTTAATAATTGATGTCCTCTACATATAGCAAGAGTTTTTATATTATGTTCTTCTGCAGATTTAAGCATTGCCAATTCGGTGCTATCTCTATAATCCGAAATTCTTATTGTTTTTTCGAGTTTTTCTTCTCCATAGATATTTGGGTTAATATCACCACCACCAGAAATTACAATTGCATCAAATTTTGATACGTCTATCATCTCTAAATTTTCTTGTGGCCCAAAGATAACAGCAGTATTTCCATAGTTGTTACATGCTTTAACAAAATCACTATTAATAACAACGCATGGAATATTACCAGGTGCCATGTCTACATTTTTAAGACCAGTGGATATTCCTATTAATTTACCCATCGATAAAAACACACTGTACTTCTACACATACATTTAACGGTAAGCTAGCAACACCTACAGCTGATCGTGTCGACTTTTCAATAAAGTATTCTGAAAGTTTATCTGTAAACCCATTGAGGACTTTTGCGTGATCCCCAAAACCTTCATTAGCATTTACAAAACCAATAACATTTACAGGTTGTAAGTTTTCAATAGATCCATGTTTTTTAATTGTTGCAATAGTAAGTTCAGCACATAACTCTGCCGCTTTATAGGCTTCATCTACTGAAATTTCAGTTGGTACCTTTCCTATATATTTTTTTTGTTCTGTAATAGGTACATGTCCAGATGTGTACACATAGTTTCCAATTTTTTTATATGTTACATAATTTCCAATTGCTTCCGGAGCGATTGGAAGATTGTTATCCATTATTTAATAGATTTCCAATAAGATCTACAACTCTATTTGAGTAACCCCATTCGTTGTCGTACCAACATACAACTTTGACGTGATTTTTGTCTATTAATTGTGTTGAAGATGCATCATAAATACTTGAATGTGGGTTATTTAATATATCGGTAGATACAAGAGGAACTTCAGAGTACTCTAAAATACCTTTCAGTTCGTGATCTGCAGCTTCTTTAACAGCTTTATTTATATCATCTATAGAAACAGACTTTTCTAATTCCACCACTAAATCAACTACACTTCCATCTGGCACAGGAACTCTCATTGCCATACCATCTAATTTGCCGTTTAATTCAGGTAAAACCATACCAACTGCTTTAGCTGCGCCTGTTGAAGTAGGAATTATATTTTGCGTAGCACTTCTGCCTCTTCTAAAATCACTATGTGTTGTTTCAGCTAGTGCTTGATCATTAGTGTATGCATGTACTGTGGTCATAAGACCAGATTTGATTCCAAAATTATCATCCAATACTTTAGCTATGGGTGCTAAACAGTTTGTAGTACATGATGCATTAGAGACAATTTTATCATCTGGCTTCAAGTCATTGTCATTTACACCTAAAACTATTGTTGCGTCAATTTCATCTTTGGGCGGTACAGTAAGTAATACTTTTTTAGCACCAGCAGATATGTGTTTATTAAGGGATTCATTATCTCTAAAAATTCCAGTTGATTCAATTACAACATCCACATCTAATTCGCTCCATGGAAGCTCAGATGGATCTTTTATTGAGGTAAGTTTAATAACTCTGTCTCCAACTAAAAGATTGTCTCCATCAACATTTACATCGCTATCCAAAATGCCCATTACAGAATCATGTTTTAAAAGATATGCAAGATTTTCATAATTACCGAGGTCATTAATTGCAACAACATTTATATCAGAATTATTTTCAACAATTATTCTTAATATAGAACGTCCAATTCTTCCAAAACCATTTATTGCTACATTACCCATTTATAAAACCTGACCGAGCTTTTTCACTGTATCGACAATTCTAGCTGCATAACCCCAACCATTATCAAACCAAATAATGAGTTTAATTTTTTTATTATTAATACCCATTGTTGCTAACCCGTCCACTAAACCAGAGAATGTACTTCTTACAACATCAGAAGAAACAATTGGATCATATGTTAATCCGATAATGTTTTTTAAATCAGAATTGGAAGCATCCTCAATTATTTTATTGATATCTTCAATACTTGTTTCGTTTTTTGATATCAATTGTCAAATCAACTGTACTTCCGTCAGGAATTGGTACTGTCATTGAAGATGAAGCTATCTTTCCTTCTATGAATGGAAGAACATTTGATATTACCTCAGAAGACTTGGTAATACTTGGGATAATATTTTCACCAGCTGCTCTGTTAAGTCTAAAACCTTCACCTGCTACATCTGCTAAACGGTTTGAATTTGAATATCCATGAACAGTCGTGAGAAATGCTCTTTCAACCCCAACTTTACTATCTAAAGCTTTAATAATTGGTGCAACTGCATTTGCTGTATTGGAACCTAAGGAAAATACACTTGAGTTTAAATCTATATTTTCATCGTTTGCACCAGGCACATATATTTGTATATCTTCAAAATTTTCGGGAGTTGAGGCAACGATAACTTTTTTACAACCTTTTGATAAATGTTTATCAACTTCTTCTTTAGTCTTTGGTCTGCCAGTTGCAAGAACTACGATGTCAGTGTTTAGTTCATCCCAATTTGCTTCGTCACCATTTTTCCAAGAATTAAATATGATTTCTTTACCATTAACAACAATACCAGTTTCAGTTTCCTCAATTTCTGCATCTAACTTTCCGTAAATTGAGTCGTACTTTAATAAATAAATTAAGTTAGCTTTATCAGCGGTGTCAGAAATAGATACAATATTTATATCATTATCATCCAATGTTTGCCTAAATAGATCTCTTCCTATTCTTCCAAAGCCAACTAAAGATACATTTGCCATTAACCCTCACAAGATTATTGAATAATTGTTGTTACAATCAACTAATAATATACCTTAAAAACATTATTTATGACAGAATTAACGAGAAAAATTAATGATTCCATCTTTGGAGCAGTTTCAACTGAAGAATTGTTAGCTACTGCTTTTGAAAAGAAAATAGATTACTTTGGCAACAATATTACATATAGTCCTAAAGTTTTTATTCCACTAACAACAATGTGTAGAGACAATTGTGGATATTGTACATTTGTAAAATCTCCCAAAGAGGGTGGAACTTATTTAAATCAAGAAGAGGTTCTCTCAATAGCAGAAGCTGGTAATGAAGCTGGTTGCTATGAAGCTTTGTTTACTTTAGGAGATAAGCCAGAGCTCAAATGGGATTTTGCTTTAACCCAACTTAAAGAATTAGGCCATTCCTCAACACATGATTATTTAATTAGTTCGATGAAGGTTGTAAATGAGAAATTTAATCTTTTTCCTCACGCCAACCCTGGTTTAATGAGCAAAAAAGAGATAAAGGAGTTAAAAAATCACTCACCATCTGGTGGGATTATGATTGAGTCATTTTCAAAAAAAATATACGACAAGGGAAAAGCTCATTACAAAACAGATACTAAATATATTGATTTAAGGTTGGACACCCTTAACAATGCATTAGAAGAGAAATATCCATTCACAACTGGATTACTTCTTGGTTTAACTTCAACAAAAGAAGAAATTGTGAATGATATATCTAATTTAATTGATTATGTTAAAAAGAACTCTGCAATTCAGGAATTAATATTACAAAATTTTAGAGCAAAGAAAAATACATTAATGAAGAATAGTTCTGAAATAACAAATGATTTATTTTTAAGAATCATTGCAACGACTAGAATTTATGCCCCTTCACATATATCTCTCCAAGTTCCACCAAATCTTTCACCGGACATAACAATATTTTTAAAAAGTGGCATTAATGATTTAGGTGGAATATCTCCATTAACTATTGATTGGGTAAATCCAGATCATTTATGGCCAAATATAAATAAATTAAAATTAGATATTTCAAGTACAGATCAAGTCCTTAAAAAGAGGTTACCTGTTTATCCCGAATTTATAAAAAAAGAATGGTTAAATAGTAAAATTTTTGAAAAAGTTAATAATATTATTGATACAGATGGATATCCAAAAGAACACAATGAACAATAACATTTCTTTTCTTCGAATCAGACCATGTGATAACGACAATGAAATATATTTAAATTCAAGAAAAAAAGAGGGAACTTCTGCATTCTTAATAAAAAGTGATGTGTCAGTAAATACAGATAATTTACATAATAAAGATTTTCAAACAGTATCAAAGGATATCACCATAAATTCAGACGCATGGATTGTTACTGATGAAAACTGGAAGAAATTTAAATCTGTTCATCCAAAAAGATTGATTTACATTTTTAAAAATAATATTGAAATCGCATTAGAAGTTATCGATAGACTAAAGCCACACACTATTTTAATTTCTACTAATTCAGATTTACAATTCCTTAAATCTATCAACTCAAAAACAAGTTTTATAACATCGACATATGTTGAAACAATTGAGGAAGCAATTGAATTTGCTAATGCAGGAGTTTCAGATTTACTCCTCAGGGACTGGAG
Organism: uncultured Candidatus Actinomarina sp.; assembly: GCA_902610815.1. Taxonomy (GTDB): domain Bacteria; phylum Actinomycetota; class Acidimicrobiia; order Actinomarinales; family Actinomarinaceae; genus Actinomarina. The sequence goes on from CACLXG010000001.1 coordinate 133,541, forward strand.
TTCCGAACAGATATTAGAACTTCAAAATCTAGAAGGACTAAATTTCTATGAACGAACTTTACTTTCTCCAGTATTTTCTATTGATGAAGCAAGAGAAGAATTTGATAAAGAAAGATTTTTTAGATTCTTAAAAACTAGAAATATCCGAGGTTTTAGAAGAGAAGAGACAAGTTGGTTTCCTGGTAGTGGAAAAAATATTCCAAATTTAAATAATTTTGTCTTTAACAACAAAAGCCAAATTAACCATTCTGAATTTGACTCAATATTGAAAAGGGTATTAGATGGATATCAAATTAATAATGATGATCTGAAAGTATTGTTTAATACCGCAGGAGAAAAAATAAATGATATTGCAAATGTTGCTAATGAGTTAAATTTTTTAAAAAACGGAAATAATGTTTCTTATGTAAAGAATAGAAATATTAATTATACAAATCAATGCTATTACAAATGTGGTTTCTGTGGATTTTCTAAAGGTCCTAATAGTTTAAATTTAAAAGAAAAACCATACAGCATTGATATACAAGAAGTAGTTGAAAGAACTGTCGAAGCATATGAAATGGGTGCATCAGAAGTGTGTTTACAAGGCGGCATTCATCCTGACTATACGGGAGAGTTTTATTTAAAGATGGTAGAAGATATAAAAGCTTCTGTTCCGGAAATGCATATTCACGGTTTCACTCCTTTAGAAATTTGGCAAGGAGCAGAGACTATTGGTTTGAATGTTGAAGAGTACTTAAGTCTGTTAAAAAAAGCTGGGCTAAACACACTCCCCGGTACTGCAGCTGAAATATTAGACGATAGAGTTAGAAAATATCTTTGCCCTGATAAAATAACTTCTTCACAATGGGCATATGTCATGGAAGTAGCTCATAACTTAGGGATAAAATCTACAGCAACAATTATGTTTGGTCATATTGATGATATAGATTCATGGGTTAATCATTTTTCATTAATTAAAAATGTTCAAAGCAAAACAAATGGATTTACTGAAGTTGTACCTCTTCCTTTTGTTCATATGGGTTCTCCTATTTACTTACAAGGTAAAAGTATGCCAGGACCTACTTGGGATGAGGTAGTTCTTATTCACTCATTAGCACGAATTTATTTTGTAAATTCAATAGACAACATTCAAGCAAGCTGGGTGAAATTGGGTCATGATGGAGCAGGGAAACTACTTCATGCTGGTGTTAATGATTTAGGTGGTACTTTGATCAATGAAAACATTAGCAGAGCTTCAGGAGCAGATCATGGGCAAGAAACAACTGAAGATCAATTTATTCAAATAATTGAGTCTGAAAATAAAAATCCAATTTTGAGAAATACTCTATATACAAAATTCACTGAAACAAAAAATACTTTAGAAAAAAGATGAATTCTTACAATGTAATAACATTATTTCCAAATCTAATTGAAGAATGGAAAAATACCGGGATTATTAATCAAGCATTAAAAAATAATTTAGTAGCTATAAATTCAACAAACCTAAGAGATTTTGGCATAGGAACATATAAACAAGTTGATGATGCTCCATATGGCGGTGGGCCAGGAATGGTTTTGATGCCAGAACCATTAGACAAAGCTATAACTTCCAGCAAGGCAGATATTAATGTTTTCCTGACTCCATCAGGTCAGCAATTAAATGAAAACCTTATAAGTGAATTACTTGAATATAAGTCAATTAATCTGGTGTGTGGTAGATACGAAGGATTTGATCAAAGAATTTTAGAAATTCATTCTGATTATGAAATTTCAATTGGTCAAGCTGTTGTTTCTGGTGGAGAAGTACCAGCTTTGTATTTATTAGAAGCATTGATTAGGAAAATCCCAGATGTTTTAGGAAATCCTGAATCACTAATAAGTGAAACATTTACAGATAACAAAATTGATTATCCAGTCTATACAAGACCTGAAATCTTTAAAAATAAGGAAGTTCCAGAGGTACTTTTGTCTGGAAATCATCAAAAAATAGATGAATGGAAAAAGAATAATTTAAAAGACATATAAACCTGACTTAATTATATAATTCTCATCTGGAGCAACTATGGACTTAATTAAAAGCATTGAAAATGAATTCTTAAAGGAAGACTTACCTTCTTTTGGTCCTGGTGATGCTGTAAAAGTAAATGTAAAAGTATCAGAAGGAAACAGAGAAAGAATTCAGACCTTCGAAGGTGTAATTATTGCTATTAATGGTGTAGGTATAAATAAAACTATTACTGTTAGAAAGCTATCTTTCGGAGTTGGTGTTGAAAGAATTTTTCCAGTTCATGCACCAATTGTTGACTCAATTGAAGTTATTAGAAAAGGTAAAGTAAGAAGATCTAAACTCTACTATCTCAGAGATCGTGTTGGTAAATCAGCAAAAATAAAAGAAGATCGTAATTAAACTTACTTTATTATAAAAAATTTTTTTAAATCACTACTTATAATTTTTGTAGCTATTGTTGCAGCGACATTAGTTAGAACTTTTCTTATACAAATTTACTTCATTCCATCATCTTCTATGGAGCCAACCCTAGAAGTTAATGACAGAGTTTTAGTAATAAAGAATACTTTCATAGAAACAGAGATATCAACTGATGATATTGTTGTCTTTTATGGCCCTCAAACAAAGTTTGACAAAAATTATTATGATCAATTTATAGAGTCTTTACAGATTTGGAAATTGACCACTGATCAGACTTATTTAAATACTGCATTAATTAAACGAGTTGTGGGCACCGGTGGTGATGAAGTAGTTATTAAACAATCCGGTGAAGTGTTTGTAAATAACAATAGATTTTTAGTCCTTAACATTGAAGAAGGTAGATACTTCAAAGACCTAACATACATTGTCCCTGATGGTGAGATATTTGTATTAGGTGATAACAGAATAAATAGTCAAGACTCTAGATACATCGGAACAATACCTTACGAAAATATTGTTGGAAAAGCTTACTATGTTATTTACCCATTTGAAAACTTTAGAAATATAAATGATTGAAGATAAAGTTTGGTCAGAAAATCCAAGTAAATACATTATAGGAGCAGATGAAGTTGGTAGAGGTTCCTTTGCTGGTCCAATATGTGCTGCAGCAGTGAAAATTAATTATTCACATTTAGAACTGCTAGCTAATGTAAAAGACTCAAAAAAACTTAGTGCAAAAAAAAGAGAAGAAATATTTTTAATTGTTCAAGAAAATAACATTGAGTATTCATTTAATGAATCATCAAACAACTTTATTGATCAATTTGGAATCAAAAACGCTAATGAAAAAGTATTAACTGATTCAATCTCAGATATCTACACTGGCAATGAAATAGTATATGTTGATCATTTTAAAATTAATGATTTCAAATCTATCTCTGTGGTACGTGGAGAAGATAATTGCAGAGCAATAGCTTTAGCAAGTATTGTAGCAAAAGTGCTCAGAGATAATTTAATGATTAAATTTTCAGAAAAATATCCTGAATATTCATTTGAAAAGAATAAAGGCTATGGAACAAAAGATCACAGAGAGGCTATTTCAAAATATGGTTTATCTAATATTCACAGAAAATCTTTTAGCTTAAAGCCCATATAACAACTATTGCCGTAAGTATGAAAGCAAAAATAATATTGATATAGTCAGTCTTATTTGCCTTATAAGGTCTATTTGGATCAAATCCCATAACTACATTCTAAATTAAAATATATTAAACTTGAAATATGGTTCTTGAATCAAAAATTGAAAACGATATTAAGTATTTATATTTTAATGATGAGACTTCTCTAAATGCTATAAGTTCAGGAGATTGGAAGTCATTAAAAACTGAAATAGAGTCTTTTGAAAAAAGTGATCAGAAGTACTTAGTAATTAAGCATATTAATGGTAATTATTCTGCAGGAGCACAGTTAGGTGAAAATATTAACTCCTTAATGGAAGATGTTTCAAATGCCGCTCAAGCATTATGGAATTGTAAAAAACCAGTTATCTCACTTGTTAATGGCATAGCTGCTGGAGCTGGTTCCAATATGATGCTTTTAAGTGATTTTATTATTGCTACACCAGAGACAAGATTTATTGAAGTTTTTGTTAGGAGAGGGTTAGTTGTAGATTTTGGTGGTTCGTGGGTACTACCAAGAATCATTGGAATTCAAAAAGCAAAATCTTTAATGATGTCATCTAATGAAATTAATGGTACCGAACTAAATAACCTTGGAGTTTTATATAAGCTTTGTTTACTCGAAGAGATGGATCAAGAATTTGAATCATTAATTGAAAGCTTAAACAAACAAAGTTTTATATCTATTTGTATGATTAAGCAACAAATAAGAGAAGGTTTAGATAAAACATTCAGTGAATCATTAGATCTCGAAACAGTTAACCAAAATAAAAGGTTTTTACATTCAGATGCAGCTGAAGGAATGTCAGCATTTCTAGAGAAAAGACAACCAGTTTATAAAAATACATTGGATGAATAAAAAAAATGTATAATTATTCATCTATATGAATTTTTATGCAATAATCATTACTTAAGAAAACGGAGGTTTACTAAGTGAAAACTAAGAAATCACTCCTTTTAATTTTTGTTCTCGCATTGGTTGCAGCTGCGTGTGGAGGCGCTGAAGCTACACCTTGTGATGAGGTAGAAATTACAACAGGAGAAAACGGATTACCTGATCTAGGTGGATGTGAATTTACATTTGCTGTAGAAAATGCGTATCTTCCATTTAACTATATTGATGCCGCTGATGGTGTAGCAAAAGGTTGGGACTACGATGTCTTCAATCACATGGGTGAATTGATGAACTTCACACCAGTTTATATACCTGCAGCATGGGATGGAATGATACAAGCAGTTTCTGATGGTCAATTCATGGTTGCAGGCGATGGAATTACTATTACAGCTGAAAGAGATGAAATCATCGACTTTTCAGATGGATATATTAATTTAGCACAAAGAGTACTTGTAGCAGTTGGAAATACTGAAATTACAAGTATCGATGATCTCAAAAATGGAGATTATACAGTAGCAACTCAAAAGGGTACAACAAACTACGAGTTTGCAGTTTCAGAACTTGGAGAAGATAAAGTCCAAGCTTTTGATGATTTTAACTTTGCAATCCAAGCTGTTATTTCTGGTGATGCAGATGCATCAATCATTGATGAAACAGCTGGTTTAGGTTACATGGGAGCCAACAAAGACCAAGTAAAATTGGTTGGTGGCGACTTAACTTCTGAACAACTCGGTTTTGCATTTCCTAATGGAAGCCCATTAGTAGATGTAGTTAACAAAGGGTTGGCAGCAATGAAGGAAAGTGGAAAATTAGCAGAAATCAATGCTAAGTTCTTCTCACCTGACTTCTCAGTAACCTATGATGATATTGCAGAATGTGATGCTAGCATTCCAGAAGAATATCTTCCAGAGGACTGCGAAGTATAAGTAAAAGTTTACTTATATTTAAATTTGTAATAGGCACGGAAATCCGTGCCTATTGCTTTACTATGGATACAAATGAAAATAAAAAATCTACTTAAACCAGATAATTGGTGGATTCTTATTCTAAGTGGAGTTATAGCTTATATGCTATTCATGATCTATTCGGAACCTGAATACAACAAAGCTTTTAATTTTATACTTCCTGGACTTACAATTACTTTTCTTTCAACTTTTATATCATTCATAATTGCTTTGTTTCTTGGATTAATTTCTGGAATTGGAAGGATATCTAAAAATAAATTTGCACGTACAATTTCAAGAACATACATCGAATTTATACGTGGAGTTCCCGTTCTTATACTTATATTTACAATTGCTTTCGTAGTGGTCGTTAGAGCTGCTGAATTTTTTAACATTAATAATGGTAATGTGCCAATGTTGGTTAGAGCAATAATTGCACTTTCAGTATTTTACGGTGCATATATAGCAGAAGTATTTAGAGCTGGAATTGAATCTGTTCCTGTAGGTCAAAGAGAGGGTGGTGCATCACTAGGTCTATCTGATAGACAAGTAATGAGACATATAGTTTTGCCTCAAGCTTTTCGTAATATGCTTCCTGCACTCGGAAATGATTTTATTTCTATGATGAAAGATTCCTCACTGTTATCAGTATTAGCAGTAGAAGACCTAACCTATAGAGGCAGATTGTATTCAGGAAGTACATTTAGGTTTGCAGAAACTTATCTTGTTCTTACTGTTATGTATTTAATTATTACACTCATCCTTTCTGGATTACAAAGAAGACTTGAGAAAAGACTTGAAGCTAGATAATAGAAGCAATCAAGAAGAAATTCTAAATCAATATTTAAATACACTTGAAAAAATTAAAAATTATTCGCAAAACACAATTAAGTCATACAAAAATGACATTACTCAGTATTTGAATGAAGAGAACAATCTTGGAGAATTTTCAAATTTTTTAAAAATCTGTTCTAAAAAAAATTACTCAAAATCTACTATTAACAGAAAAATTACATCTATTAGGTCTTTTTTGTTTTGGAGTGCAGAAAATGATTATTTTGAAAGAGATTTAATAAAACCGGTTACAAGTTTAAAAACAGATAAAAAACTTCCAAATGTCTTAACAGCAAATTATATTAATGAACTACTTGATTCTTTACCTGTAAGTAACAATAAAGAGATAAGAGACAAAGCCATATTAGAACTAATGTATTCTTCTGGTCTTCGAGTTAGTGAAGTTAGCAATCTTATGATTAAAGATATTAGAAGCAATAAATCTATTAAAGTTTTAGGGAAAGGAAGTAAGGAGAGAGTTTTACCATTAACTGATCGTGCATTTAATAGTATTAATAACTATTTAAAAATTGCTAGAGAAATATTTGCTAATGAAAAATCTGGTCAATTTTTATTTTTAGGTATAAGGGGCGGTAAATTAAGTGATAGAGAAATAAGAAGAATTGTAAAGCTAAGAGTTGGAACTTTTCCACACAGCTTAAGACACACTTTTGCAACACATCTTTTAGACGGGGGTGCAGATTTGCGAATAGTTCAGGAGCTACTTGGTCACAATGACCCAAATACAACACAGATATATACACATGTTTCAAAAAAACAATTGAAGAAAAAATACAAACAATCTCACCCAAGGGGTTGATTAATACAGCATTAATATTAGAATTTTAAAGAAAATAGACACCACATTTACAAGTTTCCTTGGTGAACGAAAGTTTGGAAACCGCTTAGGCAAGGAATGTGGGATGAATTAACCAAAGGAGAAATTAGATGTCTACATCAATGAAAGACCTGTTAGAAGCAGGTGTGCATTTTGGCCATCAAACTCAAAGATGGAATCCTAAAATGGACAAATACATTTATGGCGCAAAAAGCGGTATTCACATTCTTGACTTAAGAATCACATACGAAGCTTTAGAACAAGCTCAAGAGTATGTTCAAAAATTAGTAGCTAATAGTGGAAAGGTTCTTTTTGTTGGAACTAAACCTCAGGCTCAACAAGTTATAGAAGATCAAGCAAGTAGAGCAGGAATGCCATATGTCAATTTTCGATGGCTTGGTGGAATGCTTACGAATTTTAAAACAATTATTAAAAGGGTTGTTTATCTCAAAGAATTAATTTCTTTAGAGTCTTCGGGAGAAATTAATGCTTATACAAAATCTGAAAGACTTAAGATAAAAAGAGAAATTGAAAAATTGAATAAATCTATTGGGGGTATAGTTAATTTAAACAAACTTCCAGATGCATTATTTGTTGTAGATCTTGCAAACGAAACTACTGCCATTACAGAAGCGCAAAAACTAGGTATTCCGGTAATTGGATTAGCTGATTCTAATGTAAATCCTGAAGGAATAGATTTCTTGATCCCAGGAAATGATGATGCAATTAGATCAATAGAACTAATAACTTTAGCGATAGCTGATGCTTGCTTAAAAGGTTCAGGTAAAAGAGACCAAGTCGAAAATAAGGAGAGTGAGTAATGACAATCTCAGCTTCTGATGTAAAAAAATTACGTGATATGACAGGTGCAGGAATGATGGATGCTAAAACGGCCCTTTCAGAAAGTTCTGGTGATTTTGATAAAGCAGTCAAGTTTTTAAGAGAAAAAGGATTAGCAGATTCAAAGAAAAGAGCTGATAAAGAAGCTAATCAAGGAACAATTGGTGATTACATACATTATCAACAAGATAGAGCCGTATCAGGAGTATTAGTTGAACTCGCATGTGAAACTGATTTTGTAGCTAAATCAGAAGAGTTTAAAAATGTTGCAAAACAAATTGCTATGCATATTGCTGCATTAAAACCAGAATTTGTAAATATTGACGAAGTTCCTCAAACCAGAATAGATGATGAAAAAGACATAATACAAAAACAATCTGAAAACGAAGGAAAACCTGCTGAAGTGATTGAAAAAATTGTTGAAGGTAAAATTTCATCTTTTTATAAAGATTATGTTTTAAATGAACAAACATTTTGCAATCCAGAGTTTTACGAAGGTCAAGTAGGTACGATGATTGAAGAACTTTCTGGTAGATTAGGTGAAAAAATATATATTAAGAAATTTTCACAGATAGAAGTAGGAGCCTAAATTATGAGCAGGATTCTTCTCAAGCTTTCCGGAGAATCTTTTGCAGATCCGGATTCTAATTTTGGTATCCAACCAGAAATTATTGAAAGAATTGCTTCTGAAATAACAGAATCTAATAACAAAGGTATTGAAATTGGTGTTGTTGTAGGTGGAGGAAACTTCTTTAGAGGAGTACAAGAATCAGCAAAAAATATGGCACAGGCTAATGCTGATTACATGGGAATGTTAGCAACAGTAATAAATGCTATAGCTTTAAAAGATGCTTTGGACAAAAACGGAACTCAAACAAGAGTTCAATCCGCAATCACAATGACAGCAGTTGCTGAACCTTATATTAGATTGAGAGCTATCAGGCACTTGGAAAAGAGAAGAGTTGTAATTTTTGCAGCAGGTACTGGAAATCCATATTTTACTACCGATACAGCTGCTTCTTTAAGAGCTGCTGAAATAGAAGCAACTTTAATGCTCAAATCAACAAGAGTGAATGGTGTGTTTAATAAAGATCCTGAAAAAGATAAAGATGCAGAGAAATATGATGAAATATCTTATAAAGAAGTTGTTTCAAGCAAACTTAAAGTGATGGATCTTACAGCTATTACATTATGCGAAGAAAATAAAATGCCTATAAGAGTATTCGATGGTACAACAAAAGGTAATATATACAAAGCTTTAACTGGTGAATCTCTAGGAACATTAATAAAATAGACTTATGTCCGATACATTAATCAAACAAGTTGAGAATAAAATGCTCACCACTATTAATCATTTAGTAGATGAGTTTTCAACAATCAGAACCGGAAGGGCGAATCCAGCATTAGTAGATAAGCTCACAGTTGAATATTATGGAACAAAAACACCCCTTCAACAGCTTGCAACTATATCAGTTCCTGATCCAAAACTTCTAGTTATCCAACCTTTTGACAAAAATTCATTAGATGAAATTGAAAAGTCAATATTTAATGCTGATATAGGTCTTAACCCAACTAATGACGGAGAAGTTGTGCGTATACCAATCCCTCCTCTTTCAGAAGAAAGAAGAAAAGAATTGGGAAAGGTAGCATCAAAAGCTTCAGAAGATGCAAAAGTATCAATCAGGGCTCACAGGAGATTCGGTATTGATGAAATATCTAAATTAAAAGATGATCATTCTGCTGATGAGATTAAACGTTTAGAAACTCAAGTACAAGACATCACTGACAATTTTGTTAGTAAAATTGATGAGTTGCTTACGGTAAAGCAAAATGAACTTCTTGAAGTTTAATAAGTATTTACAGTCTGACAACGACGGAACATTTTGGCCTGGTTATATTGAAATCCCTGATGATGAGGGCTTGCAAGATGAATTTAAACTAGACAATGGAGATAAAGGAAATAAGTTCGCATTAAATCCTAGAGTTTTTACCGGTTTAGGCTTACTCTTAGTTGTATCTTTATTATTTATAAATAAAACTTCAGCTTTCATTTTATTAATCCTTATTGCATTAATTTCAACGAAAGAATGGTTTGATATCTTTGATTATGGAGTAATTATTCCATATCCTTTATTGCTTTATGCATCTCTTGCTCCTCTTTTAATTGCTTACTTTTATGGTTTAGAAAATATTCATGTCCCGCTTTTTATTTTTCCCATAGGCGTGATTGTCTATACAGGAACTTTTGTAACTTACGGAATATATGAAAAATTTGGAAGTTCTTTTTTATTTTTAATCTGGTTTGGTACAGGGTTAGCTTGCATAGGCTATGTACTTCAAAACTTTGGATCGTTATTTACATTCTTAGCACTTATTTCTATATCCATTTCTGATATTGCTGCATATGAATATGGCAGAAGATATGGTAAAAGAAAACTATATGAAGAAATATCACCCAATAAAACTGTAGAGGGTTTTTTTGCTGGTTTAATTGCTGGATCATTAGCTATGTACATTGTTATTAGTAATAATTTCGATATAGATGTTATCCCTACTTTGTTGATTTCATTTATTTTTATTTTATTTGGTGTACTAGGAGATTTATTTGAATCAAAAATTAAGAGGTCATTAGATGTAAAAGATTCAAGTGACTTCCTACCAGGCCATGGTGGTGTTTTAGACAGGGTAGATTCTCAAATACTTAGTTTTCCTGTCTTAGTTCTTTTCATACAGTTTTTAGATTTAATTTAATTAATGTAATAATTAATATATGAATGCATTTTTAACAATTGCTTTATTGACACTTTTTGTAGTTTTACATGAATTAGGCCATTACATATCAGCAAAAAGATCAAAAATTGCAGTTTCTGAATTTTTTGTTGGTTTTGGACCAAAATTGTTTTCGATTAAAAAAAATAATACTGAATATGGACTTAAAGCACTTCTTCTTGGAGGTTATGTAAAAATTCCTGGTATGGATGAGAATGAATCTGTTGAGGGTTATGAATCAGAAGAATTGTTTCATACTGCTTCTTGGACAAAAAAGCTATACATTGCTTCATCAGGAATTATTGTAAATTTTGTTTTAGCTTGGTTGATACTCTTTTCAATATTTACTTTTTATGGAGTTGAGCAACCAACTTTGCAAATTGAAACTATTGGAGTATCTTCAATAGTTTCATCTTCAGAGGCACCATCTTCTAAAGCAGGTCTGAAAGAGGGGGACATAATAACAAGTTTTAACGGAAACCAAGTTGCAAACTGGAAAGAACTGGTTGGTTTTATTGAGAAAAATCCCAATTCTCAAGTCACTATTGGATATACAAGAAATGGGCAAAGCTATATAACTACTGCAGTTTTAGAGTCAAGAAAAGTTGCAAATAAAGAATCTGGTTATTTAGGTGTCTCACCTTCTATAGAAAATCAAAAAATGGGAATAATCGATTCAATTTCCGCAACAACTTTAGTTGAAATTGATATGACCAAAGCAGCTGTAGAAGGAATATTTACCTTATTTAGTCCTCAAAATTTACAGACACTTTTAGGAACCTACACTGGGGAAGTTGTTCCAGACGAAGCAAGACCACTTAGCCCAATTGGATTAGCTCAAGCAGGCAACCAAATTGCCGAAGGTGGATATGTAAATTTATTCACTCTTTTAGCTTTTGTAAATATTTTTCTTGCTGTTTTCAACTCTATACCACTCGTGCCATTAGATGGAGGAAGGGTAGTTCTAGCTTTATATGAAGGGATAACCGGTAAAAAAATACCTGATAGAAAACTTTATCCTCTTGCTGCAGTTGTAATCGTTATTTTCGTTTTTTTAGGAATCACAGCCTTTTACCTAGATATCACGCAACCAATTAGATTATGAATAAACGAAGACAAACATCGCAAATATATGTTGGAAATGTTGGAGTAGGTTCTGATTTTCCTGTATCTGTTCAGTCTATGACAACAACTAAGACTAGAGATACTGATGAAACCTTGGAGCAAATTTATGAATTAGCCAATAATGGTGCAGATATTGTAAGGGTTACGTGTAATGAAATAGAAGCTGCAGAATCACTTGTAAAAATATGTGCCAGAAGTCCAGTACCAATTGTTGCTGATATTCATTTTCAATATAAATTAGCTCTTGCAGCTGTTGAAGCAGGAGTACATGGTTTGAGGCTAAACCCTGGAAATATCAGAAATGAAAAACAAATAAAAGAAGTAGCTAAAGAATGTTTGAATGCAAATATTCCAATTCGTATAGGAGTTAACGCTGGTTCCTTGGATAAAGATATTTTAGAAAAATATGGGGATGCTGTTCCAGAAGCACTTGTTGAGTCCGCATTATTAGAAGCAAGATATCTTGAAGATGTAGAATTTCATAATATTAAAATCTCTGTAAAACATTCTAATGTTCCATTAATGATTGAATCCTACAGACTACTTGCGGAATCAGTAGAATACCCTTTACATTTAGGCGTTACTGAAGCTGGTCCTTTACCTGGCGGATTAATTAAAACTACTGCAGGAATTTCCACACTTCTTTCTGAAGGTATAGGGGATACTATAAGGCTTTCACTTACAACAGACCCAGTAGAGGAAGCTAAATATGGACGACAATTACTTGAATATCTAAATTTAAGAGAAAGAAAGTCACTTGACTTGATAGCTTGCCCTAGTTGCGGTAGGGCCGAAGTTGATGTTATAAAAATTGCAGGCGAAGCACAAGAAGTTCTTGAAAAAGAAGGTTTTCCAATACAAGTAGCTGTTATGGGGTGTGTTGTTAATGGTCCAGGCGAAGCAAGGTCAGCAGATCTTGGTATTGCTGCTGGTAAAAAAAGAGGACATTTGTTTATAAAAGGACAGGTTGTAAAAGTTGTTGATGAGAAAGACATGGTTGATGCACTGGTTAAAGAAGGAAGATTAATTGCTGAGGAAGGCATTGATGCAAGACTTGCAGCAGCTGATACTGACGCTGCTCAAATTGCTGAAGAAGATGTTCAAGCTCTACTTAACATCCAGGGGGATATTAATAATTTTGAAGAAAAGACAAAGTCAGTAATAGAGATTACAACAAATAAAGATATTGACAATTAAAACCTTTAATATATAAACATGGTTGAAAAGCTTACTCCAATGTCTGAAGACTTTAATGAATGGTATACAGATATTATTCAACAAGCACAATTAGCTGATTATTCACCAGTTAAAGGAACCATGGTCATAAGACCATATGGATATTCTATTTGGGAGAGTGTTCAGACGTATTTAGACAAAAAGTTTAAAGAAACAGGACATCAAAATGCTTATTTTCCATTATTTATTCCAAATTCATTCATCCAAAAAGAAGCAGAGCATGTAGAAGGTTTTTCTCCTGAACTAGCGATGGTAACCCATGCTGGCGGAAAAGAGCTCGAAGAACCATTAGTTGTAAGGCCTACCTCTGAAACAATAATCAATCATATGTTTGCAAAATGGATTAAAAGCTACAGAGATTTACCTATGTTAATAAATCAGTGGGCAAATGTTGTTCGTTGGGAAATGCGAACCAGATTATTTTTAAGGACATCTGAATTTTTGTGGCAAGAGGGACATACCGCACATGCAACAGAATCTGAAGCAAGCGAAGAAGCTGTCCGAATGTTAGATATTTATTCTGATTTTGCAGAAAATGCAGCTGCAGTATCTGTTGTAAAAGGGATCAAGTCTGCAAATGAGAGATTTGCTGGTGCTACAAGAACATACTCTATTGAAGCAATGATGAAAGACATGAAGGCTTTACAAGCAGGTACTTCCCACGAATTAGGTCAGAATTTTTCAAAAGCTTTTGAAATTCAATTTTCAGATGAAGAAAATAATTTACAACATCCTTATCAAACTAGCTGGGGAGTAAGTACTAGGTTAATCGGCATGATAATTATGGCGCATGGTGATGATAAAGGATTAAATCTACCTCCCAAGCTAGCACCACATCAGGTTGTAATTATTCCTATTATCCCTAACGATGATTCCAAAAAATCAGTATTAGATACTACAAATAGAATCAGTGAAGAATTAAGTCAAAGTTTTAGGGTCTATGTTGATGACAGAGATAATATTTCTCCAGGATTTAAATTTAATGAATGGGAATTAAAGGGCGTACCTTTAAGAATTGAAATTGGACCTAGAGACGTTGAAAATAAATCAGTTGTATTCTCAAGAAGAGATGGTGTTGATGGTAAATTCAATATAAGTCTTGATGATGTTAACGCTAAAGTTTCTGAATCATTAGATGATATACATAATAATTTACTTGAATCATCAAGAAAATTTCGTAAAGAAAATACAGTTCATGTTAATTCATATGAAGAACTTATTACCGCATTAAATGGAGATCCAGGCTTTGTTACATGTTATTGGGATGAAAATAGTAAAGATGAAGATAAAGTTAAAGCAGAAACTAAAGCTACGCTCAGGTGTTACGTTTTAGATGAAGAAAAAACAGATAAAGCTGTAAATAATGAAAATACTAAAGGAAAATTAGCTATTTTCTCAAAAGCTTATTAAAAATCCCTTTTAATAACTTTCTAAATTTGATATAATTGTTATTGACAATTTAGCTACGTAAAGTGGGTGTCAAACCCGCTTTTTTTTATGAGGAGGTTTTTATGGTTTCTGAAATCGAAATCCAACAACAAATTGACTCATATCTAAAAGATGAAAATTTAGAACTCTATGATCTTAACATTGTCAATTTTCCAAATATTTCAAAAATTGAAGTATTTATATATTCCGTTGAAGATGTAAATATCGACATCACTACAAGATTAAATAAACAATTAAATAGATTAGTTGAAGATCTAGGGTTCGAAAAAGGCTCATTCGATATGATTGTTTCAAGTCCAGGAATTGAAAGAAAACTTAAATCCTTTAGGCATTTTGAACTTTCAATAGGAGAGTTAATAAAAGTTAAATTATTTGATCCGATAAATGATGTATATACATTTGAAGGGGACCTTGTTTCAGTTCGAGAAGAAACTATAGTTTTAAAAACAGAAATAACTGAAATTGAAATAAATTTTTCAAACATTAAGAATGCAAAAATAGAATTTAAACAATTTAAAGAAAGAGTAAAGGGATAATTATGAAATTAGGTAGTGATAGCAAACAAGCAATTGAATCTTTAGCACTGGATAAGGGTGTCGCTGTTGAAAGCATGTATGAAGCTTTAGTTTCTGCTTTTAGATCTGCATACATGAGGATTCCCGGAGCGGCAGAAGAAGCAAGAGTCACATTAAATCCAGATAGTGGTGAAGTATTAATCTATGCTCAAGAATTAGATAATGAAGGAAACGTTATTGAAGAGTGGAAAGTAGAGCTTGATGAAGATGAATTTGGAAGAATAGCTGCTCAATCCTTCAAGCAAATGATGACTACAAAAATTCGTGATGCAAAAAGAGCTACTGTTTTAGATGCATATATCGGAAGAGAGGGTGAACTTATTACTGGAATAGTAACTCAATTTGATCCTAGGTTTAATCAAACAATTTTGGACCTACAAGATGCAGAAGCTGTTATCCCATCTAGTGAAAGAGTACCATTCGAGCGTCTCGAAAGAGGAAATAGAGTAAAAGCTTTAATAACTGAAGTAAGGGAAGACGCTAAGGGAATTCCAATAATTGTAAGCAGAAGTAAAGCTGAATTTGTCCAAAGAATGCTCGAATTAGAGGTTCCAGAATTAACTGATGGTACTGTTGAACTTAGAGCAATAGCAAGAGAAGCAGGAAGTAGAACCAAGATTGCAGTATTCTCTAATGATCCTAATGTTGATCCAAAGGGTGCATGTGTTGGCTCTAGAGGTAATCGTGTAAGGCAGATAGTCAATGAACTACGAGGAGAAAAACTCGATGTTGTTGAATGGAGAGAAGACAAAGTAAGGTTTATCAAAGAAGCTCTTGGGCCTGCTGATATTGACGAAGTTGAAATTGATGAAGATTTAAAAACAGCAAGAGTAGTTGTAAAAGATAGTCAACTTTCCTTAGCAATAGGAAAAGAAGGCCAAAATGCTCGATTAGCTGCAAAATTAACTGGATATAAAATAGATATAGAAGGACTTGGAGACTCTCCACAAATAGAGGAATCTGACGAAGAAGAGAGTGCGTCAAAAGAGGAAGAGTAAATGGCTAAAAAGCGAATTCATCAAATCGCTAAGGAACTTGATTTAGCATCAGCTGACATTCTACATCAAGCAAAAGAGCTTGGTTTAGAAGTAAAAACTGCATCATCTGGTTTAACTGAAGAGGAAGAAGAATTAATTAAATTAGCTTTAATGCCAGAAGATGAACCTGATGCTGAGTCTGAGGAAGTCAATGAACAAGAAGAATCTAATCAGGATGAACCAGAAGCTGAATCTGAAGAAGTTGTCGAAGATGATGTACAGATTATTCAAGTGTCCAGGAATTCATCTCCAGAAAAAATTAGCTCACTTATAGAAATTGAAGCTACACAAATTGTTGGTGATTTAATGGGTCTAGGAATAATGAAAGCTATAGATACACCATTAGATGATAGTGATATAGAAATACTTTTTGAAAAGTATAATCTAATTCCTGATTTGATAGATGAAGTAACAATTTCAAGAGAAGATATTATTGAATTTCAAGATTTTGAAGACGATCCAGATAAATTAAATTTAAGAGCACCAATAATTACAGTTATGGGTCATGTGGACCATGGTAAAACTAGCTTGTTAGATTATATAAGAAATGAAAAAGTTGCAGATGGTGAGGCTGGCGGTATAACACAACACGTTGGAGCTTATAAAGTAGATACTGGAGAGTCAGGAATTACTTTTATTGATACACCTGGTCACGAAGCATTTACACAAATGAGAGCTAGAGGTGCAAATGTTACTGATATAGTTGTCTTGGTAGTAGCTGCTGATGACGGAGTAATGCCCCAAACAATTGAAGCAATCAACCACTCAAAAGCTGCAGATGTACCTATAGTTGTCGCCATAAATAAGTGTGATCTACCTGAAGCTAATCCATCAATGATTAAAGCTGAGCTTACAAAATATGAAGTAATTTCTGAAGACTTAGGCGGAGATACACCTGTAGTTGAAGTTTCCGCACTTAAAGGTGATGGAGTTGATGATTTGCTTGAAACACTTGCACTCGTAGCAGAAATAGAAGAACTAAAAGCAAATTTTAATACAAATGCTTCTGGGTATATTGTTGAATCACGAATGGAAGTTGGTAGAGGCAATGTAGCTACAGTAATAGTTACAAGAGGTACTCTAAAACAAGGTGATTTTCTTTATGCTGGTCAGGCATTCTGTAGAGTGAAGTCAATGTTTGATCATAATAATAAAA
Source organism: uncultured Candidatus Actinomarina sp. (assembly GCA_902610815.1). GTDB lineage: Bacteria > Actinomycetota > Acidimicrobiia > Actinomarinales > Actinomarinaceae > Actinomarina. The sequence continues at coordinate 150,827 of CACLXG010000001.1, forward strand.
CAGTAAAGTCTGTAGAGCCAGGTTCTCCAATAGATATTATTGGCTGGGATGAATCACCAACTGCTGGTGATCAATTTGTTGCTGTTAAAAATCAAAAAGAGGCTAAGGCAAAAGCTGAAGAAAATAAAACTAAATTAAAAGAGCATGAAAACTCATCATTTTCAGTTGAGTCACGAGTTAGTGACATGATGAAACTTTTACAAGAAGGTGAATTAAATACAGTAAATGTAATTTTAAAAGCTGACACCAACGGTTCAGTTGAGGCAATTAAAGATGGTATTAGCAAATTAGCGACAGATGATGTAAATATTCAAGTTGTTCACTCAGCAGTAGGGGGAATTGTATTATCTGATGTTGATTTAGCTAGTGCCACAGCGTCTCTTATTATTGGTTTTAATGTTAGACCTGATAGTCAGGCGAGAAATATGGCTCAAAATAAAGGTATTGACGTAAGAACATACAATATTATTTATGAATTGCTAGACGATATTTCTGAAGCGGTACTTGGACAAATGACTATAAAAACTGAAGAAGCAATTATTGGAATGGTTGAAGTTAAAACTACATTCCGTGCACCAAAAGTTGGTGTGGTTGCAGGTTCTATAGTTTCTGAAGGTAAAGTAGAGCTCGACGCAAAGGCACGACTACTCAGAGACGGAGTAGTAATTTATGAAGGCACAATAGTTTCATTAAGGAGATTTAAAGACAATGTTGAAGTGGTTAACGAAGGTCTTGAATGCGGTATAGGACTATCAGACTATAAAGATATTAAAGAAGGCGACACAATAGAGATACTTGGAGAAGTAGAAGTTTAGAAACAAACAATGAGTAATCAAACACGTGGTGGAAGAATAAATAGAATAAATCCTCTCATTCAAAAAATTATCTCAAGTGCACTTTTAAGAAATTCTGATCCAGTCCTAAACAAAGCAACTATTACTCATGTTTCTACTTCACCAGATCTAAAAAAGTCAATGGTATTTGTTTCAACACTCGATGGTAATGAAGGCTCTTTAAAAACTGCACTTGAGAAAAATAGAACAAAAATTCAAAAAGTATTAGCAAGAGAAATGACAACAAAAAATGTTCCAAAAATCATTTTTGAAGTAGATAGCACATTTAATAACGTTCTAAGAATCAACGAACTGTTAGATAGGACTACTGAGAATGAGTAAACTTTTTGAAGATATTAAAGATTCTTCTAATTTAATAACAGGTCATATAAACCCTGACGGCGATGCTTTAGGTTCTGCCTTAGCTTTTAAATTAATACTGGACAGCAAAGGCGTAGATTCCGACGTATCTTTTGATATGAAAGGTAATGTTCCCTCTAATTTAAATCATTTACCTATTAAATTAATTATGGATAAGCCAAAGGAAAATTATGACAATGTATATGTTTTTGATTGTGGCAACTCAGAAAGACTCGGAGATTTAGAAGATTTAGCGTTAAATTCTAAAAGAGTCATTGTAGTAGATCACCATATCAATCCTTCCTTTGGTGATATTCAGATTATTGATTCTAATGCTGCTAGCACTACACAAGTACTTTTCAGAGAAATTCTTTCTGCAAACATAGACATTGACAAGAATATCTCTAATTGCCTTATGACAGGATTAATCACAGATACAGGTAGGTTTCAATACTCAAATACAGATAATGAGGTATTTGAAATCGCATCAAAACTAATGTTAAGTGGTGCTGAGCTTACAAGTATTAGTGATAACATTTATGGGTCTATTCCTATGAATGCAATCAAGCTACAAAGTGAAGTTTTAAACAGAATTGAATTACATGAAGAAGAAGAATTAGTTGTTTCGTATGTTTTACAAGAAGATTATCTCAATTACAATATCGAATCTTCTGAAACAGATTTTTTAATTGATTCAATTAGATTGGTGAAAGAATCAAGTGTGGCTTTATTGTTAAAAGAACAACAAGATAAATCATTTAAAGGAAGCTTAAGGTCCCGTAATGCATTAGACGTTCAACAGATTGCTTCTCTGTTTGGTGGTGGAGGACACAAAGCAGCTTCAGGATTTTCGTCAAACTTAAGTATGGAAGAAATAAAAAATAAAGTAAAGAATGCAATTAAGTCACAAATCTAACTTTTATCTTTTAGACAAACCAAAAACATGGACCTCTCAGGATTTGTGTACTAAATTAAAAAAGAGTTTTAAATTTAAAAAAGTAGGACACTCAGGCACCCTAGATCCAAACGCTGATGGTTTAATGCTTCTTGCAACTAATGGGTATACAAAATTATTTGATTACATCGATAACACAAATAAAACTTATAAAGTAATTGCAATATTAGGTTACTCTTCTCCAACTCTTGATGTGGACTCAGAAATTACAAAACATGATGATATAAGTGCAGAGAAGTTAAAACCTCAAATACAAGAATTTCTAACTAAGTTACTTGGCGAGTCTACCCAGACTCCACCAATTTATTCAGCAATTAAAGTAAAAGGAAAACGATTATACAAATATGCACGTCAAAATCAAGATGTAGAAATTCCTGATAGAAAAATATTTGTTGGTAGCACTGATTTGTTAGAAGTAAAAGATAATAAGGTTACTTTTGAGATAACAGTAAGTAAGGGAACATATATCAGAAGTATTGTTCAACAATTAGGTGAGTATGTTAATACTTATGCAATAGTAGAAACTCTTACAAGGACAGCCATTGGTAATTTAAATATTGATAACAAAAATCTGAATACAAATGTTGAAGATTTAAATTATAACTCAAAAATAATGTCAATAGATTGGGCAGAAGTTATAAATTTACCAAAAATTGAACTGGATGTTGAAATGAATGAAACAATAAAGAATGGTCAACTTCTCCCTAGAAATATGTTTTCAAATGAAGAAAATTATATAATATCTATCGAGAACAATATTGTTGCAATTTATAAACCTTTTAATGAGAAATATTACAAACCAGAAAAAGTACTCGTATGAATATATATAAAAATTTTACTTCTGAGAATTATATTGACGATGATTTTCCAGCTGTGTGTATTGGAGGATTTGATGGGGTACATTTAGGTCACCAGGAATTATTAAAACTAACAAAAGAGTCAAGTAATTTATTTCAAATAGTTACTTTTGATACACTTCCAAAAAAATATTTTAATAAAGAGCATAAGTTACTTACAACCAATAATGAGAAGATTGAATTATTCAAAAAATTTGAACCTAGTAATTTAGTATTTATCAATTTTGAACATGTAATGAAGTTTTCACCTAAATCTTTTTGTGACATGTTAAAAAACAATATGAAAGCTAAAAGTATTTATGTAGGTAATGATTTTAAATTTGCTGCAAACCGTGAGGGTGATGTAGATTATTTAATAAAATCTTTTGGGGAAGATTCTGTACATACTATTGAAGATTATGAGTACAACAATGAAAAAATATCTTCAACTTTAATTAAATCATTTTTAAGTGAAGGTCTTGTTGAACAAGCTAATGAAGCTTTGGGTTATGAATATTCTTTAAGTGGAACTGTTATCAAAGGTAATCAAAGAGGTTCTCAGATTGGATTTCCTACTGCAAATTTGAATATTGATAAGAAAATTCAAATACCCAAAAATGGAGTATACAAAGTAGACGTGCTCTTAAATCAAAATCTTTATAAAGGAATTATGAATATCGGATATAAACCTACTGTATCTAAAGGGACCAAGCAAAGTTTAGAAGTACATATTTTTGATTTTAATGACGATATTTATGATTCAGATTTAACTGTACATTTTAAAAAATTTATAAGAGATGAAATAAAATTCTCAAGTATTGATGAATTAACTCAACAAATATCTAAAGATATTGAAGAAATTAATAAAAATTAAATAATCTCACATTAGATAAAGCATCTACTATTATTATCTCGAATGAAAACAAAGCAAGAAATTATAAAAGAATACGGTAAATCCGATACAGATACTGGTTCTGCTGAAGTTCAGGTTGCTTTATTGAGTAGTAGAATTGATCATTTAACAGATCATTTGAAAACACATAAAAAAGACCACCACACAAGAAGAGGTTTATTAATGCTTGTTGGTAAAAGAAAAAGATTACTTGAGTACCTTCAGAATCAAGATGTTCAAAGATATCGTGATCTAATAGATAAACTTGGCTTAAGAAGATAATAAATTTGACCTTGCGTTGTTAATTGAGAGCTTTTGTTGAAAGCTGACAATTAATAACCTTGGTCACGAAAGAGGTTATATGTCGATCGATAATGTAAAAGTAAATATTGGTAATGCAGAAATTGGATTTGAAACAGGTAAATTAGCTCTGCAAGCACCTGGTTCTGTAGTTGTTACTTCAGGTGATACAACAGTATTAGTGACAACAGTTGCTAACAAAAGTGTAAGGGATGGTATTGATTTTTTCCCTTTAACAGTGGATGTAGAAGAAAGAATGTATTCCGCAGGAAAAATTCCTGGAGGATTTTTCAGAAGAGAGGGTAGGCAAACGGAAAAGGCTATATTAGCTTGTCGATTAATAGATAGACCACTGCGACCTTCTTTTAAAGAAGGATTTAGATGTGAAACACAAATTATTGCAACTGTTTTAAGTGTTGATAATGAAAATGAATATGATATTTTAGCTCTTAATGCTGCATCATTAGGTCTTCAATTAGCAGGGGTTCCACTTGAGTCAGCTGTAGGTGCTGTAAGAATGTCTTTAATTAATGACAACTGGGTAGTTCAAGCTACGAGTACTGAATTAGAAGAATCAGTATTTGATATGGTTGTTGCAGGAAGTCTTAATCCTAAAGGTGAAATAGATATTGTAATGGTTGAGGCTGGAGCAACAGACAATGCCTTTAATAAAATTGATGAAGGTAGTACTGCACCATCTGAAAATATTGTTGCTGATGGAATTGATATGTCCAAAGAATTTATTTCTAAATTAATTGAAGCTCAAAATGATTTAGTTGCTAAGAGAGATGTACCTGAGATTGACTGGCCTATTATTGAAGATTACTCAGAAGAGCTAAAGTCACAAATTAGTGAAGCATTTGGTTCCGATATTGAAGTAGCAATGTCCATAACAGATAGATCTGAAAGAAGTGAAAAACAAAGTGAGCTTGAAGAACAAGCTGTTGAAAAATTCTTAAATGAAGAAGATGACAATACTAAAGCAATTAAATTAGCTTTCAAGTCAATCGTTAAAAACACAGTTAGAGATAGAGTTTTAAGTGGGGGTACTAGACTAGATGGACGAACACCAACAGATATTAGAAATATATCTGCTGAGATAAACTTACTTCCAACTGTTCATGGTTCTTCATTATTTTTAAGAGGAGAAACACAGGTTTTGAACGTTACAACTTTGGGTATGTCAAGACTTGAGCAGATGTTAGATACCATTGATACAGTTACATCAAAAAGATACATGCATCATTATAATTTTCCTCCATATTCAACTGGAGAAGCTTATCCAATGAGAGGTCCAAAAAGAAGAGAAATTGGACACGGTGCTTTAGCAGAAAAAGCATTGGTACCTGTAGTACCCCCTAAAGTTGACTTCCCTTACACTATCAGAGTTGTTAGTGAGGCAATTTCATCCAATGGATCTACATCACAGGCATCAGTATGTGCTTCTAGTTTGTCATTAATGGCTGCAGGTGTTCCTATTAGAGAGCACGTTGCAGGTATTGCAATGGGATTAATTTCTAAAGATGACACCTATGTTACTCTTACAGATATATTGGGTGCCGAAGATGCTCTTGGAGATATGGATTTTAAAGTTGCAGGAACAAGAAATGTGATAACTGCGTTGCAATTAGATATGAAAATTGAAGGACTTCCTGCAGATGTATTAAGAAAAGCTCTAAATCAAGCCATGGATGCAAGAAATCACATACTTGACATTATGGAAGACACAATTTCTGAACCAGCAGAAAGTCTTTCTGGTAATGCACCGAGACTTGAGACAATTGAATTGCCAAAGGATAAAATTGGTGAAGTAATTGGTCCAAAAGGAAAAAATATCAAGAAGATCGAGGAAGAAACAGGATGTTCTGTTGAAATTGATGATGATGGCATTTTAACTCTAGGATCAACGGAAGAGGAAGCTATAGCAGCTGGAAAAGAAATGGTTATGTTGATTATAGATCCACCAGAAGCTGAAGTTGGGGTAGAGTATGATGGCGAAGTTGTCAGTGTTGCAGCTTACGGTGCATTCATTAATATCCTTCCTGGTAGAGATGGTTTATTACATGTTTCAAAATTCCATTCTTCTAAAAGAGTTAATAATACTGAGGCAGTTGTTTCGGTTGGGGATAAAATTAGGGTTAATGTAGATTCAATTGAAAATGGAAAAGTCAGTCTTTCTCCAGTTGAAGATTTAGAAATACCAGAAGAAGCTGAAGGTGGGGAATCAAATAATTCTCGTGATAGAAAACCTTCAAGATCTAGAAATGGTAACAGAAATGGAAGAGATAAAAAGTCAGAAAATCGCGGAAAGCCTTCAAACAGAAAAAGAGTATCTTTTGAAGACGATTTTGAAAAAGGTCTCTAGTCTATTTTCTATTTCCAGTTAGCTTTGTTGGATTTGTAGGTTCAGTAGTTATGTAAGCATCAGGATTGATTTCTGATACAATCTTTAAAACTTCTTTAAGCCTTTTCCTTGGTGTTACACACCATGCAATGCTAACTTCTCCTTGCATGCCTTCTCCATTAATGATTGTTACACCAAAACCATTATTTCTTAAAGCCTCAGCCACTTGCATACTATCACTATCTTTTGGTGCAAAAATCCTCACAACTATATCACCGATGGCAATTGTGTTTTCAATGTAGGATCCCATTATTGTTCCTGCTGCAAATCCAAGTGCATAACCAAATATTAAAAATGGATCATTTAAATCTTGAATAACTTGAGATATAGCAACAACCCAGATTGCTGATTCTATAAATCCTAAAATAGCACCAAATCCTGGTTTTCCTTTGTTCACATAAAGTATTCTTAAGGTACCAAGTGTCTGGTCAAGTAATCTCAATACAAAAATAGAAAGTGCTGCCAATAAGATGTTCATATTCGTATTGTAAGATTTATTTTATTTTATGGAAGCAGTTAATTCTTTATAGACTTTTGACATTTTCTCATATGTTTCTTCTACAAGTTGATCAATTGTTTCTTTTGTATGTTTTGACATATCAATTGGTTCTAATGTATTTATAATTGCTTTACCACTGGTCATAAATTTTTTGCCTCTAGGCCATATGTCTCCAGTACCTGCAATTACAACAGGAAGAATCGGAATATTATTTTCTAATGCAATATGAAATGCGCCGCTTTTAAAAGGTAGAAAATTATCTTTTTTTGCTCTTGTGCCCTGAGGATAGACCATAAGTGACCATCCATTTTTGAAAAGGGTTTTTGCCTGTTCATTAATACTTTTTCGATCGTTTTTGTCTGATCTATCAACTTTTATAAAATTAAACGACCTTGCTGCAGTACTAAAGACAGGTAGTTTATACACTTCTTTTTTAGCCATAAATACCCATTTAATTTTAAGATATCTAAATTGCATCATTGGATCTAAATTAGATAAGTGATTTGAAATAACAACATAAGGCTGATTTTTTTTATAATCAAAATTTTTAATCAATGTTACTTTTGATCTAGCAGCCCACATCCAGGGGATTGTCCAGCTTTGAGCAATGTAGTACTTTAATTTTGTGAACCTATTAAACAAACCTACAAACCAAATAGAGTATGTGACTGGGATTGTGTATATACCCATAATCAACAAATTGAACCATGTAAGTAATTTGTTCTTCAACATGTTGTAAGTGTAATGTAGAACTATCTAGATAATAAATTATGTTAGAAAAAATAGAATTAAGGAAGAAACTAAAAAATATTTCATTGGTCAATGCTGAACACTCTCAGATTGTCATCGAAAAGTTGCAAAATATTATCAGAGATAAAATTGTTTGCACATATGTACCCCTAGAAAATGAAATAAACATCAATATGCATTTAAAGGGACAAGAAGTATTGTCTACAACTTGTCTTCAAGATGAAGAAATAAGAATTTGTATTTATGAAGAACCATTTGAAAAAAATAGTTTTAATGTTTTTCAGCCAGTTAATTTAAAAATAATTGATCATGTTGATGTATTTTTAGTACCTGGTGTAGGATTTGATAAACAAGGTACTAGGCTTGGCAAGGGTAGTGGTATTTACGATAAGCTTCTTTCGAATCATTTAAATTCACAATTTATTGGCATAACAGATAAAAATCATCTAGTAGATCAAATTCCTTTTGAAAATCATGATATTCAAATGCATAGTTTGTTAATGCATGATGAATTTATTGATATTAATTTATAGTATCCTTTACATATGGAAGTAAGTGTAAATGTAGGCTATTTTGGTCCACATATTTCAAGTGAAAAAAACTTAATTAAAGAATTAGATGAAATAGGTATTTCTTGTATCTGGACAGCTGAAGCATATGGGTACGATGCGGTTACTCCACTTTCATATTTCGCTGCATTGACAGATAATATAAAGTTAGGTTCTGGCATCATGCAAATTCCTGGGAGATCTCCTGCTATGACTGCAATGACAGCTGTTACCATTGATAAACTTTCAGGTGGTAGGTTTAGGTTGGGTATTGGTGTTTCTGGACCCCAAGTTGTTGAAGGTTGGCATGGAGTTGCTTATGGAAAGCCATTAAAAAAGACAAGAGAGTACATCCAAATAGTTAAAGATATATTACGCAGAGAAGGAAAAACTTCATTTGACGGTGAGTATTATAACTTACCTTACAATGGTGATGATGCATCTGGATTAGGAAAGCCATTAAAACTAATTGAACAACCTCTTAGAAGTGATATTCCAATATATCTTGCAGCTATAGGACCAAAAAATATTGAACTCACTGCTGAGATTGCAGATGGATGGCTTCCTTTTATGTATTCACCTACTCTTGGAGATAAATTTTTTAATCAATTTTTACAAAAAGGTTTTGAAAAATCTGGTGATCCAAACAAAAAAGAAAAATTTAATATATCTGCACCTGTTTTTGCAAAAGTGTGTGATGAATCTGAAAGAGATGCATACTTAGCTCCAGCCAGAAATAACTACACATTATATGTTGGTGGTATGGGAGCTAAAGATAAAAATTTTTATTTTAATTTGATGTGTGAATATGGCTATGAAGAAATTGCTACGCAGATTCAGGAATTGTATCTAAAAGGAGAAAAAGCTGAAGCAGAATCAATCTTTCCTGATGAATTGATAGACGATCTAACTCTTGTTGGCTCCAAAGAACGGATAAAAGAAAAGCTTGAAGACTGGAAAAAATGTAATGTTACAGAACTTTCTATAGCAATACCACTAGATATTCAAACTATAAAATATATTAAAAGTTGTATTTAAATGAGTGATTTAACCCCAGAAGATATAAATGTTTCTACATGGAAAATACCAAGTCCTCTTGGAATAATTGGAAGTCATGCAGATGGTGAATTTAATGGTATGACAGCAAGTTGGATAACTCAAGTTAGTATGGAGCCAGCCTTAATCGGTGTAGGTATTGATAATAAGAGCGTAACTTTCAAGCTTATGAATCAAAGCGAATATTTTACTTTAAATATGTTTTCGCCTGACTACACAAAAGTATTTGTAAAATTTTCTAAACCTGCTGAATACACGGAAGGCTTTCTTAATAAAGAACCCATTTTTTTAACTAAAAATAATGTACCTATCTTTCAAAATGCAACAGTATGGTTTGAGTTAAAAACAACACAAAAAATTGACTTTGGCACTCATACATTTTTTCTTGGAGAAATAATTGATTGCAAAACATTGAATCCTGAAGATAGAGTTGCCTATATGGGTGATACTCGTATGAAATATGGTGGTGTTCCAAGGGGAGGGCACTAATTTACAAATATTTAATATTTAGAAATAGTTCTTTTCTGTTTTTCTTTTTATAATCAGGAAATATTTAAAAAAAATGAAAATAAAAAAATATGATTTAATCAACGAACTTTCCTTACCTTCTATTGATGGATCTGTTTTTGACTTAGAAAATATAAAAGGTAAGAAAGCTCTTATATCTTTTTATAGATATTCTTCTTGTCCATTTTGTCATCTGAGAATTAATGAAACTATCAATAATAAAGATAATTTTGGTGAAAATTTTGAAACCATTGCTATATTTAATTGCTCAGTAGAAAGTTTGCAAAAAGCATCTACTAAACATGATTCCTCTATTTTCATACTTGCTGATGAAAATAGATTCTATTTTGATAAATATGATGTTGAAAAAAGTGCTTTTGGTGTTTTTCTTGGCTCGATTATTGGTTTTTTTAGATTTATGAAAGCAATATTCGTAAAAGGTTTCAACCCATTAACAAGCATGAGTGGTGCGTTTACAGGTTTACCAGTTGATGTATTAATTGATGAAAATGGGGTAGTTCAAAATATAAAATATGGAAAAACTACCATTGACCACATTTCAATGGCAGAGGTAATTTCATTCTCAAAGGATTAATAAATTGAAGAAATATATTTACTTGTTTGTTTCTAATTTACTTCTTTTTTTTATTTTTCCAATAATTCGACTTTTAAATAAATCATTTTACGAAAAAAATATTCTTCCTAAATTAATAAATTTTACATGCAATTCAAGGCCAATTGATTACCAAAGAAAAAAAGTAATTCCTGACGCTACAGGTAAAGTTCTTGAGATAGGGATTGGACCTGGTTCAAATTTAAAACATTATGACAATGAAAAAGTTTCAAAAATTATTGGAGTTGATCCTTCAAAGGAGCTGAACACTATTGCAAAAAAAAGAGCTGATTCAAAAGAATTAAATATTGAATTTTTAATAGAATCTGCAAGTAAATTATCGGTAGATTCTGAATCAATTGATACTGTTGTTAGCACCTATGCTTTATGCTCAATTCCTGAACCCAATAAAACTTTACAGGAAATAAAAAGAGTTTTAAAAAAGAATGGTGTTTTTATTTTCAGTGAACATGGTTTATCACCGGATAAATCTGTTTCATTTATACAAAATTCTACTGATTTTTTCTATCCCAAAATTGCTGGTGGATGCCATACAAATAGAAATATTAAAGAATTACTAATTGAAAATGGATTTAACTTATTAGAAATGAATAATATTTATTTGCCAGGTACACAAAAATTTCTTGGTTACAACTATTGGGGAAAAGCTACAGTTTAATAGTCCATTATTGACAAGATAGCTTTTACACATGCATCAGGATTATCTTCCTGTAAAAAATGTCCTGCATTCTTTATTGTTACATGAGGCATATTTTCACATCCTGGAATGTGTTTTAAAAATGAATTTTCTACACCTGCAAATATTGGATCATTATCGCTAAAAGCACATAAAAAAGGTTTATTCCATTTCTTTAATTTTTCCCAAGCTTCTTCATTAAACTTTCTACTCGGAGTCATGGGTGATGAGGGAACAAGATTAGGAAATTGCCTTACACCTTGTTTGTAAGTTTCATCTGGAAAGGGTGCATTGTATGCATCTAGAGCTGATTGATCCAAACCGTTAGTCCCATTTCTAACTTGACCAGCTACATGTAGGTCATCTTTAATATTCATAAATTCTTTGAAGATTAAAAAACCCGTATTTAATGGTGCTTTACCAGTCGGCAATCCTGTATTTGCTGCAACTATACGATTAAATCTATCATCATATTTTGCTGCCAACCTTAATCCAATCAAACCACCCCAGTCTTGACAAAATAATGTGACATTTTTTAGATTAACTCCTTCAATCCACTGGGACATCCAATCAACAAATTCTTCATATGTATAGTGATACCTTGAAGTAAATTTATCTGATTTTCCAAACCCTGGTAAGTCTGGAACAATAACCCTGTAACCTGCATCTTTGAGAGGATCAATCATATTCCTATACAAATAACCCCAAGTAGGATTTCCGTGCATTAAAAGTATTGTTTCATCCTTATCTGAATTTTCATCTACATAGTGAATATTTATATCACCGTGCCGTGAATTAACGTTATAAAAATTCTCTTTATATCCCCAGTTTTCGATATTTTTAAAATCTTCTAAATTTGTTTTTAATATTTCCATCTACAATTATTTTACAATTTATCTTTGGTCCATTCAGCTATATTTTGAAGTTTATAAGTTATGGATAACATTTGTAACGACTCCCCAAACGAAAGCTTCACTTTCATGAGGAATAACAATTGGATCAAACGCATTATTTTCTGGTTCTAAGATTATGCTCTTCCCTTTTTTACGGTATCTTTTTACAGTCAGTTCATTGTCTACAACAGCAATGACTACTTTTCCATCTTCAGCTTTTAAGCTTCTGTCTACTACTAAGATATCGTCTGGAAATATACCAGCATTAATCATGGACTCTCCAGAAGCTCTTACTAAAAATGTTGATGCAGGATGCTTAACTAAGTATTGATTTAAATCTATTTTGTCTTCTAAATAGTCATCTGCAGGGGATGGGAATCCAGCTGCAACTTTATTACTATACATTGGTACTTCATATAGCCCTTTGTTGATGACCTCAGAGATATATTTCACCTTACTTACAGGAATACGGACAGCTTTTGTTTGCTCTCCATACTTCCCTTGACCTTTTGGTCTACCGGCTCCTTTTCTTGCTCCACCTCGTGGCATAAAAATGTCTTTCTTTTTTCTTAGAATAGTGTACAGTATTCAAAGGAGTAAGTAAGTGAATAATAAAATTTTTGCCCTAGTGGACTGTAATAATTTTTATGCGTCTTGTGAGAGAGTATTTAACCCAAAGCTAGAAGGAAAGCCCATTGTTGTTTTGTCTAACAATGATGGATGTGTTGTTGCTAGATCAAACGAAGCAAAAGCTTTAGGCATACCGATGGGAGCCCCGTACTTTAAATACAAACAACTTATCAATAGAAACAGAGTTCATGTATTTTCATCAAATTACACCTTTTATGGTGATATGTCGGCCAGAGTGATGACCTCACTGAAATCTCTTGTAAGCGATATAGAGATTTATTCTATCGATGAAGCGTTTCTCGATATCAGTAGCTTTTACTACTGTGATTTAGAAGAGACGGCTCAAGAGATACGAAGATTAATCAAACAGTGGACAGGGATTCCAGTTTCTATAGGTATAGGCCCAACAAAGACATTGGCAAAAGCAGCAAACAGACAAGCTAAAAAATATACAACATCTAATGTCTTCGACATACGAGATCAGAGTGTAAGAGATGAGATTTTAAAAGATCTACCACTTGAAGAGATATGGGGAATCTCGACAAGATGGGGAAGAAGGCTTCGAAAAATTGGAGTAGACACTGCTTATGATTTAACGCAGGCAAATGCTCGTCATGTTAGAAAAACGATCAGCATTGTAGGGGAGAGGATACATCATGAGCTAAATGGGATTTCCTGTATTGGTATAGAAGAAGTAAAGAATAAGAAAAACATCATATCCTCTAAGTCATTTGGTAGAAAAGTAATGCTAGTAAGTGAGTTAGAGGAAGCTGTTTCCAACTATGTTGCTAGAGCATGTGAGAAGCTGAGAGCACAGGGTTCTAGAGCCCAAGGCTTGTATGTATTCTTAAGAACCAGTCCATTTGTTGATCCAGAGAAAAGATACAGCAACGGTATGAGTACATTTTTTTCAATACCAACAAGCAATACGTCAAAGATTGTCAAAGAAGCAAAACATCTAACACGAAAACTCTTTGTCTACGGATATGAATACCAGAAAATTGGTGTAATGCTGTTAGATATTACTGACGCAGAGAACGAACAGTATAGTTTTTATGAATATGAGAACTACGATCAATCAGACCGTGTCATGGAGGTACTGGATGGCGTTAATAGCAGGTATGGATCAAGCACATTGACACTGGGAGCACAGGGTATAAAAAAAGACTGGAGAATGAAGTCGGAAAGAAAGTCTGCTGCTTACACAACAAATATGCTTCAAATACCAGTTGTGAAGTAAGAAAAGTGTGAAGTAATCTGTTTAAATTAAAGTTATGGTTTTAGAGAATCCATATGCACACTCACTAGATGGTCTTGAAATAGAGGACCCAGTACAAAGCTTTTTTGATTACTGCAAGAAACGTGAAGCTGTGCGTGTAAAAAGAGAGTCAGGAGAAGCATATCCTTGGAGTGATGACCCTATTCTACAAAAAGGACGTTTTTTAAATGTTTTTAGAGAGGATGACAAAGTAAGTAAATCCATTATTAAATTTGCTGAACCAGTAAAAGAAGACTTACCTTTGTTAATCCAAGCTCTATTTTTTAGTAGGTGGTGCAACAGAGATTTAACTATTGATCAACTAACGATAAATGATTTAGGTAATCCAGTAACTTTAAAAGAGAAACTTCTTGATTTAGAGCAATGGGAGAACTACACAGCATATCCAGTAGAAAATTCTTATTGGAATGAAAAGCTATTCAGCAGGATAGATGCAGCCACATACAAATTTTATGAAAAAAAAGAAGAGTTAGTTGAAATAGTTTTGAATTCTAATAGAGATGTTATTACTGCTACAAACAATGTAAATAAGCAATTTAGAATGAATAATGACTTCCCAATATTTATGGCTTTGATAGATATTGCCTGGTTTAGAGAAGATGTTATACCAATGACCACTGATGTTCCAACTGGTATTGGTGCAGAACCATATTTAGACAGGCTACAAAATTTTCTTAATTTAAATAGCCACCAAGATGTAGGCCTTAAAATGATAGAACTTCAAAAAGAGTATTGGCCTGAAGCTAAAAGAGAATTTTATCCTATTGACATAGAGTATCAATCTTGTGAATGCAGAAAATACTTCAGTTATGTGAATGGTACAAAAAAGTTTGAAGGAAAGAATCTTTTTCAGTCTAATTAGTAATCGTTTAGCTAAAAATTTAGAATACTTTTTGTGAGAAAAACTTTTCTAATTTTAATCCTATTAATTTTCTTGATTTTAATAATTTCATACATATTTGATCTAGATATTATGACAGTTTATGAAAATGAAATTATAACCAAACCTCAAAATGATATCGTTACTATCAATGAAACACGTATAGATATAAAATCGTTAAAAAATGATGTCTTTTTTGTTTTTGACAAAAGTTGTAAAAAATACGGTCCATTTTCACTTGAAGAAGCACTTTCTGAGGTAAATAAAGGCTTTGATTCTTATTGCTCTAATCCAAATCTAAATATTAGATTGATTGAAATTCATGAAAGAAAAGAATCTAATGACAGTAGTTTTAAAACCCTAACTAGCAACTTAGCTTACTCCATACCTGGAATCGAGGGTGATGAAGATACAGGAATAAGAATAGATCTTGCTATATACCAACTTCCAGAACCTTTTAGAAGTATTGTCAAGGATGAAGTTAAAGTTATAAATGGCTGCCATCCCTATGGAGAAGCATTGTTTGGAAGATGTGTATATGGTGTGTTTGATCCTGTTGGTTATGATGCTGAAGGTAATTATGGTAATGATTGGGCAAATTCAATATGGATATCAGATAGAGGGATAAGCTCTGGAAGGCTAAATGATATTCTTTTACATGAAGCAGCTCATGCTTACTCTTATTTAAAACTTCAACATTGTATGTTGGATACAGGAGTTAGTTTTAGAGACACTGCTCATAAAAGGTTTGGGAATGAAGAGTATTTAGCTGATGCATTTGTTTACTATTTTGGTGGTAAATGGACGAATTACTATCAGCTTGAAAACTTATCAATAGAAGATACAAATTGGATAAGAGATATGATTACTTACTGTGATTGGTACATCGAGAATAAAGAATATTTAGAAAAAACTTTAGGAAGATAAAAATATGAAAGTTTACGAGCTAGCTAAAAAGTTAGGAAGATCATCAAAAGAGATTTTACAAGCTGCTGAACGTCTAGAAATATTGGTAAAGACCCATCTGTCTAGCTTAAGTGATGATGAAGTTAAGCAAATTATTAAATATTTTAGAAAAAGAAGGTTCCTCTTCTTTTTTAAAAGATATTTTTCACTGTTTCTTTTGATATTTTTAATAACAGTATTATTTTTTATTATTAATCCCCAGTCTGTTGTATCTGGTGAAGTGAATGCATCTGTAAATGAATTAGGAGAATTAACTTTAGATTGGAAATTTGATGATTCCATAGAAAGTGGAACCTTGGTTATTGAAACAGATTCAGAACTATTTTTAATAGAGGTGTTTGAGAGTGGTGGAAACACAATAGAGTGTTGTTATGATGAAAACTTAGCCGTTACTTTATTTTTAACTGATAAAAACGGTAATGAAGAAGAGCTCGAAACTAAAAATATAGAAGTATCAAATAATATTTCAACTACTTCTACTTCTTCAACATCAACAACTATTTTTACGCCATCAACAACACTCCCAGAATGTAATGATGAAGATTTTAAACCCTACACACTTTATGATTCTGATGGGAATGCTAACACAGTATTGACCTGTAGAAACGAACAAGATGCTCTTGACTTAGGTTATATATATACTACTAATCCAAAACCAACAACTACAACTACAACTACAACTACAACTACAACTACAACTACTCAGCCAACAACTACAACTACTCAGCCAACAACTACAACTACAACTACAACTACTCAGCCAACAACTACAACTACTGCATTTAATTTCTTACCTGCTTCTGAGGAGATATATCGAACAGTTATAAAATGTAATGAAGGAATCAAAAGCGGTAAGCCAACTTACTATTTTTTGCTTAATTCAGTTATAAAAAGTGATAGTAGAGATATAGAGTATAGGCTCGCATACACTTTTAATTCAAAATCCAAATTAACTAAGTGGAAAAAATTTCCAAAAAAACAAAATAAAAATTTAACACTAAAGGCTAAAAGATGGATTTCTAAGGACAAACATCAAATTAATACTTTTGAATATTATTTTATATATAAATTACCGAACGGAGATATTAAAAAAACATCTTCTTATACTGTGGATAAAAAACTACCGTGTGGTACAAATGGGGTATTAACCACTACAACTTCTATTGACATAAGCGATAGAAAACTAAGATTTACAGATGAAACTGATGGATGGCGTCCAAACTTGAGAATATTAACGCCAACTACTCAGCCAACAACTACATCCTCTACAACTACATCCTCTACAACTACATCCTCTACAACTACATCAACACTCCCAGAATGTAATGATGAAGATTTTAAACCTTACACTCTATGGGATTCAGATGGTAATGGAAATACAGTAATGACTTGTAGTAATGAACAAGATGCTTTAGGTTCTGGATATACATATACTGTTAATCCAAAACCACCCCCATCTACAACAACAACTACCTCTACAACTACATCTTCTACTACAACAACTACTATTCCTGATCCATCCTCAACAGTCTCACAATCTCTTGGTTCATGTTCTGGCCCTTCAGGCACTAGAACTTCAACTTTAAGCATTACAAATAATGAAAGCTATACAGCTTATTATTTAGTTGAGTACTCTACAAATAGTGGAGGTAGTTTCACGACTGCACAAACAAATCAATCTATTTCGGGTGGTGCAACAAATACAGCAAATACTCTTACTGTATCAGATGGTGCGTCAATTATTTGGAGATATAAAGACTCAAGAACATCAAATGATTTTTCAAATTCAAGTTATGTTACCTTAAGTACAAGCGACACAGTGGACTGTCCAGATGGATACTATGTAAATGTTGATGGGTCCAATACATATGCTTTAACTTTGGATTGTAAAAGATGGAATAGCAATACTAGATCTTTATTCCGTGGGAATCCATGGTGGGGGAGCCAAAGTACTGCTAGAAGTTATATGTTTGCACTTATTGCACTAACAGGTGATTATGACGATGGTGATTCAGATGTAGAAGTAACAGATTACTTCAATTATCCTGATTCTGGTAATTGTTTTGGGATTGTAAATGAAGCATGGTTCCCTTGGAAACGACAAAATGATGCATATGTAGGTTGGAGTTTTTATGCACCGGAGTGGAATTCTTCAAGTACTTCATCTTCTTGGAGTAGTAATGACCATGAAAATTTTGTTTTTGCTGAACTCGTCCCTTAAGCTCTATCTAAATTTTTCCAGATATTTCTTGTGGATAAATACCAGACAAATCCGAATAAAAAACCTAATACTGGAAATAGTTTAAAGACAAAAAGTACGCCATAAACAGTTGCAAGGTATCCAATCATTAGCGTTGAAATTGTATTCATTAAAAAATAAAGTGAATAATCAATCCCAGCAATCCTTCCCCTGAGCCTATCTGGTGTCAGTACTTGTAAACCATATGTAGAAAATGCCCATTGTGATCCACCACCAGAATGTCCAAGAATTAATAACAATACTGTTAGGTATAGAGATAGTGAGAACGGTATAAAGAAATAGAATAAACCCCAGGCCATGATGGTTATGCCGATTGTATTCAGTAGTTTTCCATCAGTACTTCCAAAAAAATATCGAATGGCAATTGGACCAATTAGTGCTCCAACACCCCTTGCACCAAACATAAGGCCTGTCCCAAAGTCACCAGTTTTATATATATCGTATGAAAGAACAGTAAATAGAGAAAGTAAACCACTAGCTGAGATACTGAATGTAGCTTTAGTAATAATTAAGGAAAAAATTTCTCTCTTTGATGCTGCATATTTAAGACCTTCTTTATAAGTTATATCCTCTTCTGCATTTTTATCTTGAGATTTTTCACTCAAATTTTTCTTTATCGAGAACACTATTAAAGCTGAAAGCACAAAGGTTAAACTATCGATTGCAAATAACATATTTCTACTGATTACTGTTGTTAAGTAACCTCCAAGACCAGCACCTAGTCCGGCCATCACACCCCAACTTGAAAAAAATATAACATTTGCTTCAGCTAAATTTTCTTTTTTGACAACGTTTGGCAAAGCTGCATCAGAAGTAGGCATGTACGGAGAACCTACAACGGAAAGCAATCCAAATGAAAACAAAATAAATGCAACATTTTCGGTTGTAACTGCATAAAGAATCAACAACACAGTCATTCCTGATAAGAACTCTGAGATTGCGATTATTTTTTTCCTATCAAATCTATCTGCTAAGTAACCACCAAAGCTTCCAAGAATAAATAACGGTGCACTCTGAACCACCAAAACGAGAGAGGTGATAAATGGATTTTCAGTTAACTCGTAAATTATACCTAAGAGAGGTACGGTTAATAACCAGTCTCCACCTAGTGTGATTAAACGAGCAGCAAAAAGTTTACGAAAGTTTTGGTTTTGCGTGAGTAATATTCTATATTTTTGAAAATTTTCCATTTGCAACTCAACTGTAACTGAATTTAGAAATAACTACTATACTTTAACAATAATGAAAACTGCACTTGTAACCGGTGGGACAAGAGGTATAGGTCTTTCCACTGCTCAAAAATTTATTGATCAAGGGTGGAATGTATACATCACATCTAGAAAAGTAGAGAATCTAGAAGCGGTACTTTCTGAAAATTCACAGTTAAAGGGTTTTGTTGCAAGAGCTGATGATCTTGTTGCTGCAACTGAGACTTGTAAAAAAATTGTGGATGAAACAGGATCTTTAGATGTTTTAATTAATAATGCTGGCACAAATCCTTCTGGTGGTAGCTTGCTTGAAGTTGATTTATCAGCAGTACAAAAAACATGGGATGTAAACTTAATGGGTCCTTTAATGTGGACACGAGAAGCTGTAAAAGCTGGATTAAAAGAATCTGTTCTGAATGTTTGTTCTGTTGGTGGAATAAAGCCAGCACATTACATGGGAGCTTACAATATTTCAAAAGCTGGATTAATTTATATGACAAAACAACTAGCAATGGAACTTGCACCTGATATTAGAGTGAATGGCATTGCTCCAGCGGTTGTAAAAACTAAGCTTTCAGAAATGCTTTGGGCAGGGGATGAGCAGGGAAGTGCAGACCTTCATGCTCTTAAAAAATTAGGAGAACCAGAAGATATTGCTAGTTTGATTTACTTTCTTTCAAGTGATGATGCATCATGGATTACAGGTGAAGTTGTAACCATTGATGGAGGCTTCCTTCTCTAATTAGCCAATAAAGTATTTAGCTAATTCGTTATATAAAGGTATTCCAACAATGATATTGAATGGAAATGTGACACCCAAACTTAGCCCTAGGTAAATAGCAGGATTTGCATTTGGGATAGCGTCTTTTACAACTGCTGGTACTGCAATATAGCTTGCGCTTGCTGTTAACACCATAAGCAATGTTGCGTTACCGACAGAAAAATTAAAGTTTATAGATGCCAATAAAGCAATAATTGAACCAATCAATGGGGTACATAAAGCAAAAGCAATTAGGCTAGCTCCTTTTCCTTTAAGTTCTCCAATTCTCTTTGCGACCCGAGTTCCCATTACAAATAAAAACACATATAAAATGTAATCGAATATTTCAACAATTATGAAATCTAAATTAGATAAAAGTGTTTGATTGACAAAATATCCTATAAACAACGATGAGATCAAAATAATATTTGGTACTTCTAAAAATGCTGTCTTAATAGTTTCTAAATTATTACTTTTAATTTGCTTGTTTTTAGTAACTAAATAGAGTGCCATAAATATTGCTGGAAACTCCATTACAACCAAAACAGCAGACATATAGTTATCAAAGTTTTGATTAGTAGTTGTAAGATATGCAATAGCTGTCACAAACGTAACAGCACTTACTGAACCGTAAGTTCCTGAGAGTGCTGCTGCATCGTCACTATTAAGTAAATTTTTAAGATAAAAATAAGCAATAATAGGAATAAAAAGAGCAAATACTACTCCAAGTGTTAATGCACTCATAACTTCACTTATAAATCCATTTTCTTGAAGGCTTGAACCACCTTTAAGCCCTAGTGAAAGCAGCAAATAATATCCCAAGTATTTAGAAACAGAGTTGTGAAGGATTAATTTAAATAGAGTTCCAATCAGTATTCCTGAAAGGAACAATAGTAGTGCTGGATTAAGTATGGCTTCCATTCAAATCAAAATGATAGTTAAGTATTAGATTTGTATTGTTGTAATAAAAATTATTTTATTTTTCTTACTAACTCTTCAACTCTATTGATGTCAACCCGTTTAGCAACATCATTATCAAATTTAAAACTAGTACCTACAATCAGTATGTCTGCCAAATCTTGATAAGCGTCTACATTTGTCGAGGTTACTCCAGATCCAATCGCTAATTTTCCTGTTGGAACGATATTTCTTACTTTTTGTAAATCTTCAATATTTATTTCATGTCCAGTACCATCTCCTGTAACAATCACTACATCTGCACCAGCTCTATGAATCAATTCTTCTGCATGATTTTCAATTTTTGAACCCGGAGGAGGCACAGCATGTTTAACAAATACATCAGCATAGATTTCTACATAACTATTGAGGCTTGATTTAAACTGATTAACTCCGTGAGCATCACCTTCTATAACACCCTGATCGGTAAACATAGTGTTATTTAAAACATTGATTCTTACAAACTGAGATTTAGTAGCTTCCGCAATTGCAAGAGCAGCAATACCGTCATTTCTTAAAACATTTATTCCAACTTTAATATCTCGTTCTATTGATAAATTTTCTACAACTGTAGTAAAGCTAGCAAGCGTACGTTTAGAAATATCATCTTTCACAAAAGGAGTGTCACCAAAATTTTCAATTATGATTCCATCAACACCACCATAAACTAAGCTATTAACATCTTCTTGAGCTGAATCTATAATTTCATCAATAGATAACCTGTTAGAAGGAGAGCCAGGAAGGCTTTTTAAGTGAACTACGCCGTAGACTTGCATTATATTTTTACGTGGTTTAACTTAAGAAATTTTTTAGCAAAATCTCCTTCAGTAGAAAGTGTAAGTTTATGACCTTTAGGGACCCTGCCAGTTACAACTCTACACCAATCACTTGCATTTCCTTTTATAGTATTTTTACTTTCCTCGTCACCAAATTGCCAAGCTTTATATTCTGGTCCGATTAGTTCTATCCTTAAATCTTGATATTTAGTTTTATTAGCTTTACTAGCTTGCTCTGCATTTAACCATCCAAAAAGAGCTACGTGCTCAACTCGTACAGTGTCTTCGTAATTTTTTTTCATTGCATCATAAACGTCTAAGCTGTGTGCCCATGTCTCTGCTAATTTTGTAACTGCGAATGTTCTACAATCAATTTCATTTTTCCACCAAGTTAATTTTTTTCCTGGAGATGATTTAGCTAATGTTTCAATGACAGAAGCTCTAGACATCCTCCACCACTCAATAACATCTTGAGGTCTCATATCTTTTCCTTTTTTGATTGCTTCTTTTTCAAACTTTTCTAAACCCTTAGGTCCCTTATATTTATTAAAGTCATTACCTTTTTTCTTTAGTGCGTTGTGAGCAAGATCTTCAAGAGCAGCAAGATAACTAACATGTGCTGTGATGTCCCAATTTTTATAAGTAGTTTTAGTATTCCAATTTCTAACAGGAATACTTTGTAGGTATTGGTCTAATAATTGCTGTTCTGCGACTAGATTACTTAATATTTCTTGCACTATATTAAGTTTACTTGAGGTCAACAATTAACTCCAGTGCCAATTTCATCAAAAAAAACTTTTTTTAAAATAATTTTGTATTTATGATGCATTTATGAAGAAATTCTTTAAATTTGTTCTTTTAATACTTGGGTTCAGATACGTTTTACGACTCATGGATGAAAACATCGATATTAAGATTCAAATTAAAAAGCTCAGAAATGAATTAGCTAATTTAGAAACTGATGATTTAGAAAATAAATTAAAGGATTTTTTCAAAAAGTACGATCCGAAATATAAAGATCAAGAAGAAAATCAGGAAGATTTTTAAATTAAATAATAAATGTGGAGATTACTAGGTAAGTCAGCACACCTCTGGCCGGAATGGTTTTATAAATTAATCTCAAAAATTCACTCAAAAATTATAAGATTCAATCACTCTTCCCTTGGTGAAAAAATAATAGGGGACCAAATTCTCTTACTTGAAACTGTTGGCAGTAAAACTAATCAACTTAGAAAAACTCCCTTAACTTATGCAAATTTTGAAAATTACTTTATAGTTGCAGCTTCATACAGTGGAAATGATAAAACACCAGATTGGTTCTATAACCTTTCAACTGACAATCCATTTATCACAATAAACAATGAACGCTTTGAAGCTACCTACGAATTAATCGAGTCTTCCGAAAAAGAATATTTCTGGGGTTTATTAGACGAAGTGTATCCAACTTTTCAAATGTACAGAAAAAGAACTAACAGAGATATCCCTTTAATAAAATTTTCTAAAGCTTAGGTTTTATAGAAGGCCCTTTTCTAACTATTGTGTTCCATAGTGTTTTGTAATGATCTAAATCTTCTTTATTAACATGAGGCAATACAAAATTTTCCCAGGTATCTTTTAATGGATCTGCTGAGTCTGCATATACATCTAAGCCAATAGGTATTCTCTCTACTATTGTTCGCAAACTCATGGGGGTTTCTATATTGATACTTATATCATCCGACATAAATGAGTTGTTAATTTCTGTTGCTAATTTGATTATTAGTTCTCTATATTCTTTTTGAAGTTTGGGATATCTTTTTTCAAAAATTGCATCTAATTGTTCTTTATTTGGAAAAGGTTTATCCCATATGACCCACCTATCGGCGAATGCTTTATTTAATGACTGGGTACCTGCATAATCCCTTAAGCTTGTTGGGTTCATGGTTCCAAAAATATATGTATCTTCTCTTAATGAAAGAACTTCTCCGTTTGGTAGTTCTAATTTCCTATGTCTATCAAGTAATGAATGAAGAGCAAATAAAACTTCAGGACCCGCTGCATTAAGCTCTGACAGATTAACAATTGCTGGTCCTCTCAAAGCCCTTGTTAACTCACCATCTTGCCATCTACTTTCGGTTCCTCCCATACCATCTCCATACAACTGAACAGATCCTAAAAGTGTTACATCTCTAACTTCTCCTGATAAAGGAATTCTGTAATATGGGAACTTTAGCTTTGCTGCGAATTGTTCTATATCGTGATCTTTTCCTGTACCCATATGTCCCATCAGAGCAATGTGTATAGGAATCTCATTTTTAAAAGATTTACTTTTTGAATTCATAACTTGTGCAAGTCGGTACTGCATACCTAGGTCTACATAAAATTCATCAACTCCAGGAATTCGGTTGCTGCGAGACTCAAAATCATTTAATTTTTTATCTAATTTACATTCTTCTATTTCAACCGAATGCTTTTTATTATCAGGATTTATAAATTTTTGTGAACCCATTATGCGACTCCGGATGTTAATTTAATGTTTTTAATAAGTATATCCTTTGTGATGTTTACTATGGAATGAATTAACTGTTCGGGTTTTTCAATTTGAACGTTATTAATATATTCTCTCCAAGAACCTCTACCGCCAATTCCAATTCCTATTACATCTACACCATTTTTAGTAGCAAAGTTTATACTATTTTGAAGTTCACTTAATGACCCTCTAGTCATCCCATCAGACAGTACAACCAACATCTTTGTATTTGATGGATGATTTAGTAATCTTTTTGTTGCATGCATTATATTTATTTCATCGATGTTAGTACCTTTTTCAAACATACTTACTGGTGGAATTGAATCTTTACTTATTCCTATATCAATCGAATCTCTTAAGTTTCTTGAAAATTCAATTAATCCTATAAATTGTTGATAGTTCTCTCTCCATGAATCATTGAATTCTTTAATAAAATAATGATTTGCCGTACTGTAAAGCTCCTGTGCTGAAGATCCGTAAGTTCTATTTAACATTGATGAAACTGCAAATTTTCTCTTATTATAAGTTTCTTCATTTTCAGTATGCTCTGATGCAAAGGCTCTGTTAAATATAGAAACTTCAAAATCGATATCAAGTTCAAAACATATTTGGGAGAGATAACTAGCACCAATTAATGCTGAGGCTAAAGACCAGGGATGGAGTTCATCTTTATTTTTCTCAATCATCGAACCACTTCCATCAATTAAAAGGGATATTGCATATGATTTATTGGATAGTCTCTGTTTCTGTTCAAACATTCTCTCGTATCTCCCAGACGCAAGCATGATTGGAACGTGTGGTGACAAATCTCCTTGATCAAATCCACTAATTCTTTGTCTTTTTTGGTTGTGTATAAAGTAGGGTTTTATCTTATTTGTAACTTTATAGATAGGTAAATTCCATTGTTGCAGTAAGGATTCATACGTTTCTAGACCATTTTTGTATAAATTTTTGTAATTGTTTGGAATTTTATTTTCAACAACTTTTGCAGTATTTCCAGATGGAAAATAGATTGTAGTTGATGCTCCTACTTTGGATATATGATCATCCATTAGATTTAATTTATCATCATTGGATTTAGACTCTGTTTGACCAAGAAATTTCTGCAAAGTATTGCCTGTTGTCACGTTGTTGGAGGAGGGGATAAGAACTTTACTCAAATCATTTACCACACTTTCATCAAGCGACTCCTCAATTTCTTTTTGTTCCCCAAGTGTGTAGTTGTCTAAGTCTGGAAGAATATTGTATCGTCTACATATATCAACCATCTGAACTGTAGCTTCTATTAATTCAGATACGTTCACATTTTCATAGTTCAACGTTTTTAAAATATGTAAAGATTTATTCAATGAACTTATTACAGGCTTTTTATAGTTTTCAAATTCAGGATCTATATAAGAAGTTATTGAGTGGAATAACAAAGAAAGATACTGACTAAAATTACCAAGCTTTTTTATTTCTGAAAATGACTCAGTATAAATATCTTCAAGAATTGAATTTAAACCTTCATATTGTTTCACAAAGATTTTTTCTTCAATTGAATGGATTAAGATGTCAAAAACATATTTTCCAAAGGGACCTGTGAGTATTTCGAGAACATCATCAATATCTTCTACATCATCGAGTTCGTCAGGGAATAGTTTGTTTAAGGATTCAGAGTCAAAACTATAATTATTTGTTGCATGTATAGCTTCGTGCACAACTGTACCAATCATAACCTCATCTCTATCAAGATTTGTTTTTGAAATTGTATTAACAAGTATTGATGGATTAATTACAATATCGTTTTTACTGTTTGATTTTGATCTTCCATATCGAAGAGATAAATCATCATTTTTCATTTGAGTTTGCAATAGCCTAGTAATTGCAGGTCTGATTTTTTCAAAATCTTCTACTATTTGGGCTTCGATGTTTTTTTTCTTTGAATTCATCTAATTATCATTATCATTAACAACTATAAGTATAAGGAATTATCAAAGATGAATGAAATTGCACAAAACACTGTTTTGATATCTGGTGGCGCGGGCGCAATGGGTCAACTTGTTTCAAATTACATAAATTCAAGAGAGGATTTTACCCTAACAGCAATTTATGATCCTAATTACAAAGGCCAGGAATATAAAATCTATAAAGATTTAACGAATATAGAAGAAGATGTTGTCTTAGAGTTTTCTCCTGCCTCTGTAATAAACGAAAATATAGAATCACTACTGAATTCAGATGCAAATTTAATAATTGGTTCATCTGGTGTGAGTTCAGAAATGTTATCAAAATTAAAAACAATCGCAGATAGAAAAGTTATAGTGATACCAAACTTTTCTATTGGCGCTGCTTATCAAAAGCTTTTCTCGTTAGCTCTTTCTGATAATTTTAATTCAATAAATATTACCGAAAAACATCATGGCAAGAAACAAGATGCACCTTCTGGTACTGCAATAGATTTAGCAAATTCTTTGCCATCAGAAACAAGTTCTCACGAACAAGATGGAGACTTTTATCAAATTAATAACGTGAACAACAAAAATATATATTCCTTGAGAGATGATAAATTTCTAGCAGAACAAGAGGTAGGTTTCCTAAATGAATATGAATCTTTTAATTTAGATCACAAAGTATATGATAGGAAAGCATACCTCTATGGAGTAAAAGTTGTTCTCGACCTTTATCACGATTTAGAAGGTTTTAATCTGGGTTTAGAAAATTTAATAGCTAAAAAGATTAATATCTAAGTATGAGCGATTTCGGCAAGCTATTAACAGCAGTAATAACTCCCTACGATAACAATGGAGTGCTTAACACCGATACTTTGTGGAGACTTTGTAAAAAATTAGTTCACGAGAAATCTGACGGTTTAGTTTTATCAGGAACAACTGGTGAATCACCAAATTTAACAAAAGAAGATAGAAAAATTATTTATTCAACAGCTAAAGACTCTGTTGGAGATAAGGCAAAGATAATCGCTGGTACGGGTACTTACTCTACTAGAGAATCTTTAGAGTATACAAAAATGGCAAGTGACTTAGGTGTCGACGGCATAATGATTGTGACACCATATTATTCAAAACCATCACAATTTGGAATTTTGAAGCATTTTGAAGAGATTTCTAAAAATACTGATTTACCAATTATGGCTTATAACATTCCTGGTCGAACAGCAACTTTAATTGAAATTGATACTTTGGAAAAACTTGTTGATGATATTGGGATACATTCCATCAAAGATGCGGTAGGGGATTTGGAATTCTCTAAAAATGAATTAGATGCACTTAAAGGTAGAGTTGATATTTATTCAGGTAATGATGGTGAGACTATAGAGTTCTTGAAGATGGGTGGAAAAGGTGTTGTCTCGGTTGCTTCGCATGTTGTTGGAAATGAAATTTACGATTTAATAAATCATGTTCTTAATGATGAAATTGAATCAGCTGAACACTTGCAAAATCAACTTTTACCTCTTTTTGATTTATTATTTGAAGAACCAAGTCCTGGTCCAGTTAAGTACTTACTTACACATACATGGGAAGATGTTGGATCACCATTAATGCCTATTACTGAAATTTCTAGTGAATTAGCCAATAAATTATTGGCTAATTTCCAAAAAATTAAGAATAATTAAGCTTTTTCTACCTTTTTTTATGGTATAATTCTTTCGTGGCTGTAAAGACATCCACTCGCAAAAGGGTGAATGGGCGTAAGCGGGTGTCTAAACAAAACAAGTTAATAAATGTAGACAGGGCAGTAACTACACTTAAATCTACAACTTCTAGTACATTATCTAAATTCGTCCAATCTTATCAAGCTGTAGCAGTTTTTATGTTTTCCTTTGGAATGCTTACTGTATTATCAATATTCTCTCAAGGAGGACCTGTTGGTGAAGTTGTTTTCAATGTGCTTCAGTGGGCATTTGGTTATGGTGTGTTTGCTTTACCAGTATTCTTTTTTTACGGTTCCGCAATACTCATAAGAGATCGTAAAACAGTAAAAGCACAAAGAGTATTAGTCGGAACATTTTGGGTTCAAATATTTTCAGCTTCTATGTTTCATTCTTTAATACATTCACAACCTTTATCATTAAGCGCTGGTTCTGAACTGTTATTAAAGTCTGGGGGTCATATTTCAGCCTTTATTGTTTATCCACTAACCAACAGTGTTGGTCTACAAATGACACATACAATCCTTTTATTAGGATTAATCATGTCAGTGCTTTATATGATTGATATAGAATTAAAAGATTTAATTGGTGGTATCCAAGCAATTTTGAAGTACATTTATAAATTTATTTATGCATTTGTTTTAGCAAGAAAAGAAGCCAGAAATATTTATCTCGATGATCTTTATAAGAAACCTGATAAAAACGAAGAGCAATCTAAGACTGTTTCAACAGCAGCATCAAAAATTAAAAAGAAAGTTACAAATGTATCAGATATAAAAGATTTTAAAGATAAGAATAGTAAATCCATTAAATCAAAAGTTAAGAAACAAAGTACATCTACTACTTATAAATTACCTCCAGTTAAATTGTTGAAAAATGGATCTTCTGTTTCTACTTCAAAAAAATTATTACAAGAAACTGCTAGTGATTTAACTAAACTATTAAAAGAACATGGCGTAGAAGCAGAACTCACAAATGTTGTTCCTGGTCCAACTGTAACTCGTTATGAAATTGAGTTAGCACCTGGTGTTAAAGTTTCAAAAGTAACTTCTCTTTCTCACGATATTGCTTATGCTTTGGCAACTCCAGATGTACGTTTGCTTGCACCTATTCCAGGAAGAAGTGCTATCGGTATAGAGATACCAAACAGGCAAAGAAAGCTTGTTTCTCTTGGTGATGTTCTTTCTTCAAAGGAAGCAGAAAAATCTGAACATCCTTTGAGCGTTGGTCTTGGCTTAGATATATCAGGAAAACCTAGATTACTGAATTTATCTGAACTTCCACACGTTTTAATTGCTGGACAAACTGGAGCTGGTAAATCTTCATGTATTAACTCAATTGTCACATCACTTCTTGTAAGAACTAATCCAGATGAAGTAAAAATGGTTATGGTTGATCCAAAAAGAGTTGAGTTAGGACAGTACAATAATGTTCCTCACTTGCTTACAAAGGTTATTACAAATCCTAAAAAAGCTGTCGATGCACTTGGATGGGCAGTTTCAGAAATGGACAGAAGATATGATTTATTAGCTGACGGTCAAGTAAGGGATATCAATGGTTATCACGAAAAATATGATGCTGGACTACTTGATGAGGAAAAGTTTGACAGGTTCCCCTACATAGTTGTATTTATAGATGAGTTAAATGACTTGATGATGGTTGCTGGTAGGGAAGTAGAATCCGCAATTGTAAGACTTGCACAAATGGCAAGAGCAATTGGTATACACTTAGTAGTTGCTACACAGAGACCATCAGTAGATGTTATCACTGGTGTTATGAAAGCAAATATACCTTCACGACTTGCATTTTCAGTAGCTTCAACAACAGACTCTAGAGTTATTCTTGATCAATCCGGTGCAGAGAAATTAATCGGATTAGGAGATATGTTAGTAGTTACTGCATCAAACCCCCGATTAGAACGAATCCAAGGTGCTTGGGTAACTGAAGGTGAAATTAAAGATGTTGTTTCATGGGTAAAAGATCAAAAAGAAGCAGTTTATAATCCAGCAGTTACAGAAGAACAAAAAACTAGTTCTACATCATCATCTGAAGATTTTGGTGAAGATGAAGAACTATTAGTAACTGCTAAAGAACTAGTGATACGCTCACAACTTGGTTCAACATCAATGCTTCAACGTAAATTAAGAGTAGGTTTTGCAAGGGCAGGTAGATTGATGGACATTCTTGAAGCACAAGGTATAGTTGGTCCATCTGAAGGATCCAAAGCTAGAGAAGTTTTAATAACTGTTGATGAATTCGAAACTAGTCTTTTAACTTCTGTAGATGATCATCCTGAAGTGGACATATCTGAAGATGAAACTTCTACAGAAGAGACTCAAGATTCTTCAGAGGAAAATTGGTTCGAAGAGTAATTAACTCTTAACTACTTTTCCTTGAATAATTCTATTCCTAATTGAAGCCGATATAGCATCTGCAATTAAAACTAAGACAATTGTGCAAATTAATACTGTTCCTGCTCTTGGAAAATCTCTAAATCTTAATTGATTTATTAACTCTTGGCCAACACCTCCAGCACCAATAACACCAAGAACTGCTGATGCTCTTAAGTTTATTTCAAATCTGTAAAGCCAATATGAAGTTATTGTCGGCATAACTTGCGGAATTACACCAAAAATTAGTTCATTTATTTTTGAACCACCGGAAGATTTTATAGCTTCAAGAGGTCCCTCGTCAATTCCTTCTATTACTTCTGAAGATAATTTGCCTAGAGTTCCAATAGAGTGAATTCCTAAAGCTAATGTTCCTGTAAACGCGCCTAAACCAGTGATAGGCAAAAATACAAAAGCCAATATTAATTCTGGAAAAGCACGAATAGCATTTAATATTTGCTTTGTTATTCTACTAACAGCTCCGACAGCAACATTTTGCGCTGCTAAGAATGATACAGGAAAGCTAAAAATTGCTCCAATTACTGTTCCAGCCCAAGCAATAAATAGAGATTCAAACACTTTTGGTATGATTCTATCTATAGCCTCTTGACTGGTGTCTAATGGAAACATTGCACCTACGAGTATTCCTATTTGTCTTGGTGCATCTAAAATTCGTTCAATTGTTATTTCGAGTCCAGCTGCTGACCATAATGAAGCAAAAATAATCGCAGTAGTTAAAGTATATTTTAAAATTCTCTGACTAATTGGTTGCTTAGGTATGTTCATAATATTTTTCTTCTAATCCATACACTAAACTGTTCAATTAGTATAACTACAACAAGAATGATGACAATAATTGGTGAAATTCTATCAAACCTCAAAAATATTCTCTGAGTCTCGATAATCCTACCAACACCACCAGCACCAACTAAACCAAGTATTACACTTGCCCTTATGCATAATTCAAAGATATATAGAAAATATGCTGTGAAGTTTGGGAGCACTTGAGGCAAAGCTGAAGTAAATACGGTTTGATTATGAGTAGAGCCTGTTGCTTTTGCAGCTTCCATTGGTCCTGGATCTATACTGTCAATAGTCTCTGACAGTAATTTACCCATTATTGCGAGAGAAAACATGATTAGTGCTAATACTCCTGCGAATGGGCCAATACCAACTGCAACAGTGAAAAGCATTGCCCAAAACAAATCAGGAATTGTTCTAACTAAATTTAAAAATGATTTGTATAAAAAATAAGAATACTTGTTTAAGTTTGTTGCTCTTGACGCATAAAAAGATAAAGGTAAAGCTAATGCACACCCAACGATACTGGCAAGAATTGCAATTTGAACAGTTTCTATCATAGCATCAGCAGTATTTTCCCAAGCCCAACTCCATTTAGGGTTGAATAAAGGGTCTGTCACTATAGCTCTATTAGCTAAATTTTCTCTAAAATCTTGAAGGTTAAATCCAACTCGTTGAAATGAAAATACTGTAAAAAGCATTGCAAAAGGAATTCCAATTGTAACTAAATACGAAGGAGGTGGTTTTTTAGGTAAATTAATCATTACCGATTAAATCAGAAGATTTAATAGAACGTCCATAGATATTTTCAAAATCTTCATCAGATACACCATCAACATTTCCATCAAAAACTAACTTTCCATCTCTAAGGCCAATTAGTCTATCTCCAAACTCTTTTGCTAAATCAAGAAAATGTAAATTTACAATTGTAGTTATACCTAATTCTGTATTTATCTTTTTTAAATAATTCATAACAACTCTTGATGTAATAGGATCTAGTGATGCCACAGGCTCATCTGCAAGCATTACTTTAGGTTTCTGTGATAATGCTCTTGCTATACCAACCCTCTGTTGTTGCCCTCCAGAAAGGTTAGATGCTCGTACATAAGCTTTTTCTAATATCTCTACTTGATCGAGTGCTTCAAAAGCTAGTTGTTTTTGATCTTTTGGCCATAATCCAAATATAGATCTAAAAGTAGATACAGTGCTTAATCTACCAGTTAATACATTTTTTAAAACTGTTGATCTGTTGACTAGATTAAACGTTTGAAAAATCATTCCAATTTGTGAACGTATGTTCTTTAAGTCTCTTTTCTTTGCATTTGTAACATCCTTACCTTCAAGGAAAACAGTTCCATTTGTAGGCTTAACAAGATTATTAATGGTTCTTAGTAAAGTCGATTTACCAGCTCCAGAGAGTCCGACAATAATAATAAAATCGCCCTCATTTATTTCGAGATCTAGATCTTTCAGGGCTTCAACTCCACCTGGATAGGTGACACTTACATTTTCAAATTTAATCATTTTAGATAAATTTTAACCGGGCTGTAAAAACAACCCGGTTAAAAATAATTTTTTATTCGTCGTAAAGACCGAATTCTTCAGCAGCTTGTTTAACTACATCAAATTCTGAATTGTCTGCAGGAACAACATCTGTCCAGCCATAAATTTCATCCATTACAGCAGCACCTTCTTCGGTAGCCATGTAATCAGACAAAATTTGATATATCTGTGATTTTATATCTTCTGGAAGATCGCTTCTTACAGCAACAACGTCATTTGGAATTTCAGCTGAAATACCAATAGCTATAACTTTTTCACCAACATCAGGATTGGTTTTTCTTAAAGTTCTTCTAGCATCGTCATAAGTAACACCAAACTTAGCATCACCGTTATACAGACCTGAAATAACTCCATCATGTGAACCAGCAAAAACTTGGGTAATATCATTTTGATAATCAATTCCCATATTTTTTAGCTGTAAAGAAGGATATAGGTATCCAGATGTTGAACCTTCTTCAACAAATAATACTTTTTCACCTCTTAGTACATTTAAATCAGCTTCACATGCATATCCTGGGCTGACTGTTACGTCAACACCATCAATATTTCTTACTTCTGGAATCTTTCCGTCATCACCAAAGGTCCAACCAACTTGTAATGCTTTCACATCAGGAGATTCTGTTTCAGAACCTAAAATTAGTTGTGGAACACCATCAATATTTTCAAATGCTCCAATTACAGGTGGTGAATCACAGACACTTGGATCAGTTGTCCAAAAATTAGCATGGTATGAACCAGAGCCGTATCTTACAACTTTTGCAATTGCCTCAATTCTTGTTGGGAACACATTTAATGCATTAACATAACCTAATGTGTTGAATGCACCAATGTCTGCTTGACCAGATCCCATTGCAACCAATAATCCTGAAAAGTCACTAGTTACAAATCCTTCAACTTCAATTCCAAGACCATCTGTTAAAACTTTCATTAATGGTTTGATATTGTCTTGAAGATCAGCTTGTTCTGCACTTGGAATAAAGCCGAAAGTTATTTTATCTAGTGTTTCAGCAACAGTAGTAGCTGGTGAGTCTAGAGTTTCAGCCTCTTCAACAACTGCAGGTTCTTCTACAGTCTCTTCTTCAGCACTACCGCCACAGGCAGCAAAAGCCAAAGATAAAACAAGTAGAAGTATAAATGATTTTTTAGTCATTCTTCCTCCGCTAGCTTATAAGCCAATCATACTTGTTTCAAACTAAAGGGTATGGTTTTTCAGTTAAAAATTTGTTAAATCAATTTCTCCATATGTACGAGAAATTACTTCACCATTGGTGTCAAGCACTATAGAAATTGGTTGACCAACAATCTTAAAATAGTCTCGTAGCTCAGGAGTTGAGAAACCAATTTTAAGCTGGCCATTAAGATTCTCATTCACCCATTCCATAGTTGGTTCGTACTGACTGTGTGCTAGAGCAATTACATCATACTCATCAGAAATGTTAGCTAATTCTTTTTCTATGACAGGTAACTCCCGCCTACACACACCTCAGTAATCAGCCCAAAAAATTATGATTGTTTTTTTATCTGTATAGTTCTCAGTAACAACAGCTTCAGATGTATCAACATACACAAAAGAAGTTTCAGTAATAGCATTTGTAGATTCTGACACTGCTTCTTGTAATTTACTTTCTGGTTCTTCACCAACTCCATACGAACAAGAAATAAATAATATGATAAATATTGGAAAGTATTTTTTCATAACTTAATCATAATATTATTGATGAATAACCTTGCTATCCTAATTATGTGAATATTGCACTTTTAAGCATTGGAACTGAAATTTTATTAGGTGATACTATTAATACGAATCTTGCTTCACTGGGTCAAACTTTATATAACAATGGATTTATTCTCTCAACTGAAAAAACTGTTCCTGATGATAAAAATTTAATACAAGATGCTGTAAATGAACTACTCAAAAACAATGATGTCATTATTACATGTGGAGGAATTGGACCTACAGAAGATGATTTTACTAAAGAAGTCATATCTGAAATGTTTGACTTGGAACTTGTTGTTGACAAAGATCATCTGAGTTGGATGAAATCTAGATGGGAGAGTAGAGGCATGACTATGCCTGAAACAAATGTAAAACAAGCAGAAATCCCAGAAGGCGCAACTAAATTAAACAACACAAAAGGAACTTCACCAGGGATTTATATTGAATACAAAAGTAAACATGTATTCATACTTCCTGGACCACCAAGAGAGTTCATACCACTGGTAACAGATGACTTAGTACCATTTTTAAAAGATAACTTTAAAAAAGTAGAAAAAGATTATGAATTTATTTTATTTTTTAATGAAGCAGAGTCTGCTTTGGCAGAAAAGATTGATAAGTTTAAACCCGAAGGTTTAGATATTGCTTATTTAGCTAGCAAGGGAATAATTAAATTACGAATCGATAATAATTCGGTCAGTAATGATGCGTTAAAAGATTTTAAAAATCAAATAAAAGAAACATTAAGTCACAATGTATTAAGTTATGAAAATATCCCAGCTTCGAAAGTTTTATTAAGGGAATTAAAAGCTAAGAATTATACAATATCGCTAATAGAGAGTATTACTGGAGGGTCATTATCTAAAGAGCTTGTTTCTCATCCAGGTGCAAGCGAAACATTAATTGCATCCAATGTCTTGTATTCTATGAATTCAAAAAAAGAATTATTGAATGCTGAACCTAACGAGGACTGGGCTCTACTCGCTGAAGAGTTAGCAGTTGCGTCTATGAATAAATATAATTCTTCAGTTGGTCTAGCAGTATTAGGTGAAGCCGGACCAGTTCCTTCAAGTAAATATAAAATAGGTGAAATATTTATATCCATCTGTATCAATAGTAAGATATCTAATTTCACACACAATTTACGAGGTAATAGGGAAGATATAATAAATAGAGCAGTAAATAACTGTATTTGGGATCTATTAAATTCAATTAAATAGTTGTATTCGAACAAATGTTCGATTAAAATTTGTCATATAGAGATGTTTTAATAGTTATTAATTATTGTTAATAAATAGGAGAGAATAATGGATAAAGACAGGGCAAAAAAACTAGATACAGTTTTTTCGCAAATAGAAAAACAATTCGGTGAAGGTTCTTTGATGAAGCTTGGTTCTGACCAAGTTAGAAAAATACCTTCAATATCTACAGGAGCACTATCAATAGATCTTGCATTAGGTATAGGTGGTGTGCCTAAAGGTAGAGTTATAGAAATTTATGGTCCTGAAAGCTCAGGTAAAACAACATTATCTTTACACATTGCTGCTGAAGCGCAAAAAGCTGGAGGAGTAGCAGCATTCATTGATGCAGAACATGCTCTTGATCCCATCTATGCAAGCGCCCTTGGTGTTGATGTAGATGAATTACTTGTTTCACAACCTGATACAGGAGAACAAGCTCTTGAGATTGCAAATATGCTGATCGATTCCGAAGGAGTTGATGTAGTAGTTATTGACTCTGTTGCTGCTTTAGTTCCCCAAGCTGAAATTGATGGAGAGATGGGCCAATCCCATGTAGGTCTACAAGCAAGATTAATGTCACAGGCGCTAAGAAAACTAACATCTTCTATCAATAAAACACAAACAACTGTTATTTTTATCAATCAAATTAGAGAAAAAATTGGTGTTATGTGGGGTTCTCCTGAAACTACAAGTGGTGGTAGAGCACTGAAATTTTATGCGTCAGTAAGAATTGATATTAGAAGAATTGAAACTCTTAAAATTGGAGCCGAAATGATTGGTAATCGCGTACGTGCAAAAATTGTAAAGAACAAAGTTGCACCACCATTTAAAGAAGCTCAATTCGATATTATGTTTGGTCAAGGTATTTCTAGAGAAGGAAGTTTGCTTGATGTAGGCGTAGATCATGGAATCGTTAGAAAAGCTGGTGCTTGGTTTACTTATGATGAGATTCAACTAGGTCAAGGTAAAGAAAATTCTAAGAGATTTTTAAGAGAAAATGCTGATATTGCATTGCAGTTAGAAACTGATGTGTATAAGGCAGTTGGCATGATTGATTCTGATGAGGCTTCAAAAGAAGAAGTTGTAGAAGACTCAGAAGATGCAACACCTGAAAAATAATATAGAGATTATTTAAAAAACAATTTTATAATTCAATTGTGGAACAAACAGTTGTAATTAAGCCAAAAATGAACTTTACTCCTTCTCGTGAGGGTAAAAAATATTTTGTAAAAACATTTGGTTGCCAAATGAATGAACATGATTCAGAAAAAATAGCAGGCATGTTCGAACTAGATGGCATGACTAAAGCAACCATTGAGGATTCTGCAGATATTTTGTTTATCAACACATGCACAATCAGAGAAAATGCTGATGATAGGTTATATGGAACACTTGGTCAGTTAAAAAAATGGAAAGATGAAGGTATTGATCGAAAATTACTTGTCGGTGGATGTGCCGCACAGAAAGACAAAGAACTAGTAAGAGAGAGAGCTCCATGGGTAGATGTAGTAATTGGTACTCATAATTTAACAAATATCATTAATCTTCTCAATCAATCTGAAGACTGGGGTCCTATCACTGAAATAATTGATGAAATAGAAGATCTTCCAACAGATGCACCATCAATCAGAGAATCTGAGCATTCTGCATGGCTAACAATTCAAATTGGTTGCAATAATTCTTGTACATTTTGTATTGTTCCATCTGTTAGAGGACCAGAAATAAGCAGACGACCAAGCGACATCATTAATGAAGCACAGGAATTAGTACAGTCAGGGATTAAAGAAATTACTTTATTAGGACAAAATGTAAATTCATATGGTAGAGATTTAAAAATTGATAATAAGAGTAGACCATACTTTGCTCAGTTGTTACATAAGCTTAATGAAATAGAGGGACTTGAAAGAATTCGTTTTACATCACCACATCCAAAAGATTTTAAAGAAGAAACTATAAATGCAGTCAAGTCACTAAGTAAAGTATGTAACCAAATACACGTACCATTACAAAGTGGAAGTAGTAATATTCTTTCAAAGATGCATCGTGGATACAATAAGGAAAAATTCACACAAAAAGTTGACATGATTAGAGACATTATTCCAGATGTTTCATTGACAACAGATATCATAGTTGGCTTTCCTGGTGAAACTGATGAAGATTTTCTAAACACTATGGACATTGTAAAATATGTTGAATTTGACTCTGTATACATGTTTCAATTTTCACCAAGACCAGGTACAAAAGCATACGATATGGAAGATGATTATGTTGACCAAGATATTATTAAAAAAAGATTTCAACATTTAAAAGACGTCCAAACAGATATAAGTGAAAAAAGATTAAAAAGATTTGTTGGAACAGAACAAGCCTTATTAATTGAAAAAACATCTAAAAAAAATAATGAAGTCCTTACTGGCAAAATTGATAGTGGACAGATTACACATATTGATAGTAAGAATGTTTCTATTGGGGATATTGTTCAGGTTAAAATTATTGACTCAACTCCTTTTTATTTAAAAGCAGAATTAATTTAGATTGATATATTTTCTCACAGGAATTACAGCATCTGGAAAGTCAGATTTAGCACACAGAATTGCTATTGAGAATAATATGTCTATTCTCTCAGTGGATTCTATGGCTGTCTATAAGGGCCTTGATGTGTTAACAGCTAAGCCATCTGATGTGATGCAAGCGCAAGTTAAATATTATGGTTTAGACATTGCAGATTGCGATCAAAATTTTTCAATAATTGATTACTTAAATTATCTTATTGATCAAGATATCCCAGAAAAATCTTTTAAAGAAAATATATTAGCTGTTGGAGGTTCTGGATTATACGTTAAAGCAATAATTGATAGTTATGAATTTAAACCAACTGATCCAACAATAAGATCAGAATTGGAACAATTAAACTATGATCAATTGATAAAATTTCATGATCTTAATGAGATACCTATTCCTGATATAGAGCTTAACAAAAGAAGATTAATGAGAAACATAGAAAACTTTATGTTGGAGGAATCAAAATATGTTTTTCCAGAAGTAAATATTCCGAAAGACATAGTTGGAGTATTTTGGAATCACCCTAATCATAAAAACAATATTGAAATTAGAACCAAAAAGATGATTGATAATGGATTGATAGAAGAAATAAACAAAATTAATAATCCTTCAAAAACAGTTCTTCAAGCTATTGGTATGAATTTATCTGATAATTTTGAAGAAAATATTAATATAAAAACAAAAAAACTTGCTAAAAAACAAATTACGTGGTTTAAAAAAGAACCAAAATTACATATGATTGAAACTGATGAAGAAGACCTTGTATACAATTCAATGATGGAGATAATTAATGAATAATTTTGCGTATATGTCCGGAACAGGGAATGATTTTTTAGTTGGTAAGTATGAAGGTCATGTATCAGAAATTCAAATAATTGCAATTGTTAGTGATGCTGAATATGAAGTTGATGGTGTTATATTTGTAGAACCATTGGATAATAATTCTGTAAAAATGCATTATTACAATAATGATGGCTCTGATGCAGAACTTTGTGTTAACGGCGTACGATGTGTTGCTAAATATGCCATTGATAATAACTTTTTAGATGTTGCTAGATTTATTGTTAAAGCACCAGTTGGGGATTTAGAAGTATATGTTGATGAAAGTATAGTTGAAGTATCTACTCCTATTCCTACTTATGAAGAAGAAAAGATCAAGGTAAAAACTTTCGAAGGTGTTAAATCTTCAGTTGGCAATCCCCATTTTATGATAGAAGTAGATGATGTAGACGGATTAGATTTAGAAATTTTGAATTCAGAAGTTGTTAATGAAGAAATATTCCCAGACGGTGTAAATGTTGAAATTTATCAAATAATTAGTAGAAATTATATTAAAGCTAGAGTCTACGAAAGAGGAGTAGGTGAAACAGACGCCTGTGGGTCAGGTGCACTATGTATGTTTAACTATCTAAATAAAACCAATCAAATAGATAATAATTCTTATGTTATGTACCCGGGTGGTGATTTAAATCTTAGATTTGAAAATGATAAGTTATACTTATCAGGAGAAGTTATATATCTCTAAATAAACTAACAACTTTACCAATTGGTTGTACATTTTCGTGAACTTCAAAATTTTCAAAATTTTTATTTGCTGGAATCAAATATTTTTTACCAGATATTGTGTCAACATATTTTACAGTTGCTTCGGTGTCATTAATCATAAAAGCACCAATATCTCCATTTTTTGGTTCAATGTTTTTATCAACAACAACAATATCTTCATCATGAATACCGGCATCAATCATGGAATCACCATTGACCTTTAATGCAAAGAGGTCCTTATTATATTTCTCTTCAACAATTGCAATCTCTCCAATTTTATTTTCCTCAGCCAGAAGGGGAGTACCTGCAGAAATTTCACCAATTACTGGTACTGACATGAATATATTTAGTTTTTGATTATTTGATAACGATCTTGATAAGTTTGCTTTTTTAGTCAGAAAACCTTTTTTTATTAAATTATCTAAGTGGTACTGTACTGAACTCGTTGATTTAAGATTGACAGCCTTTGCTATCTCTCTAACTGAAGGAGAGTAACCTTCAGTGGTTAATTTTTTATTTATGTACTCTAAAATCTCTGATTGTTTATTCATATAAATAAATTATAACATAATTTAGAACAAATGTTCGAATAATTTTTTGTCGTACACAATTTCTAGTATTGTTTTATGAAGTTAAAAATTAAATTAATAATATATATATATTTTTTTAGTAGTTTAATGATATTTTTTGTTAAAAAACCGCTTAACGAACAATATCACTTTGAAAATACACCAACTGTTGAGTATAAAATACAAAAAGGTGACACACTTTGGGGTATTTCTCGAAAATTTACAAACAAAAATCATCAAGAATTCATTTATTTGATTAAAAAGATAAACAATTTACATAATTCATTACTTATTGAAGATCAAATACTGATATTACCCGTAAATATTTGATACAAGATTTAGAGGTAACTATAATGACACTATATATGGTATGTCCTTACTGCAATAAAGAAGAAACCAATGTTGTTGATTCACGAAAAAACAATGAAGGTAACTCTATAAGAAGAAGAAGAGAGTGCCCAAAGTGTGAATTACGATTTACTACGTATGAAAAGGCTGAAATTGGTTTAATGATACAAAAAAGAAGTGGCGATATACAAGAATTCAATTATGAAAAGTTGTATAAAGGTATAGAAAATGCGTTTGGCGGCCTAGACATTAATGACAAAAAGCTAAAAACACTTGTTGATAACATTCATAATGAAATAAAAACTCAAGGAAACAAAATTAAATCGGAAATTGTGGGGGAAACTGTTCTTAAATACTTAAAAGAGACAAACGAAGTTGCTTATTTAAGATTTGCATCTGTTTACAAAGAGTTTTCTGATGCTTCTGACTTTGAAAAAGAAGTAGCAGAGTTATAAATTAGGGTAAATTCTTAAAATTCGCAAAATTTATTAGTGCTTTTTCTTTAAATTCCAATAACGCATTTTCAAAAGTACTACTTTCAGTTTCTTTATTTAAAAAAATTGCTTGAGAAATTGATTGTGCTACTTCATATTCATTATTTCTCAATGCTCCTAAATATCTACCATGCAAATTTTCAGCTGTTGTGACAGCATCATTTACAAGTGACTTGTGTCTTTCAAATTCATTAATCTCTGGCAAAGTGGCTATATTGACTTTACTTTGTGCAATAATATTTGATAAATTGTTTGTTATTTCCTCAATGTTTACACTATCTTCATCAATTGGAAGATCACTATAAATTAAAACCTCTGAAATTGAAATTCTGTATGAAAGAACTAGGTCAAGCTCATTAACAAGTGTAAATATATTGCTTAAATTAGCTTCGACAGCACTGATATCAGAGATATCAGCTCTATTAACTAAGTTATTTTGATACTGCAATAAAGAAGATTCAATCTGTTGCAAATTCGCACTAGCATTTGAAACATCATATTTTGAATAAAATGTATTTGTAGATATCTCAATTAAATCTGGTAGAAGTGCAACTAATTCATTCGAACTGTTTGTAACAACAACAGCTTCTTCCACAACAGCTTGTTGACTGCTCCTATAGTTTAAATAAGTATTTGTTGCAATTGTTATAACAAAGATCATTGATATTGAAATAAATGCTGGTATAACCCATTTTCTTCTACTCTCAAGGTCAGACCAAACTCTTTGTATCTGTTCGGTTATATTTAAGGGGTTAAAAGTATCAGTTGGGGTTAGGTCAGCAGCATTAGTCGGTTCAGTAGTATTCGCAATGTATGTCTCAATGCTGTTTTGATGGACATATATTTCTTCTGTATTATTCAATAATGTTTCAAATGTTTCTTGATTAAGCTCTTCAACTTCTTCAGCTGTTTCTTTTGCATAAGATGTGGTTTCAATAAGGGAATCGCTTTCAAATCCAAGGAGATCTAAGATTTTTATTTTATTAACTTTTTTAGTTTTATTTATTATGAAATAATCTCTAATATTCATCATTGAAAGGGTACCACTGCAAAATAATTTTAATATAAAAATAAAGATTCTTAATGAATTTGGCAAAATACCTAGTAAAAGTCATGAAGATGATATAGGTTATGATCTCTATTCAGACGGAAAGTATGTTATTGAATCTCAGAAAGTTGTTGGTGTTAACTTAGGTATAGCAATTCAATTACCAAAAAATGTTGGAGGGTTTGTTTTGCCAAGATCTGGATTAGCAAGTAAAAACCTTGTTGCTCCAATAAATTCTCCAGGCCTTATTGATCCAGGATACACTGGAGAATTAATAGTTCCTTTAATGAATTATTCAAACGAAACGTATACAGTTTCACATAATGAAAGAGTTGCTCAATTAGTAACTATTGCTACAGGTAATATTTCATTTGAGCAAGTTGAAGAATTAGATATCTCTGATAGGTCAACAGGTGGCTTTGGTTCAACAGGAAAAAATTAATTTTATTATTTATATCCTTTATTAATATATTACTAGTGCGGTAGTAGCTCAGCTGGCTAGAGCGTCTCGTTGCCAACGAGAAGGTCGAGGGTTCGAATCCCTTCTACCGCTCTTCACGGCGACGTGGCGGAGTGGCTACGCAGAGGTCTGCAAAACCTTGTACACCGGTTCGATTCCGGTCGTCGCCTCAAATAATTATGATTGCAATAACAGGTTCTGGAGAGTTTTTACCATCTATTCTTGATGTTGATAAGAAACTTTTAAATTATCTAAATGATATTCCAAAAGTACTTACATTATCCACCGCTGCTGGT
Organism: uncultured Candidatus Actinomarina sp.; assembly: GCA_902610815.1. Lineage (GTDB taxonomy): Bacteria > Actinomycetota > Acidimicrobiia > Actinomarinales > Actinomarinaceae > Actinomarina. Next base: position 193,878 of record CACLXG010000001.1, read on the forward strand.
AAAGAATCTGACAAAAGACTTTCTTACTGGGAAAACCTTGCAATAGTACATTTCAAGAATTTAAATGTTAATCATAAACATATAGATGCTAGGAATAGAGAAGATTTAAATCATTATTCCGTAATTGAAGAGATTAGAAAATCCAATTTTGTATATTTTTCTGGTGGTTCACCAAATCACTTATATGACTCTATACATGATTCAGACTTCTCTAATGAGCTACATGATTTAGAAAAGAGAGGGATTATTGCTGGATGTAGTGCTGGTGCGATGATTATGGGAGAAAAAATGATTAAAGGGGTTGGTTTAAACTATTTACCAAACACAATTGTTATACCACACTATGGTGAGAGTTTTTATTCCTGGATTTCAAATACTGTAAAGGTTTTAAACAGAGGTAATTACAAATTATTATGTTTAGAAAAAGACACATATTTTATTAAAGATGGCTATCAACTGAATGTTCTGGGTAAACAAAATGTTCATATCATATACAAAAAAGAACATCATACATTCTCTGATGGTGACACAATAGACGTTTCATTATTACAATAAATACATGTGTGGAAGATACTATATTGATATTGCAAAAGAGGAACTGTCGTTTGTAAATAACTTTTCTGAAATCGAATATGTACAAAATTTCAACGTAGCACCACAGAATCAGGCTCCCTGCATTATTGATAACGATTTAGTTATTGCTAACTGGGGATATTTTCCTGATTGGCTTAAGAGTCAATCAAACTCTAGGCCTTTATTTAATACTAGGTATGAATCGTTACTTGAGAAGAAAACATTTACTTCCGCATTTAAAAACTCAAGATGCTTAATTCCAATCTCTGGATGGTATGAGTGGAAAGAAGAAGATGGTATCAAACAACCATATTATTTTTTCGATACTTCTGAAAGTGTGTTGTTTGCTGCCGGTCTTTATTGGAATAGAAGTAGCGGCGATATTGAAACCTCTATTATTACAAGAGAAGCAGTTAGCTCCCTACAACCTATTCATAACAGATCACCATTGTTGCTTAACGAAAAACAAAGAGAGCTATGGGTGTCTGAATTATCTAGTGAAGAGATTTATTCTGAGATTTTAGATTATACGTATAATGATATAGAATTTTATAAGGTGGACAGAGCAGTTAATAACCCCAAAAATAATAATGACTCTCTTATACAGAAATATGAAGAAGTTCCGTTTTAGTGAATAGTCAGTCACCTATATATTCTTTAAAATTTACAATTACATGGATCTTTGTTTACGGAATTATTGTGTTTGTATTGTGGCAGTTTATACAGATATTTTTAGCTATATATTTAGGACTATGGGTACTAAATTTACTTATTGAAATTGTTGAGAGGTTATTTCTGAGGTTTGGCAAAAGAATTATTACTGTTGAGAAATAATCAATTTATAAAAAATATAAATGATGCTATATTTCTAAATACGGGAGATTAGCTCAGTCCGGCAGAGCACTTGCTCGACACGCAAGGGGTCACAAGTTCAAATCTTGTATCTCCCACGAATTAATCTTTATCATTATTAATCACAAAATTCACGTATGGAGTATTTAACCCAAGAATTTTCTGTTGCTCATAATCAAATTTTTCAGCAAAACCTGCAATGTAATAATGTTCATTTAAATTTTCGTCACCATCTGTAAAGGAGTTCAATGCATTATCTCTTCTTTTCCAATATGAATTTTTAAAATCTGGATTCCCATCATAGGAAAGAGGATTGTAAGTGACATAAAAATTTTTTTTTGGAATCAAATCATCGCAAACACCTTTATATTCGTCACCTATTTGCACTTCATATCCGCCCAGTTCATATTTGAATGCTTTAATTACACAGAATTTATGATATTTGTATTCAGTCGTATTCCAAATTGACTCTACATGAGAAGAATCTATAAATTCGTATTTATTATTCTCTTTAAAAACAATGTTTAATAAATACAACGCATCAAAATAATTTATAAACAATTTCTGTTCGCTACCGGATGCGTAATAATTTTCTACCATATCGTATACATTAATATTGTTAAGTCGTAACTAGTTTAGGAAGTAACGCCAAATACAGGTATATAATTTGGATATGAGTAGACAAATTAAGAACATTATTGCAATTACAGTTTTCCTCATCTGTATTGGTTTAATAAATTTTGCAGGTCAAAATATTGAAATTGAGATAAGAGGTATTAATGCCTTTACGTTTATATTGATTGTTGCAGTATTACTTCAGATAATCTTTTTTATTCCTTCTTTTCTACTAAAAACTGAGAAATATTACGACCTAGTAGGAAGCTTGACATATGTTACAACTGTATCACTAGCGTATTTTGCTGTAGAAAGTAAAACTATGATTGATTCAATAATTTATTTTTACGTTATGGTCTGGGCTTCAAGACTTGGAATCTATTTATTTAGACGAGTCAGGAATGACGGCAAAGACGTACGGTTTGAAAAAGCAAAAAGACATTTTTTCTGGTTTCTACAATACTGGATGGGACAAGCACTTTGGGTATCACTAACTGCATGCGCAGCAATTATTGCAATCTTATCTCCCGAAGAGGACACACTACCTGTGTTAGCAATGGTTGGTATGGCGTTATGGCTCGCTGGGTTTACCATTGAATCTATATCTGATTACCAAAAACGAGTATTTAGAAAAGAGAACAATCCAACTGAATCTTTTATTCATACAGGCCTATGGGCAAGATCAAGACATCCTAATTATTTTGGAGAGATTACACTTTGGACTGGTATTGCTGTTATAGCTTTAAACACATTAACTGGTATTGAATATATAACTCTTATATCACCAGTTTTTGTATATATATTATTATCTCGTATGAGTGGCGTTAACTTACTTGAGGGAATTGCCGATGAAAGGTACGGTCATTTAGAGGAATATCAACGCTATAAAAGAAACACTCCTGTATTAGTCCCTAATTTATTTAAAAATAAATCTTAAGGTACTAAAAGCTATCAAGTCTTTCAAGAAGGACGTCTTTTTCCCCAGGTAACATCTCTACAGTATGATCATTATTTGGAAACTTACCTGAACCTACATCATCTTTGAATCCTTTTATGGCATTAGATCTCTCTTTGTTTAACTTATCTTTAATCTCTTGACCATTTCCCCATGACTTAGCATGACGTGGCATTTTAATTCCTGATGTTTCACCGCATATATCTTCAAAGAATAAAAACATTACATCTCCACCTGAACCTGAACCGAGTGAATTTATAACTAAGGAAGTATGTTTTTTAATTTCAATTAATGCATCTTCTGCAACACACTCAACTTCTGCACCAAAAGCGCCGGCATCTTCAAGTCTCTTCATGTCTTTTAATATTGATAAAGCTTCATCAGCAGTTTTACCAACCGTTCTAATACCACCATACTTAGTTGCCATTGAAGGAACCATCCCTACATGACCTTGTACCTGCATACCTTCTTTTGCTAGCATTTCTACTACATCAAAACTTCTTGGAGTAAGAACTGAGTCAGCTCCTTTCATCATCACATCGAAAGCGCCTCTAAGAATTTCTTCGTTGGTAATAAATCTTCCAGCAAATAACGCAGCTGTAATGAATGTATTCGGTGCACCTTTTCTAACATCTTCATACCAATCACTTCCTGTGATAATCATGTCTATATTTTGATCGGCGACAATTGATGCTTCTTCTTGATTAGCTGATGTAACTTGAGTCATTTTTATATTGTCACTTTTGTTTGAGATAATATCACCTACTGTGATGTTTCGTTCAACTTGTTCATGGCCAAATGTATAAATTTTCTTCATCTAGGTATTATACGTGAGCACTTGTCTGAAAAACAAGGGGTCGGTAGTTTGATTCTGACTCTGGTCATTGGTTTTTTTCTTATTGTTATAAAACTGGAACAGAAACCGGGACATAAAACTACAATAACCAATATGAAAAAGTTATTTGTTCTTTCACTTCTATTTACAGTTGCTTGTTGTGGCTCTAATGAAGAAACTGTAGTTAAAGATATTACAACTACTACTAACACTGTTAAAGAAACAGATAACGAGAAAAAAGATTCTCAAGAATTTTCAGAAGGTAATGAAATAGTTATAGCTATAAAAGAGGCTTCTGAGGAAGCGAAAAAATGCATAAATGATAAATGGCCAAATGGTGTTAAAACAGTTCTAGGAGGATACACTCCTAATGAAAATGAAATAGGACTTATATACGACTGTCTTGATGGTGCAGGAGATAATAATATCGTCTTGGAGAAACAAGGTCGAGATGAAGAATGGCGGGGAATGTGGGAAGGAAAGTGCGAAGGTACTGGTCCAGTAATGTTTAACAATTCACCAATGAATATTGAAGACATAAATTTTTTAATGCCTTATGGACAGATAGTTGGAGGCCATATAACTCCAATTGACCATATGTATTTTTATTCTTTAGAAGGCGAGGGTGGAAGAGAGGCTTACGAAGTTTTTGCTATACAAGATGCTTTTATTTTTAATATTGAAACTAGAGAAATAGGTGTTGAGTCACAACAAAAACAAGAGGCTGATTATAGATTAGATATGGTCCATACCTGTACTTTTGGAAGTTACTTTGATTTAGTAACAAAATTAAGTCCAGAATTAGAAAAAAAATGGAAAGAAAATAGAAATCAAAACGGCGATTTTACAGGAGTCTATGTGAAAGCAGGAGAACTAATCGGATATGTAGGTGAACAAAGTTTAGATTTTGGAGTTTATAACTATAACAATCCACTTGACTTTATTAACCCAGAAGCTTATGAAAGCTTAGAGCCTTGGAAAATATATACTGATGACCCCTTCCTTTATTTTCCAGATGATATCAAGGGAGAATTATTAAAGAAAATGATGAGAAGGGCTAAGCCAAGAATCGGAAGAATTAATTACGATGTTGATGGAACTCTATCTGGAAATTGGTTCGAAGTTGGAACTAATTTTTATGAAGGTATCGATAGAAGTAAGTATTGGGATGGCCATTTGTCTTTATCATTAAACGACATAGACCCTAATTATTGGCAAATTGGTATAGGTTTTCTTGAAGTGTATAAAAATACTTTTATCATCCAAGGAACCCCTTCGCCTCTAGAGGTAAAAGTAGGCTCAGGGAAGCAAATATATGAATTATTTAACTTCAGAATGTATATAGAAAATAATCCAGAAAAAGATTGGTTTAGAGAACCTCATGAGGAGAATGATATATTAAGCATTGCATTAGGTAACGCTGTAGAAGGCTACGTAATGTTTGAACTTATAGATACACGTTTACTTCAAGTAGAAGTGTTCCTTAATGTTGAAAGAGAAGAAATAAATGATTTTACAAATCAATCTAGAACTTACGAGAGGTAGATTAAGTAAATAATTGTATAAAGCTATGGAAAATTTTAAGAACAAAAAGGTTTCGATAAAAACTGCATTAATAATTCTCTTTATTACTTGGCAGTTAACAACGATTGTCCTTAGTTATTTATAATACTCATTTGTACGTTTCATATGGTTTAATTAGGTATGAGCATCTCTATATACAAAAGTGCAAAGGAAATGTTTGAACACTCGAACACTCTATCACCAATAAATGATTTTGTCGGAAAAATAGATTATTTTAATGAAGAAAATGCAATTATTGAAACAGATCTTTTCGATATAGATTCATTGCGATATTATGCAAAAAAAAATTGTGGTTTAGACGTAACAGAAAAAGAAAAAGAACTATTTGAAACAGAGTACAGGGGAGGTTCTCAAGGAGATTACTCTTCTGAGATGACACAAAAAATAAACAATGTAGTAGATTCTTTAGTAAATTTTCGTAATTCTAAACGAGCCGTTGTGATGATGAACAATCAATGGTGGCCTCACGACAATACAGATGAAGCTAAATGTTTACGAGAAATTCATTTCAGGCTTGAAGAAGAAGATAATAATTTTAAATTATGTTCAACAGGCTTTTTTCGAGCACAAGCAGTAGATATTATGCCAAAAAATTTCTACTTTGTTTATACAATCATGAGTGAAGTTTTAGAGAAAGTTAAAAAAGAAGTTAAATTTGAAGTAAAGATGGGTTCATATACACATTTTGTAACTATTTTAGTGCCAACTAGATTCGATTAAATTTATGGAACATATAGTTATTATTGGCGGCGGTTTTGGTGGGCTAAGTTTTTTAAAAAAAGCGCGCAAAAGTAATAACAAATTTACTTTAATTGATAAAAAAAATCATCATCTATTTCAACCTCTTTTATACCAAGTTGCTACTGCGGTTTTATCCCCAGCTGATATAACAGTGCCAATAAGAAATTTATTTAAAGATGATAAAAACGTAACGATAAAGTTAGGCGAAGTAGTAGATATAAGAAAAGACAGTAAAAAAGTGATCTTACAAAATGGTGAAGAAATAGATTATGACAAATTATTAATTAGTACTGGAGCAACTTATTCATATTTTGGTAATGATGAATGGGGAGAATACTCAAATGGCCTTAAGAACATTAATGACGCATTAGATATTAGAGACAAAATTCTTAAAGCCTTCGAAAAAGCTGAAAATGAAATTGATAAAGTTGTAAGACAAAGATACTTAAATTTTGTAGTCATTGGTGGTGGACCAACAGGTGTTGAGCTAGCTGGGTCAATAGCTGAAATTGCATTTAAAAATATTAATAAAGAATTTAGAAACTTTAATAGTAATGATTCTAAAGTTTATTTAATTGAAGCGGGAAGTAGAATTCTTCCTGCATTTAGCCCAAAACTGTCTTTTAAAGCTCGTGTTTACTTAGAAAAACTTGGTGTGACTGTTAGAACTGGTGAAAAAGTTGAAAATATTGAAGAGATGATAGTTTTCACAGATAAAGGGAAAATAATAACAGATAATATTATTTGGGCAGCTGGTAATAAAGCAAGTTCTCTAATAGAAAAAATAGATACTGATACAGATTCTGAAGGAAGGGCGTTTGTCAATCAAGACTGTTCAATTAAAGATGATGACAATATTTTTGTTATTGGCGATGCAGCTAACTTTAAAAATTCGAAAGGTGATCCACTACCAGGTATTGCTCCTGTAGCTATACAACAGGGGAGATATGTTGGATCAAATATCATAAAAGATGTTCCTCAAAATAAAAGAAAACCTTTTAAATACATGGACAAAGGGATAATGGCAACTATTGGTGGTTTTAAGGCGATAGGTGTAGTTGGAAAATATGAGATATCTGGTTTTATAGCATGGTTATTTTGGAGTCTTATTCATTTAGTTTATCTTATTGGGTATAAATCTAAATTTGTTGTTGCAATAGAGTGGATATTTGCTTTTTTCTTTAACAAGCGAGGAACCAGATTGATATATAGGGATAACTCGTAATCAATTAGTTAACAATTAAAATCTAGAAAAAAGCAACTATATCTCCAAAAAAAAATTGTAAAGAATAGAAATGCTATGCCAAAAATAACTTTGTAATTTTCAATTATAAAGTTATCAAAGTTACTTCTATTTTCCTTGTTTTCTAACTTTGAAATAATATTTGTAAAATTGATTATTAATAATGCCGCGATGATAAGTATATAAATCATCGTTGAAATTAACTTTCATCTCTTACACTCGAACCAACTACAAGTGCTGCAGAAATAATAATTAAATTTTTAACAATATATTGACCCTCTAACGTCAATCCAAATGGGAAGGTTGTAAAACACACATCAGGAAAAAGTATTAAAGGTAAAAATGTTCCTGGCATTTGTATGAATAGGAGAACTATTGAAATTCTTATTAATGGTTTTATACACATAGTTAATCCAATTAATACTTCCCACCAACCTAATATAGGAACAAAATCAGATGGATTATCAAACCAATAAACAGTATTTTCAACAAGCTCTTGTGCTGGGCTAAGTCCAAAAGGTTTAAGAATTCCAAACCATATATAAATTATTCCTAATGAATATCTCAATAAAGTTATACCCCAGCGAGACATAAAATTTGTTATAAATATATCTAAATCATTAAGTGAATGAATGTTCTTCATATAACAACCTTATTGCTTATTCTTATTTATAAAAAATCAGTAAATTTAAATATTTACAAATTAAAATATAATAGTTTTGAAATAAATACTTATCTAAGTAATCATTGAACTGCTAAAGGGTCACCATATTCCCAAGTTACACTACCGCCACGATCTAATTTTTTAATTAAATTCATATCACTTTCACTGATGGTGAAATTAAGATCAAAGTTATTTTTCATACGTTCTATTTGTATACTTTTTGGTAATATTGCATAGCCAAGTTGAAGAGCCCATTTAAGAAGGATTTGCGCCTCTGTAACCTCATATTGAGTAGCTAATTTTTTAAAAGGAGAATCTGAATCTTCACTGTCTTTGTACATTTCATCAGTTTTTAAACTATTTTCTCCATCCTTATGTCTCCAAGTTGAAAGTGGGACAAGGCTACTATACGCAATAATATCAATACCTTTCTCTTTAAGATATAAAACTAGTTCCGGTTTTTGTGACCAAGGGTGTATTTCTATCTGATTTGCTGAAGGTAGTGGCAGACCATTCTTTACAAGCTCTTCGAGATGGTTTATACCCCAGTTGGAAACGCCAATATTCTTTGCCTTTCCGATTTCTTGTAATGTTAATAATGTTTCCCACTGTTCAATTCTTTTCCCTTTGGCATGCGGAGAGTGGATTAAGTATAAGTCAACGTAATCTAAATCAAGATTTCTAAGACTTTTCTCAAGAGATTTGATAGTTCCTTCTTTATTTTTAACTCTATCTACTTTGACCATACCACCAGGCCATAATTTTGTAGAAATAGCTATATCATTACGATTAAGATCTGTATCAGAAAATATTTTTTTCAGAGCTTTTCCAACGCCTTCTTCATTTCTATAAACAGCTGCTGTATCAATGTGTCTATATCCATACTTAATAGCTGCATAAGATAAATCTTCAGCTTCTTTGGAACTCATATTGTAAGTGCCTAAACCAATTCGCGGAACAATGTTATTTGTATTATTTTCCATAGTTAATATAACAAATATAACAGGCCAAAAAATAATGGGATTAGAAGGGCAAAACTTAGTAATAGTATTTTCTTTGGTTCCATAATATTATTTTACAATTGGTTTTGAACAAAATTTCTTATTGATAGATAAATTATTATTATCCAAAATATTTTTTTAGTCTATTAGAAACCAAAAATTTATCACATTTGTAATAGAGCATAAAAATAAAATTAGTTTATGCATTAGTGCACTTTTAAAATAATTTAGATACAAAAAAGAGTCCAGTTTCCTGAACTCTTTTTTTGAGGTAACAGGCTTATTACCTAATTACACAATAAACAGCTGTAATAAATAATGCTAGAAAAATGATTATTTTCTTAAATCAAAATATGGCATAAATACTTGAAGAACTCTCCCTATCGACAAGACAATTATAATTGATGCAATTCCAATTTTTCCTCCTAAAAGAAAACCAATAGAAAATGCAACTAATTCTAACAGTGTTCTTGCGTTTCCAATTTTTAGACCAAGTTTTTCTAGACCTACCATAATCCCATCTCTAGGCCCCGCACCAAGATCTCCACCAACATAAATTGCTGTGCCAAGTCCTATTAGGGTAATTCCAGTAACTAAATACAATACTTGAATTATGAGTGTCTCAGTTTGTGGAATTATATTAATGATAAAATCTGCTGTTAAGCCAATCCAAAATGCATCAAAGATAGTTGCTATTCCAGGTTTTTGCTTTAATGGTATCCAAAGCAGCAGTGAAATAAGTGAAGTTAATATCCCTGCTTGGCCATATGTAATATTTATTGTTTTCGATATGCCATCGTGTAATACACCCCAAGGACCTAATCCAAGATTTGCCATATAATTAAAAGCAACCCCAATGCCAATCATTGTTATTCCAATCACAGCTTGTATATATTTACGTGCTAATAAGGGCATATAATAATGTAACATTTTGTTCTAATTAGATTATTATTCAGATATAAATTATGGCAGATAAAGAAATAGCAGAAGCTCGTCGGCAGGCTCGAAAGAAAAAACATATGTTGAAACGGAGGGGGAGACTCGATTGGAGAACAAACAGAACAGGTAAAAGAAAATAGTTATTCTTGTTCTTGTTTAAGAAGCATCTTTTTAGTCTTTATTCCGCCCTCGCCACTGTATCCGCCTAGTTTTCCATCAGTGCGTATAACTCTATGACATGGAATTGTTAAAGGGTAAGGATTTTTACCACAGGCATTAGCTACTGCTCTCGAACTATTAGGTTTTCCTATTGCGTTCGCAAGGTCTTTGTATGTACAAGTTTCACCATATGGAATTTTTGCAATTTCTTTCCATACTAATACTTGAAAATCAGTGCCTTGAATATCCCTAAATATATTATTCTTCAATTTCATAAACTATATTGTCAGTTGTAATGCTTTTTGACGTTAAACTTTCTAAATTAAATCTATTATTTGATTTTAATGAATCTTCGTAATCAATTCTTCCTTTAAGAAAAGTGTATTTAGCTAGGGGGCTTATTGCACCAAATGCAATAAAATCATAATGAGCTGATTGTGTCATATAATATCCTTTAGCTAAGTTTTTATTTGTAACATAAGTTCTATAGACTTCAATTTCACTTAGAGCATTAATATCTTCAAATCCGTTATACCAATCTTCACTGTAAATAAAGTATGAATCAGTTACTAAATCTATTGTTCCAATTTCCTCTAATAACGGAACAAAAAATGGGTCTTGAAGTATTAAAGAATTACAATTATTTCTTAAGCAATACAGATGCGCTGAACCACCACCAGTAGAATGTCCAATAAGGTTGATATCTGAAAAATCAGCATAGTAATTTTTATTCTCTAGATAATTTATTGTGTTTTCAATATCTAAGGACATTTCATACATAACATCATAAACTTTCGAAGAGTTCTCTGTTGAACCAGTATTATATATTGTTCCAGATGGCAATTCTGTAAACATAGCTAATCCAGTATGGTCAAGAGCAACGACAATATAGCCTTGTGATGCAATGGTAATTAACTGGTCTGTTGCAAAAATTTTCTCTCCTGACCAACCGTGAGTATATATAACAATAGGGGATTTATTATCTAGTCTTTCTAAATTTGTACCAATGTCAAAATACGACAAATTTAAATGACTTAACAGAAATTCAGGAAGCGCAATACCCCAAGTACGGTTTAAATATCTAATTACAGTTTTACCCCAGTTTGTATCAACATCTTTAAAAAGCTGGATAGTTTCAGTTTCGTCATTACTAGGGTAATAGACGTCTACAAGCAACTCCCTATTGCCTGTACTTGTTAGATTACTAAGTTCATAAAATGCTTTAGGTTGTTCTCTATCCGAAACTACAACATGAAATTCCTCATATCCAACTGAATATTGTTTACCTTCTATGTTAAATTTTGGTACTGGAAGAATATATACTAGTGTTGCACTGATACCAGTAAATAAAAATATCAAAAAATAATATACAATTTTTGCGAATTTATTTTTTATCTCAATATTGAAGAAATGTAGTGTCGTAATAATAAAGATAATTACATAAAGTGGTACATACTGCCATTTAAAGCCAACAATTAACAACTGCATAATTGATACAATATAGAAGATTATTAATGCCAAATTTACAATTCGATATGTAATTCGAGTTCTAAATATCAAAAGAAAAGCAATAGAAAGGAGCAGTACGTCAAAATAAATATCCATATCTATATTTTAAATTTTCTAGTGTAAATGTATTATTTATTTTATGGAAAATTCGCATACATTATTAGCTAAAACAATACATTGGACTTTCTCTATTCTCTATGCGTATGGAATATTTAAACAAGTAGAAGATTTAGAAGAATTAGAAGATGCTTCTCTTTTAAATTTTGAAATTTTCTTTGCTATAGTTTTTTTAGTTATAGTTATGCTTCGTTTTTTTTATATGAAAGACGCAAAAACGTTACTTGGTGCTCATGATGAAATGCACAAAGGTCATTTGTTTATTGCAAAAGTAACACACAGGCTTGTCTACTTTAGTTTGATAATGTTGCCAACTACAGGGTTATTAATTGCTGGCATTCTTAATGCAGGGGTTCCTGGAATGGAGATAGCTATTGCTTTACATGAGCTATCAGCTTTTCTTAGTTATATAACGATTGGCATACATGTAGCTGCTTCGCTATATTCACGATATAAAGGAGAAGGAGTTTGGAATGCTATGGTTCCGGTATGGCGTGAAGACTCAAAAAAGAATTCCAAACTTATTTCAAAGTTAGAGGACATAGAAAATAAAATCTACGATGAAATCGAAGATCGGTTTATAAATTAAATATATATTTATAACTTAGTTTCAATATCTGTCCGTTCTACCTTGAAAGATTCGCGATAAAAGACTCTGGGCGTCTTTTACAGGGTTATTTTTTTTAACTCTGTCTGATTTATAGCTTGATTTAGCATCTTCAATTTGTATATCTTGAAGTGTCTCCTCAAATTCCTCAATCAATTCTTTCATTTCATCATCATCATCAAACTCTTCGTTGTTATTTTCAATGTTTAGATCAGGACTTTGAGGATTATTTCTAGGTGAGCGAGCAAGGTAGTATGCAATTAACATACTTACAAATACACTACCAAATGCTTCATTAGTAAATGTTCCTGTTTCTATCTGAGTAATTACTCCTGAAACAGTAGAAACGATAATAAAGATTGCAAAAAATCTTCTAATTATGAGACCAATCGATCTATTTTTCTTTGGTTCCATAAATTAGCTTTTAATTTAGTCCAGCTTTATATGTTCTAAACTTTGGACCCATAGCAGCTAACATTTCTTGCATTTCATCAGATACATCACCTAAAATTGTCATATTTTCAAATGTTGTAAGTTCACGAAATTTTAAATTAACTGGAGTTCCTATTGCTTTAGTAGCAATTTCTTTAAAACTTTCAACATTATCAAATTCTTCAATTAATGTTGCTGTATTAGTTTCCTCATTAACATACCACTCAAACTTCTTAAGACCATTTACGCCTAAACTTTCAATAAATTGACATTGCTCATTTTCAATAAAATCTATAAATTCATCTGTTGACGTGTAGCTAACATCAATAATTACTCTCAGTGACCCACTATTTTTATGCAAGTCCATTTTGACTCCTTTCGATTACATTATTTATATTAATAATAATGTTCCATGAACGCTTTCCTTATAAGGAAGAAGTGGTAGTTTCAATTGAAGAAAATCTAATATTTGACCAGTAGGATAAAATTATGAAACAAGTTAAAGTTCAATATAAATCATCAGTACAAATAAATGGAAAGTGTCATGAGGACTTCCAAGAAGTAGTTGAAGTATTTGCTAAAAATTTTGATAAGTATAATGAAATAGGTTCGTCACTCTGTGTTGTTGTTGATGGCGAAATGACAGTAGACATTTGGGGTGGACATACTTCCGAGCAGAAAACAGAACAGTGGAATGAAGACACATTATCAGTTGCCTTTTCTAGTACTAAAGCAGCGCTTGCACTTTGTGCACATTTATTAATTGATAGAGAAGAATTACATCCTGAAGATAAGGTTGTTAAATACTGGCCAGAGTATGGGAGGAATGGAAAAGAAGAAACTACCGTACGTATGATTTTAAATCACACAGCTGGATTACCTGCACTTAAAACACCTGTTCAGGAGAATGGTTTTTACAACTGGGAATACATGATAGGATTACTTGAAAATGCAACACCATTCTGGAATCCTGGAGATGAAACTGGTTATCACATGATGACAACTGGGTGGTTAATTGGAGAATTAATTAGAAGAATTACAGGAAAATCTCTAGGAAATTTTTTTCAAGATGAAGTTAGTAAGCCATATAACTTAGATTATTGGATTGGTTTACCTCAAAATGAAGTTGATAGGGTAGCTAAAGTAACACCATTTTCCTCCTCTCCATCAGATAAGCCAAGTGGCTTTGCAGAAGCTTTCAGAACAGACCCTGAGTCGATGCAAAGATTATCACTAACAAATACTGGTGGATATGATTACAATTCTGTTGAAACTTATAAATCTGAAATAGGTGGTGTAGGTGGAATAACAAATGCTCGTTCGTTAGCTGGAATGCTTACACCTCTTGCACAAAACAACGGAAAGCTTCTATCTAAAGACGGGGTACAAAGGCTGAGCCAATTACATTCTGTTCCAGGTGTGGACAAAATGTTAATGTTGCCAACAAGTTTTTCCGAGGGATTCATGTTGCACATGGACAATCGAGGTAATTTTGAGGGAGAAGGCGGATCGTTCATTATTGGGCCAAATGCTTTTGGTCATGTCGGATTTGGAGGAAGTAGTGCTACATTTGCTGACCCTGATTGCAAAATGTCTTTTGGGTATATGGTTAATAAATTAGGTGGAGAGTATTTAATAAGTGATAGATGCCAAAACTTAATTAATGCATCCTATAGATCTTTATAAAAAAATTATAAATTATTAGGAAAGTAGAGAAAAAAGCAACACAAATGGAATTGAAATTAATGCAAAAGAAATATAGATTAAGAAACAAATAATTAGAACAATTATTGAACCTAAAAGTAATTTATTTGCATTCATAAATGATATTTTAAAATGAATAAAATTTTTACATAAATTTATAAAAAGTATATCTCAGTATCTGTATAGTTAATATGTCTTTTATAAGACATGTCGAAATTAAGGAGAAATATGCCGAAAGGCAAAGTCAAATGGTTTAACTCCACTAAAGGGTATGGATTTATTGAACCTGAAGAAGGTGATAAAGATGTATTCGTACATATCTCAGCTGTTAAAAGTGCAGGTATGCAAGATCTTGATGAAGGTCAAGAAGTAGAGTATGACTTAGTAGAAAATAATGGAAAAACATCAGCTGAGAATCTTAAATAGATAAAGTTAAACATGTTTTACGACCGGTAGCTAGTCTGCCGGTTTTTTTTAACCTAGGAGTATTCTTACAGACAAAAGAATTGAAACAATAACTAATACCGGTCTTACAACCTTTTCACCGTTTTTTATGGCAAACCTAGATCCTGTATATGCTCCTGCGATTTGTGCTATTGCCATTGTTAATCCAATTAACCAAAGAACATAACCTTGAAATGCAAAAATAATGAACGCTGCAAAATTTGATGAAAAATTTAAAAGCTTTGTAACTGCTGTTGCCTGCATGATATTTGCTCCTTTAATAATAATGAAAGACAAGACAAAAAAGGAACCTGTTCCTGGTCCAAAAAATCCATCATAGAAACCAATTGCAAAAACAACTAAATTGAAAATGATAAGCAATCTCTCATTTTGTTTTACTTTTGACGGACCTTTATTTGTAATAAAAAATATTGCAGCACTAATTAACAAAATTGGTATGACTGATTCTAAGGTTTCATTTGAAATTCTGCTTACCAATAATGTACCTATTGAGGATCCAGTAAATGCTAATAAAAAATATAAATATCGATTCTTTTCAACCAGTAATCCATTTTTGTAATAATTAATTGTCGATGTAAACGTACCAAAACATGATTGAAATTTGTTAGTAGCCAGAACATTTAGTGGTGGCATACCTACAAGAAGCATTGAAGGTGTAGTTAATAACCCTCCACCTCCCGCAATTGAATCAATTAAAGATGCAAAAAATGCGACAATAAATAAAATTACATAAACAGTTGTTTCGTCGTACTGATATTCCATAATGAGTCACTTAATTGTATCTCGATTATTTAATAACTTCATTAGACATATTAAAGTTTAAAAATTTAAAATAAAACCTATGAAATATTTCGGAGCTATAGATCAGGGAACAACAAGCTCAAGATTTATTGTATTTGATGAAAATGGCTCAATAGTTAAACAACATCAACAAGAGGTTACTCAATACCTTCCTGATGAAGTTTCTGTAGAGCATGATCCTAATGAAATATGGGAATCAATTCTCAATTGCATTAATGAAGTAAATAAAGAATTCCAAATTGACCAGTTAGATAGTATTGGTATTACTAATCAAAGAGAAACTACTTTAGCTTGGAAAAAATCAACTGGAGAACCCTTACATAATGCATTAGTTTGGCAGGACACTAGAACTCAAAATATTTGTGATGAACTTAAGACTATTTCTGAATTAGAGGAATCATTTAATAAGACAGGATTACCAATTGCTACATATTTTTCATTATCTAAAATTTTATGGTTATTGAAAAATGTTGACGAAGTTAAGCAAGCACGTGAAGATAACGATCTATCTTTTGGAACAATTGATAGTTGGTTGCTTTTTAAGCTTACGGGAGAACACGTAACAGATGTAACAAATGCAAGTAGAACTATGTTGATGGATTTGGAATCACTGAACTGGATGAAAGACATTTTAACAACATTAGATATTCCAGAAAATTCACTGCCAGAGATAAAACCATCTCTTTATAATTTTGGAACTAATTCAGACTTATTAAAAAATGTTCCATTAACTTCTGTACTTGGAGATCAACAAGCTGCTCTATTTGGCCAAAACTGTATAAATTCAGGTGATGTTAAAAATACTTATGGAACGGGTTGCTTTGCGTTAACAAATACAGGAAATAAAATTGTACATTCTAACAATGGCTTACTTAGTACGGTAGCGTATCAAAAAGACGGTGAAGATCCTCAGTACGCATTAGAAGGATCTGTTTCAATCGCAGGTGCAGCAGTTCAATGGCTTAGAGATAACTTAAATATTATAGATAACAGTGAAGATATTGAATCCCTTGCTATGGGTGTAAAAGACAATGGAGATGTGTATTTTGTGCCAGCATTTTCAGGTTTGTTTTCTCCACACTGGGACGAGACTGCTAGAGGTGTATTAGTTGGATTATCTAGATTTTCAAATAAATCACATATTGCAAGAGCTGTTTTAGAGTCAGTAGCATATCAATCTAATGAACTGCTTGAATCAATGGAGAAAGATATTGAAACAAAATTCGATACTGTAAATGTAGATGGTGGGATGATTGTTAATAATCTTCTCATGCAATTTCAAGCTGATATTTTTGATAAAAAAGTTATTTCACAAAAAATTAATGAGATTACCGCTTTAGGTGTAGGTGCTGCTTCCTATCTTTTTATTAATAACCTTCCATTAGAAAATATGAATTTATTTATTTCACAATCAAAAACTTGGAATCCAAATATGGATAGTAATCAACGAGAGCACTATTTAAATAAATGGAATAAAGCTATTAATAAATCAAAACAGTGGAAATAACAAAAGTATTAATATACGTTTACGTTCTCTTTTTTGTTGGAGCTGGATTGAATCATTTCTTAAATCCACAATTTTACGATACAATAGTTCCTAGTTTTATTCCGTTCCCTCGGGTGGTACATCAATTTACCGGAATACTTGAAATCATTATTCCGTTATTACTTCTTACAAAATATAGAAAAGAAGCCGCTTTAGCAATGATTGTTCTTCTGGTTCTTTTATATGGAGCAAATTTATATGTATGGATAAACAACCTTCCATATGGTAGAAACTACTGGAGTAACCAACAACACTTCTTAAGATTTCTGCTGCAAGTCCTTTATATTTATATAACATATGTAATTTATTTATATGAAAAATAAGAAATTTCCAGATAATTTTATTTTTGGTACAGCACTTGCTTCATATCAAGTCGAAGGGGGAATTTATAATAATGATTGGACACATTGGGAGAATAAAGAAAATACAGTATGTTCAGAACCTTGCAATGATGCTTGTAAACATTATGAATTTTATAAAGAGGACGTAAACCTTTTAGACGAATTAGGAATAAGAGCATTCAGATTTTCAATTGAATGGAGTAGGGTAGAACCACACCAGGGTCAGTATGATCTTAATGAAATTAATCATTATGTAGATAAAGCTAAACTTTTATTAGAAAAAAATATAACTCCTATAATCACATTTCATCACTTCACAACTCCTGATTGGTTAATGGATGATGGGTTGTGGGCCTCTGAAAAAACAACTACAGCTTTTGTAAATTATGTAGACGTCATGATGCAGCACCTTCCAAAAGAAATAGAGCTTTTTAATACTATTAATGAACCAGGAATTTTTTCAATGTTTGGTTATTTATCAAAAAGGAATTTTCCTCCTGGTATTCAAAATGAAAAATTATTTATTAAAGCTTCAAAAAATATTATTTCAGCTCACAAACAATCTATGAAAATAATTAAAGATCATAATCCAAAAGCCAAGGTTGCTATGACACATGCATTACACGAATGGGATGATAATGATTCAAGTCTTCAAAAAGAGTATATAAAATATCACATGGAAGATAAATTTTTATATGCATCTGAAGATGATGATTATATCGCTTTGCAAACATATAGTATTCGAAGAACTAACCCAAATTTATTATTTCGAGCATTGTCATGGTTACAAATAAAAATACCTATTCTTAGAACACATATTTATCCAAGATTTCGTGGTATTTTCTCTGGCAGACATGAATATAATCCTGAAGGAATCAGAACGACCAAAATGGGTTATGAATATAGACCTCAAGCTATTTTGTATAATCTTCATAGAATTCATTCAGTTTTTCCTGATAAAGATATTTTTATTACAGAAAATGGTATTGCAACTGATGACGACAATGAGAGAATAGAATTTGTCACTGATGTATTAAATGATATACATGATTACTTGAGTAAAAATGGAAAAATAATGGGGTATCTTTACTGGTCAATTCTTGATAATTTTGAATGGGATCTTGGATATAAAATGAATTTTGGTTTAGTGGAAGTTGATAAAACTGATTATTCTCGTATTCCTCATAAATCTGCATATTGGTTTGGTAATATTTCTAAAACAAATAATTTATCAAATTAAACGTTGAAACTTAATATATACATATGTACATAATTGCAGGATCTACAGGAACACTTGGTACAGCTATTGTTAACGCCCTATCTAAAGAGAATGATTTATTTCTAGTTGGTAGAGATAAAGCCAAATTAAAAGAACAAGCATCTGCAATAAATGCAAAGTATCAAGTAATTGATTTAAATAACACAGTAGAACCAAGAGAATTTGGAAAAATTATAGATTCTGACACTGAAATAAAAGGTTTAGTAAATTGTATAGGCTCGATATTAATAAAACCGCTTCACGGTACTTCTATTGAAGAATTCAATGATGTTATAACTACAAATCTATTTTCTTCTTATTATTTATTAGCAAGCTTTGCTAGAAGAATGAAAAATGGTTCTGCTATATTTTTTTCGTCTATTGCTGGTTCAAAAGGATTGTCGAATCATGAAGCTATTGCAGCTGCGAAATCTGGCATTGAAGGATTTGCTAGATCAGCTGCTGCTACTTATGCGAAAGATAATTTAAGAGTTAATGTTATTGCACCAAGTATTATGGATTCCAAAATGTCAGAGAAAATACTTTCATCTGATGCTGCAAAGGAAGTATCTAAAAACATGCATCCTATTTCGAAAATTGGAGATGCAGATGATATACTTCCTGTTATAAAGTGGTTATTGAGCCCAGATGCTAAATGGGTCACAGGTCAGACTATTCATATAGATGGCGGTCTTTCTACTGTAAAGCCAAGATAAATAGAGGGGGAGCAATGTCAGAAACAAAATACCTTGAAACACATGAATGGTACATAGTTGATGGTGACAATGTAACTGTTGGAATTTCTGACTACGCACAAGGTGAGCTTGGAGACATAGTTTTTGTTACATTACCTGAAGTAGGTCAAGAGTTTAATAAGGGTGATGCAATCGTAGAAGTCGAAGCTACTAAAACAGTTGCTGAAGCTTATGCTCCAATGAATTGTGTTATAACTGAAGTCAATTTAACTTTAGAAACTGAACCAGAACTAATCAATAATGATCCAGTAGGTGAAGGCTGGATGGTCAAAGCTGAAATAAAAGAAATGGATGATTCTGGTATGTCGTACCAGCAATATGAGTCATTTATTTCTTAATGTCAGAAAGTAAAACCACTTCTCTTTACGATTTTCATTTAAGTAAAAATGCAAAGATAATAGATTTTGCTGGTTGGTCTATGCCATTTTCTTATGATGGAACATTAAAAGAACATCATTATGTAAGAGAGTCAGCAGGATATTTTGATGTATCTCATATGGGTAGACTTCGTTTAAATTATTCTCAAATTGAAGATATAAATTATTTGATTTGTTCAGATCTTAAAAATTTAAGTAATACAAAAGCATTGTATTCTATTTTTACTTCAGAAGAAGGGACTGCCATTGATGATGTAATATTTTGGAAATTTGAAGATGATTTAATACTTATTTGCAATGCAAGTAATACCAGCAAAATAAAGACACACTTAGATATACATTCAATTACTTATGAAGACCTCACTACCTCTACAGATTTAATAGCTGTTCAAGGTAAGAATGCGATAGATATTGTTAGCAATATTATGTCTATACCTGATAAATTTTCAACTTTAAAAGAAGGTAATTACGTTTACGCAAGAACAGGATATACAGGTGAGGATGGCCTTGAGGTTATGCTTGATACTAAAGATACGCTGAGTTTTATATCTGAATTAGAAGCTAAAGGCATTAAGCCATGTGGTTTAGGCTCAAGAGATACATTAAGACTGGAAGCCTCATTACCACTATATGGGTTTGAATTAACTGATGAAATTTCACCAATTGAAGCAGGACTTAAATGGACTGTAACCAATAAAGATGATTATCTAGGGAAAAATGTTATTGATCAACAAATTGAATCTAAGGAACACAAACACCTCAAAAGATTTAAGTTGCATGCTAAACAGATAGCCCGTACTGGGACAATATGCGTCTCTGATGGGGTAGAAGGTATTGTAACTTCTGGCAATATTTCGCCTATATTAGGCTACCCAATTGGCTTTGTTTTATTCAAAAGTAATCCCGCTGACGATTTAGTAGAGTTTGATATTCGTGGTAATTTAATAGAAGGTAATTTGATATATAAGAGGTTTTTAAGTTAATGTTTGTACCACATTCAGAAATTGATTTGAAGAAAATGTTTGAAGAGCTATCTATAAGCTCTTTGGATGACTTATTTACACACATACCTGAAACCTTGAAACTTAATGATGGTTTAAATGTTCCGCCATCACTCTCTGAGCTTGAATCTATTAGTGATTTTGAAAATTTAGAATCTAAAAATACACAGAATCTTATATGTTTTGCCGGTGGAGGACACTACGACGTATATCTTCCACAAACAGTTAAATCTCTAACAATGCGTCCAGAATTTATGACATCTTATACACCATATCAAGCTGAGATTTCACAAGGGATACTTCAGGTACTATTTGAATATCAATCCCTTATTTGTGATTTAACTGACATGGAACTTGCAAACGCATCTTTATATGATGGTGCTACATCAGTAGCAGAAGCTATTTCGGTAGCTATCAATAAAACTAAAAGGGACAATGTTGTTATATCTAATGGTTTTAATCCCAACACTAAAGAGGTTGTAAACACTCTTGTAGATAGTAATAAATTTAATATTAATTATGTAGATTTAGTTGATTACTTATTTCCAGAGGATTATGTATTTTCACAAGATGATGCTGCTTTTGTTGTTTCACTTCCTCATTATGAAGGCTCTGCACAGGATTTAACATCAATAGTACATAACGCAAAGGCAGCAGGTGTAATTACAATCTGTTACGCGGATCCATCTATGCTTGGTATTTTAAAATCACCTGGATCAATGGGATTTGATATTGTTGTAGCAGAAGGTCAGTCAATGGGTTCACCACTATCATTTGGTGGCCCAACTGTTGGCTGGTTCGCAACTAGAAAAGAGTTAGCAAGGCTTGTTCCAGGAAGAATTATTGGTGAATCGAGAGATTCAAATAATACCAAAACTTATGTTATGACTTTAAGAGCACGTGAGCAGGACATTAGGCGAGAAAAAGCTTCATCTAATATTTGTACGAATCAAACACTAAACGCAGTTGGTTCAACAATACATCTATCATGGTTAGGACCTGAAGGTCTCTATGAAATAGGATACCAAGCTATTCAAAAAGCTTCCTATATGAAACAATTGCTGACTGATAACAATTTTATTGTTTTAAATCATACTTCATCACTAAGAGAATTTTTAATTGAAACTGAAAAATCTGCAGAAGAAGTAATACTTGAAATGGGATCTAAAGGGTTTTTAGCAGGTATTAAATATGATGATAATCAAATCTTAGTTGCTGTAACTGAGAAAAGAACTAAGGCTCAGATTGATAATTACGTTGACTCTTTAGTGGAGGTTAATAATGCATAGTGGTGGTAACGCTAGTTCATTGCCTTTAGTAGGTGGTGCCCCTGAACCTACAATTAATCAGTTATCTAAACCAGGTAGAAGAGCGTCGAGATTTCCTAAATTAGATGTTCCAGTAACTGAAATAAACAATTCAGCTATTAGAAATGACAAACCAAGTCTTCCTGAGGTTTCAGAGCATGATTTAGTGATGCATTACTCAAGACTTGCTCATAGAAATTTTGCTGTTGATGTAGGATTTTATCCACTTGGGTCTTGCACCATGAAGTACAATCCTAGATTTGCTGATTATGTAGCTGGGTTAAATACCTTTGCTAATTCTCATCCTTCAACACCTTCTGCATTCACACAAGGTAACTTAGAAGTGCTTCATGAATTAGAGAAATTTTTAATTGAAATCACTGGAATGGATAATGCTACGTTCCAACCACCAGCAGGTGCATCTGGAGAGTTAACAGGATTATTAATAATTAAAAAATATTTAGAAGAAAATAATTTAACTAACAAAACAGATATTATCGTTCCAGATTCAGCCCATGGTACTAATCCGGCTTCTGCAAAGATGGCAGGTTTTAATGTGGTAGAAGTATCAACAGATGTTAGAGGTATGGTGAACATTGACGACCTTAAAGAATTAGTAAATGAAAATACCGCTGGATTAATGTTAACGAATCCAAATACAGGTGGTTTGTTTGAAGAAAACATTATGGAGATATCAAATATTATTCACGAAAATGGTGGGTTAGTCTATTATGACGGAGCAAACTTAAATGCAATCGTTGGAGTATGTAGACCTGGAGACATGGGTTTTGACATCGTACATTCAAATCTTCATAAAACTTTCGCAACACCTCATGGCGGAGGTGGTCCTGGATCTGGACCAGTAGCAGTAAAAGCTTTCTTGAAAGAGTATTTACCGGGACCAATTGTAGAAAAAAATGATAAAAGTTATAAATGGTATATGCCAAAACTATCCATTGGTCGTATGCATGGATATCACGGTAATTTTTTAGTTGCTCTACGTGCACTCGTTTATATGAAATTATTAGGTAAAGAAGGTTTAGATACACTCGGTTCTTATGCGGTTCTTAATGCAAGGTACTTAAGTTCTGTTATTTCTAAAGTTATACCTCTTGCCTATAACGAACCATGCATGCATGAGTTTGTAGCAACAGTTAAAGATCTTAAGAAATCACATAAGATAAAAGCATACGATGTAGGAAAAGCTCTTTTAGATAAAGGTTTTCACTCTCCAACTATTTATTTTCCTCTTATTATTGAAGAAGCACTTATGTTTGAACCTACAGAAACTCAAACTGTTGACACGCTTGATGATCTAGCAGAAACATTAAAATCTATCATTGATGAACTTCAAGGAGAAGATGTTTCTTTAGAGGAATACCCTAAAAATTTACCAGTTGGAAGGCCAAATGAGCTTATTCCTGCTAAACATTTGACAGTTAATTGGGGAGATTTTGAACTTCTTGAATTAACTGAATAATATGTATATATGAATCCATCGAAGATTGATATAGATAGAAATATAAGTAAATTACGAGTCAACTCATCTGAATTTTTAAATCTTGATAAAGCAAACCTTATTACTATGCTTGATCAAACAATTGATAATATTAAAACTATTTCATACTATTGGGCTACGCTAGCATCTGAAAAAAAAGGCATACTTAATAAATCTAAAGAAGGTGAAGAGTGGATAGGTGGTCCATTTGCTTGTATTTATGCCATACAATATTTTAAAGATACACTGATGAATAAAGATGGCCTTGATAAAACTAAATTTGATGATGTTAAAAAGAGTTACAAAGCATTTCCAACAAAGAATATTGAAAAGCTCTTATTTCCCTTTTTAGAGGGCGAGGTAAGGTTTGGAAAAAATTTAAATTTTGAACAGATAAATGAATACAGAGGATTTGCTAATAGATTTAAAAATAACAAACCAAAAATAACTCTTATTTTAGGAGCTGGTAATGTTTCCTCCATTCCAGTTCTTGATGCATTATTTCATATGATCGCTTACAAGTCAGTAATTTACTTAAAATTAAATCCAGTCAATGATTATTTGTTACCAATATTTACTCAAGTATTTGAACCTTTTATATCTAAAGGATATATGATTATCACAGAAGGTGATATCGAAGTTTCGAAATATTTAACTAACCATGAAGGAATTAATCAAACACATTTAACAGGTTCAAATTATACGTATGAAAATATAGTGTATGGTAGGATTCTAAATGATAAAGAGCGCTCACTTAAAACTTTACCTAAATTAAATAAAAAACCTATTACAACAGAATTAGGCAATGTTACTCCTATTATTGTACATCCTGGAAATTGGTCTCGATCAGAAATAAAACATCAAGCCAAAAAAATAGTTACTGCAAAACTTAATAATTCTGGATTTAATTGTATAGCTGCTCAAGTTATTGTTTTGCCAAAAGATTGGAAGCATACTCAAAAATTAAAGGATGATATTATTTTCTATTTAAAAAAAATAGGTGATACAACTTCATATTACCCTGGTGCATCAAATACCCTTCAAGAGTTAATTGAAACAGATAATTATGATCAAATAAATAATCTTTCATGTAATACACCATTTTTAATTAGTGATATAGATCTTGAGGTTGAATATGCAAATAAAGAAGTTTGGTCAACAGCCTTGTATTTTAAGGAAATTCCATTCTCAAGCTATGAGAACTATTCTTTAAATTCTATTGAATATGTAAATAATGAATTATGGGGTAATTTAGGTGTTACTGTTTTAATTAAAAATCATAAGAAAAAAAATAATGAAGTAATTTTAAATAATTACGTAGAAAATCTTAAGTATGGAACAGTTGCAATTAATGAATGGTCTGCACTTGGTTTTGTTATTCCTACGCTTCCCTGGGGTGGATATCCTGGTAATAGGGATAATGATATTCAAAGTGGTCAGGGTTATGTTCACAACTCATTATTATTTGAATCACCTCAAAAAGGAATAGTTTATTCTAAATTCAGATTATCACCTCTAATAGATCCTCCTTGGTTTGTTACTAATAAAAAAGCTCACAGAATATTCAAAAATCTAACATACTATCAAGCAACAAAATCGAAATTAAATTTAATTAAATTAATCTTTTCTACAGTAATATAGTGTTATGAAAAAATCTTATATAGTTTTAATCTTATTAATACTTATGTCTTGTTCTTCAGATAACGACTCTCAAGAAAATGTCGTTGTTGATGAATCAGTTACTCCTACATCCACTACAACTTCTTCAGAAAGTAGTGAAGATACTACTACTACATCTACTACTGATCCAGTGTTTGCATACAATTTTGATGTTGAGAAAATGTCACCATTTACAGGAAAAGAACTTCCACCAGAAATCTGGCTGTTAAGACCTAAAAGGGTAATAGCATTTAAAATTGATAATAATATTAATGCTCGACCACAATCTGGCTTACAAGAAGCAGATGCAGTTCACGAAATATTGGTTGAAGGTGGAATGACAAGATTTTTAGCATTTTTCATGGATAAAACATCAAATTATCTCGGCCCGATTAGATCGGCCAGACCTACTGATCCAACTGTCGTAAGACCTTATGGAGGTACATTAGTTGTTTCAGGTGCTACAGATGGTTTAATACCCGCCATTAGAGATTTGGGAGTACCAGTTCTTGAAGAACAAAAAGCTCCAGCAATGTTTAGAATCGCATCAAGAAAAGCACCACATAACTTATATGCCGATACAGAATTGGTACGTGAAAATATTAATAATAGAGGATTCTTCTTCCTACAGCCTGGTCCAAGTCCTCTGTATCCATTTGGTTTAGATCAAAGTAATTGGAATACTGGTGCAAACAAAATAAGTGTTAAATATTCGGAATTTACAACTGTAATATGGAAACTTGATGGAGAAAAGTATTCAAGATTTATTATTGACAACTATTCAGAAAATAAAGATGCAACAGCTCATAATTTTATTACACAAGATGGAACTTATACAGATATATTAAAAACAGAAACTATAGTAGTAATTCAAGGTCCTCTTTATAAAGATAATGCAACAACTCTTCCAAGCGTTCTAACTGTAGGTGTCGGTAATGCGTATGTATTTAATAATGGAAATTTTGTAGAAGGCACATGGAGAAGAGGAGACATTTCTGAAACTTTTGTTCTTCAAGATAAAAATCAAAACCCAATACTTGTTCCACCGAGTTCTCAATGGGTACATATTTTACCAAATGAAGGTGAAGTTTCTATAGACAACTAATATAAAAGGATGCAAAATTTAATAATTTCTATCCTTTTTTCACTATCTTTAACAACACAACCAAGTTTTAACTCATGTAATGACTATTACGAGAGTCATGTTGTAAAAAGTGATATTATGATGCAAATTGTCTTAAAATCTTATGGTTATTACAACGGCATAATTGACGGAGAATTTGGTAATAAGTCCAAAAAAGCTCTTGTTTTGTTTCAAGGATCTAATAATTTATCCCCAGACGGTGTATTAGGTCAACAAACTTGTAAATTATTATTGAATAAGAATAATATAGTCAGAAATAATCAACAACAAGATGATAAATCAGTAAATATTGAAAATAATTATTCTCAAGAAATATATGATGTACAAGTAAAGTTAAAAGAACTTGGCTTGTATACATCAAGCCTAGATGGAATAAATGGTCCAGGAACTAAACGGGCAATAATTAAATTTCAAGAAAAGTCTGGTTTAAAAAATGATGGTGTTGCTGGCCCACTAACATTAGCCGCATTAGAAAAGGGAGAAGAGAGTTATGTTAAAACAAATAATACTAGTACCTCCACTACTACAAACACTTCTGAAGTATCAACAACAAATTCAGCATTAGATCTCCGAAACTACGATCCTAATAAACAATGTGTTAATGGTTATGTTGATTCAAATGGAGTTTGGGTACCAGATCCGTGTTTCAAGCCAGTATTTGTATATAGATTTGGGAAGACTGCACAAGTAAATTCACAAAATGAATTAGACGCGTATTTAGGTGATCGATGGTCTTTAACTAAAGAAAAAACTTATGTAACAATCGGCAGGGTAAATACACAAAATTTTACTGATGGAATTCACTCACCAGTTAATGGTTTAAAAATGCAAAGTAACGCAAATAATAAAATAGTTATAGGAATTAAAAATGACAACAATGTAAGAGCTAGGCCCCAATCGGGTCCTCAAAAAGCAGATGCAGTTTTTGAAGTACTTGTTGAAGGTGGGATGACCAGATTTATTAATATATTTTATGAATCAGATACTTCATATCATGGACCAATCAGATCAGCAAGACCTACAGATCCAACTGTTTTAAGACCGCTTGATGGTGTTTTAGTTGCCAGTGGAGCTACTGGAGGTTTAATACCAGAAATTCTTGATATGGGTGTACCTGTAATAACTGATAGGAGACCAGAATATTTTAGAATATCTTCTAGAAGAGCTCCCCATAATTTATATGCAGATACTTATAAGCTCAAATCTTTAGCAATAGCAAAAGGTTATAAGAAATCTCAAAATCCTCAACCATTATTTCCATGGGGAAATCCAAATATATCAAGTTGGTCAAATGGAACAAGTATAAAACTCAAATTTTCAGGTCAAACATCAACTACTTGGACATGGAATGGCTCAAACTATATAAGAACATTTTATGATGCTTATAAGGGATCTGATTCTAGAAATATTCATTATTGGGAAGACGAAAATGGTTTATCCGGTCAATTTTCATTTAAAACTGTAATTGCACTTTTTTGTGAACCTTATGTTCACCCTTTACAACTTCCTTCTGTAAAAACAGTTGGTGAAGGACGTGCGATAATATTACACGGTGGAAAAATGATGGATGTTAGATGGAAAAGAGGTTCTAATTTAGATCCGTTCCATATTGTTGATTCAAATGGAAATACAATGTATATACCTGCAGGGAAACCTTGGATTTCTTTAGTTCCAAGCACATATTTGCCTACTTTTGACAATTAACTTTACTTTTGTATATTAAAAATGGTATATTAAGAGTGCGTTTCAATTAAGTGTGATACGCAGCCCTGTTGGGAAGCCCTCTTTTTGGGGGCTTCCGTTTTTTTAGACTAATTTAATTCTGATAAGATTTCTAACGTATCTCCCCAAACAATGTCTGGTATATAAGCAATTAAATATGAACATCCTTCTTTTTCAAAATGTTCGATAGAAGAAAATACTTGATCTTTAGTTCCAATTAATGGGCGATCGTAATAATATTCTTTTGGGATATTAGTATATTCTGCGAGTTTGTTTATTTTTGTATCCAAGTCATTACTATCTTCACCAATAAGAACATTTGTATGAAGTGTTCTACCAATATCATTAAAATCACGATCTTCATTTAGACAGTGTTCTTTTAATATTTCTGATTTATGTTTAAAGCCTTCAACATCAACATCCCAATTTCCATAATCACCATATTTAGCTAAAAGTTTAAGTGTAACTTTTTCACCACCTCCACATACCCAGAGTGGCGGATATGGTTTTTGTAATGGTTTAGGTTGATTAATTGCTCCATCTATTTGGTAGTACTTACCTTTAAAACTTGGAGTCTCTTCAGTAGTCATTAATTTATATATTATTAATGACTCTTCTAGCATTTTTAATCTAGTTCCAGCTGTTGGATAGTCATATCCATAGGCTTTGTACTCATGATCATACCAACCAGCACCAATTGCATATTCAAGACGCCCACCAGACATTACGTCAATATTGGAAGCAACTTTAGTTAGGTAAGCAGGATTCCTATATGAATTACAAGTACACATTTGACCTAATCTTGCTTTTGAAGTTTTTTGTGATAAAGCTGACATCAAGGTCCAACATTCATAAGTTGGGTCTTGTGTTGGTTTAGGTACAGTATGAAAATGATCATATACCCATATAGATTCATAATTTAAATCTTCTATTTTAGAAGCTACGTTTAATATGGTGTCCCACTGTTTGTTTACATCTATACCATACAAATCCATTCGCCAACCTTGAGGAATGAATGCACCAATTTTCATATAATTATTATAGTTTTTTATTATTACGTCGTTTTAAAAGTCTAAGTAGATCTGAAATATCTTCTCTCTCAGTTCTACTATTCAGATATTTAATACCAGAGATAAAAAATATAATACTTGATATAAAGATTAGAAAACTGTTAAGAATTTTTACAACAGCTGTATTTCTACATACAACTTCGTTCATTCTTAAATTCTTTTCACTGTACTCAATATTATTTATTAATATGTCATATATTGATCCACAGTTTAATTTGAATTCTTGGTATTTAAATCTAGAAACTCCAACAAATTCAATTTCCACATCGTCTATAAGATAAAGAAATGTTATTAAATAAATCAAAAATAAAATTATTAATAAATATTTTTTATTATTCATAGACTAAATACACTTTACATTATGAATGAAATAACTTTAGTTGAAAATCAACTTAAAAGAATGCGATCAATGAATAAGTTTTATCATAAACAATTCTTAATAGATGTTCGTTTTTTCTTTATTTTAGGTACATTTTCGCTAATTTTATCCTTTAATGTAGTAGAAATTAACTATATTTTGCCTCTCATATCACTGTTTGGTAGTGTTATTCTCGCTTTTCATGCATATTATCTAATATTTTCTAGAAATTACTCAGAATATTTAGAAAAAGAGATTAATAATTTACTTAATAAAGATGTATTTATTACGCATAAGTTAGAAAACAAGTATTTTTTCCCAATTCAAGATAAAAAGATAGTTGTTGCAAAACTTGGAAATGATTTTTCTTGGTTTAGTTTCGTAACTTTGTTTATTACTTTTTATGGTATTTCTTTGCATGCATATGGAATGTATAATATTTTTACAACACTTAATGGCATTTATTATTTTCTGTTTATAATATTTCTTACACTTGTAACATTCATAATTGGATATTGGTGGTTCATTAATAATGAAGGTGAATCTAGATTAAGTAGAATATATGACAAATAAATTTACAAATTTTGATGGTGATAATTTAGATAACTATCTTGGCCATGAAATGATTGAAATTAAAAAAAATTATGTAGAGTCTAAATTAAATGTTAAAGATCATCACAAACAACCGATGGGTCTTGTTCATGGGGGCATATATTCCACATTAGCTGAAACTATATGCTCTTATGGTGCAAATTTTTTAGATATTGGAAATTTTGTTGGAGTAAACAATAATACAGATTTTTTAACAAGCGTTCAGGAAGGTGAAATAACCTGTATAGCTGAGCCGATAAAAATCGGAAGGTCCTATCAACTTTGGGAATGTAAAATGTATAATAATGAAAATTTATGTGCAATATCGAAAGTTAGGCTGAGCAAAGTAAATTAATGAAGTTACTAATCATTCTTTTTTTATTCACAGCATGCAATTCAAGTTCAAATTTAAATCCAGATTGTTGGAAATCTCAAAATGAAAAATGCAATGAACAAGAAAGAGTAAATACAAATAATATAAATATTGGTAATGTAGGAGGTGCAGGAGGTTAGATGAAAAAATATTTAATACTTTTTTTATTATTCTCTTTATGCACATCAAGTGAAGAAACCGAAATAAAACCTTTAGAAACAACTACTAGTTCAACGATAGGAGATCAAATGAGTGACAAGATATATGATGCACAACCGACTATGCAAATAGACGAAGGTAAATCATACACAGCTGTTATTAAAACTAATTTAGGTGATATGACTGTAGAATTTTTTACAGACGATGCACCAATTACTGTTAATAATTTTATTTCATTATCAAAAGATGGATATTATGACAATGTTATTTTTCATAGAGTTATCTCTGGTTTTATGATTCAAGGTGGCGATCCATCTGGAACAGGTCATGGTGATTATGGAAAATTTCCTGGATATGAATTTGAAGATGAATTAAACAACCAAAGACCATATGAAAAAGGAATTTTAGCTATGGCTAACAGAGGTCCTAACACAAATGGAAGTCAATTTTTTATTATGCATGTAGATTATCCACTTCCTTATAGCTACACAATATTTGGACAAGTTGTAGACGGTTTTGATGTCATCGATAAAATAGCATCTGTTGATACAGACTCAGCTGATAAACCAACAACAGATGTTGTAATTAGCACAGTTGAAGTTACAGAGAATTAAAATACTTTAAAGTTTTTTTACTAAATACTCCACCTGGTACGCCTGTGGTGTTTTTTAACAGATATTTTTTTACAAAGAGTTCTTTTGTAAGATTTTTAATGTAATTCTCAGAATAATTTAGTTTTTTGGCTAAAAATAATGAATAATTGTTGTGATTCGATTTGATATAGAAGTCGTAAACGTATGCGTATTGGCACATTAACTCATTTCGATTTGAAGTATTTCTTGTATTAATATTTTTTACAAAGTTAGAAACATTAATTTTGTTAAAAACTTTGTTACCTGTTTTTTTTACAAAGTAGTCATTGTCTACGTCAGCCAAGTTAGATATTTGTTTTTCTGCTTTTTTGTTTAAACTATAAATATTTAATTTTCTTAGATCTATTGAACTAATTGCATTGTTAGATTTTGACATGATTTTTATTGATGTATTTTGTAATTGATATTGATTTATGAAATCGTACGTAAGTTCTACAATATATTTACTATTTACACTGGAGAATGTATATAAAATCTTTGAATTATTGAATTTTATATTATTTTTCATACAATCATTTTATTAGGAATATTTATAAATATTTTTAATTAATTATGAAGTTCAGAGTTACATATAAGAGATATTATTATTAAATCATGAATGTTGACATTACATTACCTGATGGATCAGTACGAAATTATGAATCACCCGTTACTGGTTATCAGATTGCTGAAAGCATAGGTCCTAGGTTACTCAAAGACGCTATTTGTGTTGAAATAGATAATAAATTTCAAGATTTATCTTATGAAATATCAGAAAGCATAAATATAAGAATAGTAACTACTAAAGATTTAGATGCCTTGCAAATATTAAGGCATTCCTCTGCACATATACTTGCTCAAGCAGTATTAAATTTATATCCAAATGCTCAGTTTGGAGTAGGCCCAAGTATAGAAAATGGTTTTTACTATGATTTTCTCTTTGAAACCCCAATTAAAGAAAATGAACTTGAAAACATAGAAAAAGAAATGAAAAGTATTGCTAAAAGTGCACAAAGTTTCATTAGATCTGAAATAACAAAAAAGGATGCTGTAAAGATATTTAGTAATCAAAAATTAAAGTTAGAGCTAATTGAATCAGCAGAATCTGATGAGGGTGTTGGTGAAGAGATAGTATCTACTTATGCCAATGATGAATTTATAGATCTGTGCATGGGACCGCATGTGCCATCAACAAGTGTACTTAAGCATTTTAAACTGACGAAAGTTTCAGGTGCTTACTGGCGTGGTGATGAATCTAATGTTCAACTACAAAGAATATATGGTACATCATGGTTTTCTAAAGAGGATTTAGATCAATACTTAATTCAGCAAGAAGAAGCAGAAAAAAGAGATCATAGAAAATTAGGTAACGAATTAGATTTATTTACTTCAAGTGAAGAACTAGGGTCTGGAAACTATCTATGGAAACCCAAAGGTGCTGTATTAAGAGATGTAATAGAAACTTACAGTAAAAAAGCACATCTACAAAATGGTTATTCATTGGTAAATACTCCTCATATAGGTAAATCAATTTTATGGGAAACATCAGGTCATTTAGATCATTACAGCGAAAATATGTATCCTCCAATAAATCATGATGAAAATAATGAAACTTATTATTTAAAACCAATGAATTGCCCTTTTCATATCCTTGTATATAAAAGTGACCTACATTCATATAAAGAATTACCTTTAAGGTATTTTGAATTTGGCTCTGTGTATAGATATGAGAAAACTGGTGTTTTGCACGGATTGCTCAGACTAAGAGGATTTACTCAAGACGATGCTCACATATTTTGTACAACTGATCAAATAAATGATGAAGTAAAAACACTTTTATCATTTTCTGTAAATTTGTTAGGAAGTTATGGCTTAACTGAAATTGAAGCGGATCTTTCCACAAAACCTACAAAATACATTGGAAGTGATAAAGATTGGGATAATGCTACTAATAGTCTAAAACAATCGTTAACAGAATTAGAGGTTCCATTTCAAACTGCTGAAGGAGAAGGTGCATTTTATGGTCCAAAAATTGACTTACATGCAAAAGATGCAATCGGAAGAAGATGGCAATTAAGTACAATTCAAATCGACTTTGCTCAACCTGATAATTTTGATATCGAGTATGTAAATTCTGATAATAAGAAATCCAAACCTGTAATGATTCACAGAGCACTATTAGGATCAGTTGAACGATTTACAGCTGTTTTATTGGAACACTATGCGGGTAATTTACCAGGATGGCTTTCTCCGATTCAGATTGATGTTTTAACTATAGGCAATGTTAAAGAATATGCTCAAACTATTATTGAAGATTTAAAATCATACAGAGTTAATTTAGATGACAGAAATATTCGACTTGGTGAAAAACTACATAATTCTGAAAAATCAAAAACCCCAATACAAATAATAATTGGTGAGAAAGACGCATCAAGCAATACTATGGCTGTAAATATCTTTGGAAAAGAAAACATGAAAGATGTTGATTATAAGAAGGCAATTAACAGTATTAAGAAATCTTTAAAAGAACCGGAGTTTAGTTTAGATGGTTGACGGAATTGAAATTGATAAAGATATTGCGGAAGAAACTCTGCTACCTGATGATTTAAACTCATTAGCTGTTGGTAGTTATGTTGTTCCGGATCCTAGAAAGAGAAGTCAGTATCCCTATGTTGTACTTGGAGTTGTGCTATTAAGTTTTATAACATCTTTAATAATTGACTTTGTATCTTTTGTACCCGTGATAATTATTCTGAGTATTGTTGCTTTGTTATTATTTCTTGTTAATAATAAATTCAAAATTCAACAGCAAGAAGTTATTGAGAGAATAACAAACAATATCGATCACTCAATTGGGTATTATTCAATTGCATTGACATTTCAATTTACTTTTAAGAATATATTGACACCTGTCTGGACTGTAATTGTTTATTCCCATGAAAATCCACCTTTAAACAAAACAATAATTGAAATTAACGCATTTAGTGGGAAAGTTATTACTGAACCATATACAGAAAATTTAAATGCTTGAGAAATATTTTAAAAATAGTTCTGAAGTTTTTGCTAAGCCATTTATAAAGATATTAAGATATTTAAATTTAAAACCTAATACAGTATCAACTTTCGGACTCGCTGTAATTATTGCTGGATCTTATTGCTTTTATCTTGAAAATAGAAACCTTGGTATTGTATTAATTTTTCTAGGCAGTGCAATAGATGGTCTTGACGGCCCATATGCACGAGAAATGGATTTAGTTAGTGAAAGAGGTGGAATTCTTGATTCTCTAATAGACAGGATAGGAGAATTAATAATTTGGAGCGTTGTTGGTATTTCTTTTACAAATAGCGATATTGAACTCTTCACAATATTTTCCATACTTGTTTCGTCAAATTTAATTCCGTACATGCGAGCAAAATCTGAATATTTTGGATTACAAAATAAAAAAGGTTTAGCTGCAAGACCAGAAAGAGTTATATTCGCAGTGTTATATATGTTTTTTGATTTTAATTTTCTCTATGTATACATATTCGCAGTTATTACATGGATAACAGCATTACAAAGATTTACATATTTGTATCAACACTTATCAAAATGAAATTTTTAATAATTA
Organism: uncultured Candidatus Actinomarina sp.; assembly: GCA_902610815.1. GTDB lineage: Bacteria > Actinomycetota > Acidimicrobiia > Actinomarinales > Actinomarinaceae > Actinomarina. Next base: position 229,076 of record CACLXG010000001.1, read on the forward strand.
AATTTATACATCGTCTTATTAGAAAAATTAGTTTACGTAAAATTTTGGTTTTATCCTATCCAATAGGATTCATATATTATTTTCTAACGCCAAGAAGCAACATCAAACTTAATAAACGAAAGAAAAATATTACAAACTACTCACCACTGCTTGTAAAAATTAATTACGTTAAGTACTGGATTGAAACTATTTGGCTATCGAAAGAAGGCTATGACTCACAAATTTTGCAAGATGTAGAAATAATTAACGAAGATGAAGTAAAAAAATTAAATAGAAATTTTGACTCATTCATTATTGCTTTGCCACATGTAGGTAATTGGGAATTTGCTATTCCCATGGGTAAATCTTTAAACCTTAAACTACTTGCCGTTGCTGAGCCTTTATCAGATATAAATATTGTTAAATGGTTTACAGACTTAAGAGAATCACTAGGTTGTAAAATAATATTAGGTGGAAAAGGTCAAAATACATACCAGCAATTAAGTAATCATCTTGATGAGGGATACCATGTATGTTTACTTGCAGATAGACATGTTGGTAAAAGTGGAATAGGTGTAGAGTTCTTTAATCAATTAGCAGCATTTCCTAAGGGTCCAGTTTCTTTATCTCTAGAAAAACAAGTACCAATAATTCCAGCTACTTTTTTAAAAATAGATAATAAATATAAACTCGTTTTTGGAAAACCTTTTATTGTTCCTCACTTTGAAAATGATGCTCAAAGCATTCAGCATGGTTTGAAAGTGTTAAGTAAAGAATTAGAAAAACTTATACTATTAGATCCGAACCAATGGCATTCAATTCAACCTGTCTGGACTAGTGAGTATTAAAGTACTTCTAGTAACTCCTTATTCATTTCAAAAATATGGGGGAGTACAGAACCAGGTAAATCTTATGGAAGATTATTTATCTTCGCATGAGGAATTTGAAGTTAAGGTATTTGCTTATGGTAAAACAGAGTCATTAGATTCGAATAAAGTTTTCAATATTCCATTTAACTCCTCTGTATCATCAGTATTACTTTTTCCAAATAGGAAATTGTTACTTGATTATATTGATTGGGCCGATGTTGTTCACGTACACGAACCTTTTGTTCCATTATTATTTTGGAAACTTCCTAAGAGTAAAAAATACATTTTTACACACCATGCTTCATTAGGAGCGATTATTACAACCATATTGAGTATTATTTATAAAATTTTTAGATATACAAGTATTAGTACTTATGTAAGTAAATCATCCGAATCTAACGCTCGATCTTTAAATAATGAACCAGTATTGATTCCAAATATGATAAAAATTAATCAACACATTTCTTTTAATAAAAGTCAAGGATATCTATTTATTGGACGTCAAGAAATTAGGAAGAACTATAGGTTTTTTGTGAAACTATCAAATCATAATCAATTCACAAATAAATTATTTTATGCAATAACAAATAAAGACAAATCTGATAAAAATATTACAGTTTTTAAAAATCCAACTGATGAATTTAAAAATGAAATCTTAGCTACAACTAATATTTATCTTGCTTTAAACACAAAAAGTGAAAGTTTCGGTATAACACTTTTAGAAGCAGTCAATAATGGGAATCTTGTAATTTCTAGTGATTTAAATTCTTTCATTAATGTATTACCAAATTCCTATATTGTATATAAAAATAATGATTTTGAATCGTTATGTAATGTATTAACAAAATTAGATTCAAAAGATTTAAATTCTCTCTGGAATAAACAATTCGAAGATATACGTAAGTATGATTTAGAAAAAAATATGAAGAAGTTCATTTTATTATATTCAAACTTATGATGTAATATTAAAGATATGAAAATCGAATCTACAAATAAAGTTAAAAAAGGTCTCGCAGAAATGCTTAAAGGTGGGGTCATTATGGACGTTGTAAATGCTGAACAAGCAAAAATTGCTGAAAAAGCTGGAGCAGTAGCAGTTATGGCTTTAGAGCGAATTCCTGCAGATATTAGAGCAGACGGTGGAGTAGCAAGAATGTCTTCAGTAGGTATAATTCAAGAAGTAATGGACTCAGTCTCTATACCTGTAATGGCTAAAGCTAGGATTGGTCATTTCGTTGAAGCTCAGATATTGGACTCATTAGGAATTGATTTTATTGACGAGTCAGAAGTATTAACGCCTGCTGATGAGGTAAATCATATTAATAAACAAAGTTTCAAAGCTCCATTTGTATGCGGTGCTACTGGATTAGGTGAAGCTACAAGAAGAATTGCTGAAGGTGCTTCAATGATAAGAACAAAAGGTGAAGCTGGCACTGGCAATGTTGTGGAAGCAGTAAGACATATGAGAACTATTACTAATGAACTAAATGAAGTTATCGCATGTGATGAAAATGAAATTGTAGCTCTTAGTAAAAAGTTTCGTGCTCCTCTTAATGTGTTGGAAGAGATAAAAGAACAAAATAAACTACCAGTCGTCAATTTTGCTGCTGGTGGTATTGCAACACCTGCTGACGCTGCATTAATGATGCAATTGGGATGCGACGGTGTTTTTGTTGGTTCTGGTATATTTAAAAGCGGTGATCCCGCTGAAAGAGCAGAAGCAATTGTAATTGCAACTACTAACTACAATGATCCGAAAGTTCTATCTGAAGTATCCAAAGACCTCGGTGAACCTATGGTAGGTATAAATATTGATACATTATCTGAGGAAGAGAAATTAGCTAAAAGAGGTTGGTAATTGAAAGTTGGGATACTTTCATTCCAAGGTAGTTTTCTTGACCATTCAAAAAGTATTCATGAACTTGGTCATGAATCATTATTAATCAAACAATCTAAAGATTTAACTTCTGTGGATGCGTTAATTCTCCCGGGTGGAGAATCTACAGCAATGAAAAAGATTGATCAATTTAGTAATTTATTAAATGATGTAGATCGGCTTATTAAGGATGGCATACCTACTTTATCTACATGTGCTGGAACAATACTTTTAGCAAAAGAAGTTATTGATGGCGAAGTAACCATTCCAAATATTGATATTGAAGTTACAAGAAATGCATATGGTAGACAAACAGAATCATTTGAAGGAAGTGTTAGGTTTTATGATAACGAAGATATTTATTGTTTTATAAGAGCACCAAAAATATCAAAAATATTGTCAGATACAGTAAATGTTATTGCTCAACATAATGATGAGATAGTTGGAGTTGCTCAAGGAAATGTTGTCTCATTAACATTTCATCCCGAACTTAATAATGATGAATATTATTTAAATTGGTTAAACGATTTTATTAAAGAAGGTAAAAATGTCAGGTCATTCTAAATGGTCTACTATCAAAAGAAAAAAAGGTGCAAATGATGCCAAAAGAGGTAAATTATTTGCAAAATTGATTAAAGGAATAGAGGTAGCTGCAAAGAACGGCGGTACTGATCCATCAGCAAATGCATCTTTATATCAAGCAATTTCAAAAGCAAAATCCAGTTCCGTTCCTAATGACAATATTGAACGAGCATTAAAAAGAATTGACGGAAATGCTGATACTGGAGAAATATTAGAGCTTACATATGAAGGTTATGGTCCGTTTGGAGTAGCTATTCTAATTAACTGTCTAACTGATAATAAAAATAGAACATCCTCTGATGTTAGAGCTGCTTTAACTAAAAACAACGGATCAATGGGTAATCCTGGCAGTGTTAATTATTTATTTGAAAGAAAAGCTATATTTCAATTCGATACATTCGATGATGAACTTATTGAAATGGGTATAAATAACAATTGTTTAGAAATTCAAGAAGATAAAAATTCATTAACATTTGAATACGATCCTAAGGATTTTAAGTTAATTTATGAACTTTTCAACTCAAGCCCTTATACACCATCCAATGCTGAAGTAGCATATATACCTTCTTCATCAATAAATTTAAATGCTGATCAATTTTCAAAAATAACAAAATTAATTGAGTCTTTAGAAGAATTAGACGATGTTCAAGACGTTTACGCAAATTTTGATATTGAAGAAAAAGAACTAGAGTCATTACTTTCTGAATAATAAAAAGTAATATTTAGATATGGTTAATAAAGCAAAAAAACAGGGAACTACGTACGAAACAAATATAGTAAATAGATTAAATAAAAATAATAAATTTAAATCACAACGATTTGCAGAAGGTGGATCGAAAGATTTAGGAGATGTCCAACTTTTCGTTGATGATGAAGAATATTTTATAGAAGCTAAATCCCGTCAAAATTTAAACATTCATCAATCATTAGATAAAGCAATAGAAAAATCAGGAAGTGATAATACTGTTTTATTTTGGAAAAAGTTAAAAAAGAGAGATGGTAATTCTAGAAGATCATCAGACGGTATGCCAGAAGTGGTATCAATGTCATATGATTTATTTATTAAATTATTAAATAAATAATGCCTTTTGAGTCAAAGGTTTATAATTACAATCTTCCTAAAGAGTCTATAAACCAAACTCCATATACAGATCCAAATTTATCTAAATTATTAATAGCTAACACAAAACAGATTATTGAATTTAAAGATATAAGCTCGATCATAAAGAGACCGTCATTATTCATTCTGAATAAATCTCAAGTACAAAGTGTTAGAGTTGTAAGTAAAAAATCTACTGGAGGAAAAATAGAAGTATTTGTTTTAGACATTCAATCTACTTATATTGCTACATGTTTAATTAAATCCACCGATAAAAAAATCCTTAATAAAAAATATAAACTTCAAAAATTTAACTTCGAAATCATAGGAATTCTAAATGATACATATGAGATTAAATTTAATATTCCTGTGTTAGAAATAATTAAAAGTCATGGTCAAATTCCGTTGCCTCCATACATAAAAGATGATTCTTCTAAGTATGAATATTACAATAACCAATTTGCTGAAGGTGGGTTTTCTGTTGCATCTCCAACGGCAGGTTTACATTTTTCTAATCAACAAATAAATAAACTTACAAAAGAAGGACACAAATTTATATTTATCAATTTAGATGTAAATATAGATACTTTTAAACCTATAACAGAAAGATATTTAGAAGATCACAAAATACATAAAGAAAATTATCAAATCAGTAAAAATGATTTTGAAATAATTTTAGATGCTAAAAATTCAAATATAGATATTTATTGTGTTGGAACAACATCATTAAGAGCTATAGAGTCTTCTTATGAAACTGGGGAACTTTCTAGTTCTACAGATTATTTTATATATCCAGATACTAAAATTAATATTCCTAATTATTTGATTACAAATTTTCATGCACCAAATAGTTCACTACTTTCAATAGTGGATTGCATATACGGATCACAATGGAAAGATTTATATAAATTTGCTATTGATTCTGAATTAAAATTTTTAAGTTTTGGTGATGCAGTACTATTTAATGTAAATGAATAATATTAACTTAAAAACGATCGCTACAGATGGTAAAGCTAGAGTTAATGATGTAATAATAAATAGTAAATCTCTTCAAACTCCTACATTTATGCCAGTTGCAACAAGGGGTGCAATTAAATCTCTCCCTCTTAATTATTTAGAAAAAACTGATGTACTTTTAGCTAATACCTACCATCTCTATCTTCGGCCTGGGCTTGATGTAATTAAAGAGTTCGAAGGACTGCATAATTTTATTGGTTGGGATAATTTAATACTGTCTGATTCTGGTGGTTTTCAGGGATGGTCAATTCCAAATAAGTTTAATGAAGATGGTATAGAGTTTAAAAATATTTATGACGGATCTAAATTTTTTATGGATCCAATTCTTTCAATGGATATACAAAATACTTTAAATAGTGATATCGCAATGATTCTAGATTCTTTAGTAGATATAGATAAAGATTACAACAATCAGCTCCAATCAATAAATACAACAAAAAAATGGGCTGAAATTGCTCGTGATTATCATTCGAATAATAATCAATCATTGTTTGGAATAGTGCAGGGAGGCAAGTTTCTCGAATTGAGAGAAAAGTCATCTATCGATATGGTTTCATTAAATTTTGATGGTTATGCAATAGGTGGTCTAGCAATAGGTGAAACACCAGAGGAGAGAAAAAACATAGTAGATTTTACTGTAGATTTTCTTCCAAAAGATAAATTAAGGTATGTAATGGGCTTAGGTGATATCGAAGGAATGTTAAACCTAATAGATTCAGGAATTGATATGTTTGATTGTGTATGGCCTGCTCGACTCGCACGACACGGAAAAATAATTAATAAAGGTAAATTTTTTAATCTTAAAAATAGTCAATTTAAAAACGATACAGAACCTTTGGTTTTAGAATGCGAATGTTTTGTATGTAAAAAATATTCAAAAGCATATTTACGACATTTACTTATAAATGAATCAACTTCAGCATGGCTATATTTAACTTTACATAATATATTTCAGACTGAAAATATACTTTCCGAAGTTAGAAAAAGTATATTAAACTCAGAATTTGAAAACTATAAAGAAAGTATTATAAATGGATGATTTAATTGCTCTTCTACCGTTAGTAACAGTTTTCCTATTGTTCTATATAATCCTTTATATACCTCAAAGAAGACGACAAAAAAAACATAAATCTTATATTGAAGCATTAAAGATTGGTGACGATGTAGTTACTGAATCTGGCATATACGGTAGAGTTACCAATATAAAAGAAGAAAGTATCACACTCGTTCTTAAAAAAGGTGAAATTGAAATATTAAAAAGCAAAATACTTCATAAATAGATCATGAAACGAATAATAAAACTTTTATTTTTACCATTACTTTCTGCGGGTTTGTTAAGTTATGTATTCATCAATTCAATACAACCTAAGCTTGGCCTTGATCTTCAAGGCGGTATATCAGTTATTCTTACTGCTGAAGAAGATACTGAACCAGAATTAATTGAACAAGCTGTTGAAATTATGAGAACGAGAATTGCTGCATTTGGTGAAGTACAAGAACCTGAAATATCAATAAGCGGAGAAAATTCAGTATTAGTTCAACTACCCGGGTTAACCGATCAAGAAAAAGCATTAGAAGCAGTAGGTACTACAGGTTTATTAACATTTAGACCAGTCATAAGCTCATCTATGCAATCTGGTTACTCTCCAGCTTTAACTATTACTGAAAATCCAGATGATCCAGAAAATCCTATTATTACTGCAGTTCCCGGTGTTGATGAATTAACAGGATTGTCTATAAACGATGATCCATCAACAACTTCTTACTTACTATCAATTAGAGATGGATTTCCAGTTATTTATGAATTGGGACCAGCTGAGTTAACAGGTAATGATATTGATGATGCTTTGGCTGTGTACCCCCAAAACGAATGGGTTGTCCAGTTGAATTTTAAAGATGAATCTGCAAATAAGTTTACTGAGTTAACAAAGGTTCTTGCATCTAATTTAGGAGATCAGCGTAAATTAGCTATTGTTTTAGATGAAGAAGTAATTTCTGCTCCTCAAGTAGCATTCGACGTAAATCCAGATATTGGTATTACAGGAGGAACTGCATCTATTTCTATGGGAAATGTCGATCAAGGAGAATCTGCAAATAATCTTGCAGTAGTATTACGTTATGGTGCTTTGCCAGTATCATTTGAAAGATCTTCCATTCAAAAAGTATCAGCTACTTTAGGTGAAAATACACTTAATTTAGGTCTACAAGCTGGATTAGTTGGTCTTATTATTGTAAGCATTTTTTTATTATTTTATTATCGTCTAACTGGGTTAATAGCAATTGTTGGTCTAGCATCTTTTGGTGCTTTATTTTACTCAGTTATTTCACTTCTTGGTGAATGGCAAGGATATACATTAACACTTGCTGGTATTGCAGGTTTTATCGTTTCAATAGGACTTACCGCCGACTCATATATAGTTATTTTTGAAAAATTAAAAGATGAATTAAAAATTGGTCGTTCTTTTAACTTTGCTACTGAAAAAGCTGTTAAAGAGGCATGGAACACAATATTAGTAGCTGACTTTGTTTCAATAATTGCAGCTATCATTCTTTACTTACTAGCTGTAGGACCTATTAGAGGTTTTGCTTTAACTCTTGGATTAGCAACAATATTTGATTTGTTTTATACAAGAATGTTCATTTCAACTGCAGTACCTGTTGTTGGTAATATAACTGATAATCCAAGATTCTATTTTCCTTTGAGTAGAAAGGATATCGAGAATGTTTAAAAGATTATTTTTAGGTACTACACAAATTGACTTCAAAGATATAGGTCCAAGATTCTATAGAATATTCATTATTGAAATGTTAATATTTGGAGCAATTCTAATAGCTTCACTTTTTGGTGTTTTGTCATTAAATTTATCTGTTGATTTTACTGGTGGAACAACATATCAACTAGATACTGATTATTCTGATAATGATATTGCAGATGTTTTAGGAAACTCTATTTTAGAAGTCTCTCGTTATCAAACTTTCGAAAATTCAAATACTTTAATATTTAGAGCTGTAGAGTCCTCACAAGCAAATGAGACAGAATTTTTAAATTATTTAGGAAATAAATTTGATGTACCAACTGGAGAAATAGATTTTCAAAGAGTCGGCCCAACTTTCGGTCAAGATATTACTGAGAAAGGAATTAGGGCATTAGTTATATTCCTTACAATAATCGCATTGCTTATTTCGCTAAGATATGAATATAGATATTCTCTTATCGCACTAGTTGCATTACTACATGACTTATTATTAACTTTCTCAATTTATGTTCTTATAGGTCTTGAAATTACACCTTCAACAGTAATAGCGCTTTTAACTATTCTCGGTTATTCCCTCTATGACACAGTTATATTATTTGATAAATTAAGTGACTCACAAAAAGCATTTAAATTAAATAGTTTAAATAAAGATGTTCTAAATAAAACATTTAATGAAGTATTGATGAGAAGTATTAACACATCATTAACGTCTGCTATTCCTATAATTTCAATTATTGTCATTGGTAATTATTTAGGAATTGAAGGTAACCTTGCTGATTTCGCAATACCATTGTTAATAGGTATAGTCTCCGGTACTTATAGTTCCATATTTGTTACTGTTCCATTTTTATCAAAAATTATTAAAACCAAATAATTTTAGTACCATTAAGTTATGGCAACTATAAGCCCATCAAAAGAAGTTAATAAACTATACGACAAATTATTAGGTTATTTTAATCCTAAGGATCAAGCTTATATTAATAGAGCATTTCAATATGCTTATGACGGTCACAATGGTCAAAGTAGAAAATCTGGAGAGCCCTATATTACACACCCATTACATGTTGCAATATATTTGTGTGAATTAAATTTTGATAAAGAAACGATTGCAGCAGCATTACTTCATGATCTAATAGAAGATACTGATATATCATATGAAGAGTTAAAAAAAGAATTTGGCGAAGAAGTTGCTGATATTGTAGATGGGGTCACAAAATTAGATAAAATCAAATACAGCAGTAACGAAGAAGCAAAAGCGGATGCTATAAGAAAAATGGTTATCGCTATGGCAAAAGATATACGTGTATTAATACTCAAATTAGCTGACAGATTGCACAATATTCAAACTATAGAATATCACCAAGATTGGAAACAAGAAAAGATCGCTAATGAAACATTGTATGTTTATGCTCCACTGGCTCACAGATTAGGTTTACAATCAATAAAGCATGTTCTTGAAGATAAATCATTCAAAATCTTACATGCAAATCAAGATAAAGAAATAAAAGATATGATTACAGAAACAAATCCAGACCGTGATTCACAAATAGGAAGTTCTATTGAAATTATAAAAACTCTTTTGAACGATAATTCTATGTCTGCTGAAGTATATGGGAGACCAAAACACAATTATTCAATATATAAGAAAATTGTTAACCAAGGACTTACTTTTAATGAAATTAATGATCTTATCGGAATAAGAATAGTGACAGATGATGTTAAAAATTGTTATACAATACTTGGTCTAATTCATGCTAACTTTCAACCTGTACTTGGTAGATTTAAAGATTTTATTTCAATGCCAAAATTTAATCTCTATCAAAGTTTACACACAACAGTGTTAACTAGCGATGGTACCAAGATGGAGATACAAATAAGAACACATGACATGCACTACAGAGCAGAATACGGTGTAGCTGCTCATTGGAAATATAAAGAAAAGCCATCAAATGACCTTACATCTTGGACTAATGAATTATCAGAAATTTCGAATGAATATCCGGATCCAAATGAATTCTTACAACACATGAAACTTGATCTGTATGAAAATGAAGTATTTTGCTTAACACCAGAAGGAGATGTTATCGCTTTACCTCAAGGATCAACGCCAGTAGATTTTGCTTTTGCAATTCATACTCAAGTAGGTGAAAAATTAATAGGAGCAAAAGTAAATGGAAAATTAGTGAATTTAAGCAATCTCTTAAAATCAGGCGACACAATTGAAATACTAACTAGTAAAGATAAGGACAAAGGCCCAAGTAGAGATTGGTTAAATATCGTAAAGACCTCAAGAGCTAGGTCAAAAATCAAGCAATGGTATCAAAAACAAATGAAAAATGAAGATATTCAAAAAGGTAAGACTACATTGAATTCTTGGTTAGATGAAAATCCTGAAATATTAGAAACTACTTCAAAAGATCAATTAATGGATGAACTATTAAAAGATTTGAAATTACCCAATTTAGAAACACTATATCAAAATCTTGGAAATGGTAACACAGGATTAAATTCAATAAGTAATAGGATTAATAAAATTGTATTTCCCGGTGAAATATCCGTTGATGAAGATCTATACTCTCCTGAAATAAAAGAAGATTCAAAATCAGATTTAGTAATCGTTGAAGGATATGATGACATAAAAGTCCGAATGGGTAAGTGTTGTGTACCCGTACCAGGTGATGACATCCTTGGCTTTGTAACTATTTCTAATGGTATAGCAATACATAGGTCTGATTGTTTGAACGTACAGATAGATTCTACAAAAGGTGAACGAATAATTGATGTAAGTTGGGGATACACAGGAAATACAGGAATTGTTGTATGGTTAGAAATTGAAGCTATCGATAGACCTTATCTACTTAGAGATGCAACAATTGCTATTTCTGATAATGGTGGAAATATATTGGTAGCTAAATCTGTAACAAGTAGTAAGCGAATCGTTAATCTAATATTTCAAGTTGAAATAAGTGACAACGATCAATTAGATGCAATTATAAATGATGCTAAAAAAATTGAAAATGTTTTTGATGCTTCCCGGATATACCCAGGCAGAAAATGAGTTCTGTAATATATACATTTACAAGCTTCACTACATCTAATTCATATATAGTAAAGCCATTTCACGATGAAAAATGTTTTATAGTAGACCTACCACCAGATTTAGATAATGTTATTAAATTTATTAACAATAAAAATCTAACTGTTGCTGGTGCATTAATAACACACGGTCATTATGATCACACACTAGGCCTATCAAGCTTCGAAGGTAAAGCATATATTAATCTGGAAGATGAATTTTTAGCTAGAAATCCTCAAGATCAAATTAGATCATTATTAGGAAGCTCATTTGAAGTAGGAGAATTCACAGGCGATTTATTTTCAATTTCTGAATTACCAAGTGAAATTGTTAAAATCCATAAAAATCCAGGCCATACCAAAGGTAGTGTTTCGTATGAGTTTCCCGAAGAAGGTTTGATATTTACAGGTGATTTTGTATTTAAAGATGGTATAGGTAGAACAGATTTATTTTCTGGCTCTATGGATGAAATGAAGAATTCCATCAACAATACTTTTCTAAATTTTAATGAAGAATATGATATTTTACCTGGTCACGGTCCTTCAGATAAGGTAAAAACGGTAAAAGAAAATAATGAATTTATTAAGATGTTAATAGATGATTGAACAGGTAAAAGGTACAAGAAATATCGCAAATGAAGATTCTGCGAAGTTTTTACATGTTAAAAATAGTTTTATAAATAAATTTTCTGACTACGGGTATAAATATATCCAGACACCTTTACTTGAATATAAGGAATTATTCGATAAGTCTATCGGAGAATCTTCTGAAATTGTCACTAAACAGATGTATGAACTCAAAGATAAAGGTGGTAGGGATCTAGTTTTAAGACCTGAAGGTACGTCAAGTGTCGTAAGGTATCATGCTGAATTTAATAAAGATAATACAAGTAAATATTCTTATTTTGGATCTATGTTTAGATATGAAAATCCTCAAAAGAATAGATATCGAGAATTTAATCAAGCTGGTGCTGAAATAGTTGGATTAATTGATATTTATTCTGATTTTCAGATTATTAATGATTCTTTGAATTTTATTAATAATTTATTACCCGGAACAACATTAAAAATAAACACTATAGGTAGCACAGAAGATAGAGAAGCTTATGTAAAAGTACTATATGATTATTTTTCCAAATATAATAAAAAATTATCAAAAGAGAGTTTAGAAAAAATTGAAAATAATACATTGAGAATACTTGATTCAAATAACTCAGAGGATGGAGAGATTATCAATAACGCACCGTCAATTAACGAATATATAAACAGTGAATCAAAAGAAGATTTTCAGAGTTTACTTAGGTTACTTGATAATTCTCAAATAAATTATGAGATAGACTACTCACTAGTTAGAGGTTTAGATTACTACAATGATTTAACTTTTGAATTTCACACAGAAGAAAGTGTAGTAGTTGGTGGGGGTGGCAGATATGATAATCTAGCCAAAATACTCTCCATTGGTGACTTTAACGGTGTAGGTGTTGCGTTTGGTGTAGAAAGGATAATGAATTTACTGTCTGAAATTAAGATATCATCTAAATACTATCTGCTTGGCACAAATATTGATAATCTAACTAAATACTCTAAAATTTTGGATGAAAATAACATCAATTACAATAAACCATCTAGAGTTTCTAAAGAAAATTCACAATTTAAAGAAGCTAAAAATTTAAATGCAGAATATTTAATTAATGCAGATGAAGATACAATTAAGAACTTAATAACAAACAAGACAGAACCATTTGATATAGAGGTTATCCTTGAACATTAAAGATTTAGAAAATTTAAAAGACGGACAGGAAGTAGTAGAACTTACCGGATGGGTTGATAATATACGAGACCATGGTGGTTTAACTTTTGTTGATTTACGCGATTTTACAGGTTTAATTCAACTAGTTTTTGATAAAAGTGGTGACGTAAATACAAAATTGAAAAATGAATTCTATATATCAATTAATGGTTCATACAAAAAAAGAAACGAAGCACTAATAAATGATAAAATTCTATTCGGCGATTATGAAATAGAAGTAACAGACCTAATAATTATTAATCAAAGTAAAACACTTCCATTTCAGATTGAAGATTCAATAGAAACTGATGAAAATATACGACTGAAATATAGGTATTTAGATTTAAGACGACAGCCTATGAAAGTTAACATCATGACACGATCGAACACGTTTAAAAGTATTAGATCCATTATGAACCAATTAAATATATTTGAAATAGATACACCAACTCTTATTAAATCAACACCAGAAGGTGCAAAGGATTTCCTAGTACCATCGCGTAAATCTCCAAGTAATTTTTATGCTCTACCACAATCGCCACAAATGTATAAACAGTTATTTATGATGTCAGGTTTCCCTAATTATTATCAAATAGCTAAATGTTACAGAGATGAAGATTCAAGAAAAGATAGGCAACCAGAGTTCACTCAATTAGATTTAGAATTTTCTGACGCAAATCCAGAATTAGTAAAATCAAAAGTTGAAGAAATTATTAAGTTCGTATTTAGTGATGCTTATGATTGTAAAATTAAAACACCATTTAATACCCTTACTTATGAAGAAGCAATTAATTTATATGGTACTGATAAACCAGATTTGAGAATTGAAGAACAAATATTTGACATTACAGATATTTTTTCTGAAACATCTATTAATTTCCTAAAGGATATCTTGTTAGCAGAAGGATCTATTAAAGCCTTACACACAAAAGAATTACTAGCTCGAAAACAAATAGATGATTTAGACATTGAAATAAAGAAACTAGGTTCTAATGGATTAGGTTGGTTTAAAATTGAAGACACAACTATCAGTGGACCGTTAGCAAAATTATTAAGTGACAATGAAAAATCAAAATTACTCTCGTACGGACCAGGAACTTTATTATTTCAAGCAGGAATTATTAAAGAAGTTGCAAACTACTTAGATGTTATTAGAAGGACGGTATTTCAACCCTTAAATAATGATGTTTATTCTTTCGTTTGGATTGAAGATTTTCCATTTTTCGAGATCGATGATGGTGTATTACAACCATCTCATCATCCTTTTACTTCACCTAAAAGCAATGAAATATTTAAAGATGATCCTACTAATGCAACGGCACTTCATTATGACCTAGTATTAAATGGTGTTGAGCTTGGCTCTGGTTCTCAAAGAATTAATAATTCTGAAATTCAAACTTTAGTTCTTGAAAAGTGGGGTTTAAGTAAAGAAGAAATATCAGAAAGATTTGGATGGTTTATAGAGGCTCTATCATACGGAACACCTGTCCATGCTGGCTTCGCTATAGGTATAGATAGACTTATCGCTGAAGTATTAAATCAACCATCTATAAGGGACGTTATACCATTTCCTAAAACACAATCAGGGTTAGATCCTCTTACAAACGCTCCAGCTAATATTGAAGAAGAAGTTCTTGAAGAATATAATCTTAAATATATAAATAAAGATGAATAGTAACAAAATACGAGAAAGCTTTTTAAGTTTTTTTGAATCAAAAGGGCACAACATAATTCCTTCCTTTTCACTGATTCCTCATGATAATTCACTTTTATTTACGGCTGCAGGAATGGTTCCTTTAAAAGATTACTTTTTGGGTAATAAAAAAACAGACACTCCAAATATGGTCTCTTCTCAAAAATGTATAAGAACTATTGATATAGACATCATAGGAGAGACTGATAGGCATTTATCTTTTTTTGAAATGTTAGGGAACTTTAGTGTAGGTGAATATTTTAAGGAAGATGCAATTAAATATTCTTATGAATACATAACAGAAGTTCTTAAAGTAGATAAAGACAAATTGTGGTTCACTGTCTATAAAGATGACGATGAAGCATATAATATCTGGAAAAATGTCATTGGTGTACCAGAAAAACGTATCCAAAGAGGAAATGAGGATAATTTCTGGCATATGAATATACCTGGACCTTGTGGTCCTTGTTCAGAAATATTCATTGATAGAGGTTCAAAATATGGTGAAGATGGAGGCCCTATTGGTGGTGGTGAAGATAGATTCATTGAAATTTGGAATTTGGTATTTATGGAATCTATTCAAGACCAACCATTTCAAGTTATTGATGAACTACCCAAAAAAAATATAGATACCGGTATGGGACTTGAAAGAATTGCAATGATAATGCAAGACAAAGATAATTTATTTGATACCGATCTATTCAAACCATTACATGATGCACTATTAACAAAAATAACTGTAAACGATAATAAATATGAAAAAATAATTATTGATCATATTAAATCTTCAACGTTCATGATCTCTGATGGTGTAGTACCAACTAACGAAGGAAGGGGTTATGTACTAAGACGATTAATAAGAAGAGCTATTAGAGCTTACAATCAATTAAATGCATCAAATACAAGCCTAACTTTCTTAATAGAAATAGTGATTGATATGTATTCGTCTTCATATCCAGAACTTCAAGACAATAAAGATAAAATCTTAAAGCTATTCATAAAAGAAGAGGAGATATTTCAAAAAACACTAAATAAGGGATTACAGGAAATTAATAATCTAATATCTTCCAATAAATCAATATCTCCTAAAGATGCCTTTTATTTATTTGAAACTTTTGGATTTCCTTACGAGCTTACTAAAGAAATATCTACAGAAAATAATATTGATATTAATGACGAAGACTTTTATAAGTTATATGATGAGCACAAGGAAAAATCTAAAGCTGATAAATCATTAGGAAATGAAAATATGGATATAGAAGTTGAGTTGAATAAATTTGTTGGTTATGAAAATACAGAAACTAAATCCAAAATATATCAAGTTGAAACTTATAAGGATAAATTTATAATCTTTACCGAAGAAAACCCATTTTATTACGAGGCTGGAGGACAAATATCAGACAAAGGTGTAATAACATTAGATGATAATTCCATTGAAGTAATAGATGTATTTCAAGCGAGCAATGGTGCAACTGGTCTAATCGTTGATTCTGATATATTCAAAGTGGATCATGAAGTAGATTTATCCGTTAACAAAAGTTTTAGATCTGGTGTTTCAAAAAGTCATACAGGCGCACATATAGTCCATACAGCATTGCGTAATATTCTTGGTGACCACGTTGCCCAGGCTGGGTCGAATGTCACACCAGGTAAATTTAGATTTGATTTCAGCCACACAGAAAAAGTTTCTCAAGAAGAGTTAGATGAAATATTTGCTTTATCAAATAGTGCAGTATTTGAAGACTATGAAATTAATACAAATATTATGAATATTGATGAAGCTAAAAATGAAGGTGCGTTAGCTTTTTTTGGTGACAAATACGAGGATGATGTGCGAGTTGTAAATATTGGTGATTTTTCAAAAGAATTATGTGGTGGAACACATGTTCATAATTCACATGATGTTGGTCTTATTGTACTGTTACAGGAATCTTCTATTGGATCAAATCTTAGAAGGGTAGAGATGCTTTCAGGTAAACTAGCTTACGAATTTTTATCTAATGCATACAAGTCATATAAATCAGTATCGAATATTTTAAAGGTAAGTGTTAACGATGTTCAAAATAAACTTCAATCACAATTAGAAACTCTAGAAACTTATGAAGAAAAATTTAAAAACGTTAGAGAACAAGAAATATCAAATCTTGTGAGTAATATTGATGAACACGTAGAAGAAATAAATAATTATAAAGTTTATATTAAAGAACTTTCTCTTGATAGCGCAAATGAACTTCGTAATTTAGCACTACAAATAATCAATGAATCTAGTGTTGATATAACTTTAATATATGCATCTATCAATGGAAAAAATTCTATAGTAGGAGCAACAAAAAATAATGTATCATTAAATATCTCAACTTTAGTTACAGAAGTATCAAAATTATACGGCGGTGGAGCATCCAAAGATCCTAATCTATCAATAGGTGGAGGTCCCAATAATTATAAAACAGCTGATGCATTGAAATTAGCTAAAGAGCTAATTCTTAAACACAAATAATTTTGATCAATATTTTATCAATCGATTTCGGCGAAAGGTATCTTGGTATTGCTGTAAGAACTGAAAAAACTAGGATACCAATACCTATAAATGTTGTTGATTCAAAAAATGATGAGCCAATATCTCTCGTGAAGAAGTATGTTAATGAGTATCAAATTCAATTAATTGTTATAGGATATCCTATAGGTTTAAATAATTCTGAAAATCGTATGACAAACTTAGTTGATCAGTTTATTAACCAGTTAGATACATTAAATTTAGATGTTCATAAAATAGACGAAAGATTATCTTCCAAACTTTTTAATAACAATAAAAGTGACAGAATTGATGATCTTTCAGCATTGGAAATATTGGAAAGCTATTTGTCTCAAAATGAATAATTTTTATTTAAATAATCGTGTATTCATTCAATTATTTGTCACCTTGCTTTCAATATATGCTGTCTATAACATTGTTACAAGTTCTGCTGATTCTATTGAAAGCAATCAAAACAACACTGATCTCTCAGAAACAAATTTAGAGATTGTTACTGTAAATATACCTCAAGGAGCTGCAGCTGCTGAAATTTCGAGCATTTTGGATGCAACTGGAGTTATTTCATCAAAACTAGCTTTTGAATTGTATCTAAGAAATGAAAATTTAACTGATAAACTAAGAGCCGGCACTTACGAACTACCTAACAATCTATCTTTTGAAGATTTAACAGCATTATTGTTAAAAGGTCCTCCTTTAAAAACATACACAATAACCATCCCAGAAGGTTTATGGATTTCTGAAACTTTAGAAACATTATCAGCACAAACAGGTTACGAAGTTATTCAACTTGAAAATTCATTAACTTCTGGTCAGGTTGTAAGTAAGCATTTAACAAATCAACAATCTCAAGTATTACAAAATTGGGAAGGATTACTTTTTCCAAACACTTATCAAATTGATATAGAAGCTAATGGAGAAGATATTCTTCAAATTTTAGTAGATGAACTTGAGGCTAGGTACGATTCACTATTATCAACAAATTCTTTGCCTGAATGGATTAATAATCCAAATGAATTTTTTACGATTGCAAGCCTTATAGAAGCTGAAGCAAAATTAGAAGAAGATAGGTCATTAGTTTCATCTGTTATAAAAAACAGACTTGAAGAAGATATGTTATTACAAATTGACGCTGCAGTTCTTTATGCGCTGCAAAAAAGGAAATCGCAAGTTTTGCTGATAGATTTGCAAGTTGATAGTCCTTACAACATTTATAAATATACAGGCTTACCACCAACACCAATATCTGGGTTTGGTGAAAGAGCTATGACAGCAATTTTCAACACACCTGAAAATGATTTTATATACTATCTATTAACAGATATAAATGGAAAAATGACTTTTACAAGCAATTATGAAGAATTCATAAACTTAAAAAATAAAGCAAAAGAAGAAGGAGTAATTCCATAATGGTATCAACAAATGATATGAGACCTGGTCAATCAATTATTGTTGATAATATCTTGTATCAAATACTTGAATATCAACATGTAAAACCTGGTAAAGGCAAAGCATTTGTTAAAACAAAACTTAAAAATCTATCAAATGGTGGAAACATAGAAAAGACTTTCAGAGCAGATGAAGATGTACAGCAAGCATTTATAGATAAACAATCATTTCAATTCCTCTACAGCGACTCAGATGAATATTATTTTATGAATATTGAATCATTTGATCAAATTTCAATAGACATATCTGTACTCGATGGAGAAGAGATTCTCTTAAAACCAAATGAAGAAGTAACTATCGCAATGCATGAAAATAATCCAATAGATATTATTCTTCCAACAACAGTAACATTACAAGTTACAAAATCTGAACCTGCAGTAAAAGGAGATTCTGTCAACTCATCTACAAAAGAAGTAACGTGTGAAACTGGATTTACATTGCAGGTACCTATGTTCATTGAAGAAAATGAATATATAAAAATTGATACTAAAACTCAAACTTATATAACTCGAGCATGAAAAATGATTTTAGACATTTTTGTCTCGTTTCATTATTTTCTATAGATAACATTGCTACTGTAAAATTAATTGACAATGACTTATCTGATAATCAAGTTTTGAGAGCAGAACAATTATTAAAAAACACAAAAGATAATATAGATACAATCTTAAATCTCTTAGAAGAAAATTCTCTTAATTGGAGTGTTGAAAGGATTGGTAAAGCCGAAAAGACATCACTTATTCTGGGTATATCTGAATTAATGTTAAATCTGACACCTTTAAAAGTAATAGTTGCTGAATGGACTAAATTAACAGATAAACATGCTTCATCGGACGGTGCAAAGTTTGTTAATGCTATCCTTGATAATATAAGCAAAAATCATGAATTTACATAAAGAAATACAAGATATTAAATTAAAAAGAGATCACTTTTTAAAGTCGTTCTCACCAAATGAAATATCAACAAATGATATTGTTACTGCTTCTAAAGATATTAATTTACAATCAATTAGAGTTCACAAATACCTTACAAGTACTGGTGAAATGGGTAAGGTCGCTACAGCTAAATTTCTAGATTCAATAGATTTAAATGAAAATACTAAATTAATTGAATTAAACAACATACAAATAGACGCCATTATCGAATATGTTAAGAAATAAATGATATATATAATTACAGGTCCTTCAGGTGTTGGAAAAAATACAATAATTAATCAGTTATCTAATCATTTAGACTTTTACTTTTCAGTTTCACACACTACAAGACCACGTAGAGAAAACGAAGTTAATGGTAAAGATTATTATTTTATTACAGAGGACGAGTTCGAAAATTTAATTAAAAGTGATCAAATGATTGAATACGAGCAATACGGTGATTTTTATTATGGAACCAGTAAGGAAGAGCTCTCAAAGGATGCCTCAATAATAATTTTAGATCTTGAAGTGAACGGAGCTACGAAACTGTTGGAGGAGAATAATAATTTTAAAGGAATTTTTATTGATATAGACGATTATGAACTTATAAATAGACTTAAAAATAGAGGCCATGATGCAGATTTTATTAAAAAACGTATGAAATTAGCTAATTTACAACGAGAAAAAAAAGAGTTGTACCAATACAACGTCGACAATGAGGATATAAAAACTTCCGTTAATCAGATACTTGATATAATATATGAATTGGAGGAATCATGATAAAACCACCTATTGAAGAATTACTAAAAGAAACACCTGGTAGATTTGCATTAGTTATAACTGCTGCACGTAGAGCAAGAAATATTAACTCATACTTTAATCAACTTGGCGAAGGTATTGGTGCATATACACCACCTCAAGTACAAAGTTTAAGTAGAAAACCTCTAACTGTTGCATTTGAAGAAATTGCAGCAGGAAAGGTCGAAGTTTCAGACCAAGATTAATGAAAAAGAAAATACTACTTGGATTATCAGGTAGTGTTGCATGCTCTAAAGCTGAACTGTTTGTAATTAAGAACTCTGAAAAATTTGAGTTTAAATTGCTATCTACTCATAATGGATTAAATTATCTATCTAAAGAGTTCATTAAATCAAATAATATTTACTCAGATTGGAGTGAATTATCAGGTTCGCCACATATCGAATTAGCTAGATGGGCTGATGAATTTATTATTTATCCTGCATCAGCAAATTTAATATCAAAAATTTCATCTGGAATTGCAGATGATTTACTGACGTCAACAATATTAATGTTTTCTAAACCTATATATATATGCCCAGCAATGCATGAGGAGATGTATATGAATTCCCAAATTCAATCTAATGTTTTAAATTTATCAAAAAATCATTATATTGTTGGCCCAAGATACGGAAACTTAGATATTGGCGACAAGGGTTTAGGCAGACTTATAGAGCCGGATGAATTATTGGGAGTACTAAATAAACAAAAAGGTAAAATCATAGTTACTTCAGGACCCACGTATGAAGAAATTGACGATGTAAAAGTTGTAACGAACAAATCATCAGGAAAACAAGGAAGAGCATTAGCAATAGAACTAAGTGCAAGAGGTTATGAAATAATTTATATACATTCTGCTTCTATTGATCATTTACCTGGATTAGATAATGTATCATTTCATAGTTCTAATGATTTAAAAAATAAAATTTTAGAAAATATTAATAACACTGATGCAATATTTATGACTGCTGCTGTATCTGATTTTACTGTAAAAAAATCATCCGGAAAAATTAGTAGAAGCAACGGTAATATTACACTTGAATTGATACCTAACGAAGACATCATTGCTACTATCAAATCCTCATATCCAGAAATAAAATGTATTGCATTTTCAGCACAAGTGGATGACGAATTAAATTTCAATAAAATTAATACAAAGAAAGTAGATTATTTAGTAATCAACAATATACTAAAAAATAATTTTGGAAGTGACGCTAACAAAGTGTCGATAATCGATCATCAACATCTTATATTTGAATCTGAAGAATTAGATAAAAATGAAATATCTAGAGATATCCTCAATGCATTAGAGTATTGAAATGTATGTTGATGTAGAGTTAATTTCGAATAATACCTATCAAAATAGTACATTTACATATCAAGTCCCAAATAAGATAAAAGATAAAATTAATGTTGGATCTATTGTTATTGTGCCATTTAGAAATAAAGATTACAAAGCAATAATTGTGTCCACTTCCAACGAATCATTAATCGAAAATCCAAAACCAATAAAAAAATATTTAAACGTCACTCTAAATAGAAATCAAATTAAGTATCTTCAACAATTAGCAATATCATATCGATTGAATACAGGTATTTTGTTATATAATTTTATTGATATCTCTACTTTAAAGAAGCAAAAAGTTTTAACTAAACAACAGATAAAAAATATTGCAATAAATGACTTCAATGATTTTGATAACAAACAACACAATGTGTTCTTTGTTCCTTCTTTAAAAATTGGTAAAGAACTTTACAATTATTTATCTGATTACTTAGATATTGATTTTTATCAACGATATGGTGGAAAGGAAGAAATTGATCTATTAAAGAATAATAAATTAAAGAATGTTATTTTACTAAATACAAACTTTGATAAATTAATTATTGATAACAAAACGAACTATTACTTTTATGACTCAAACAACGCTGCATGGAAATTACCAAAACTAAACAATTTTAACGTTGTAGAAGCAGCGTATATAAAAAATAAAATTTTCGGAGGTAATTTTAGTTTTATAAATTACTTTCCAAATTTAGAGTTTCATAATGAAAAAGTAGAGATAAATAACAATTTCTCATATGAAATTGAATACTTCTATGGGAATAACATTCAAGATTGTATTGATTTATACACAATTAAAAATAAAGGAGAGCAAAAACATTTCTATTCCAACAACAAACTACCAGGTGTTCAACAATTAACTTTTGCTGAAAAATTAACAGAAAAAGAAGTGGAAGGGATTCTTATAGTTAATCCAACATTACTAACTAACAATATATTAAATTCATATAAGGTAATTTATTTACTGTCTCTTTTAAATTACGCTCAACAAAATAATATCAATATTGTAGTATTCTCTACATCTGAAATCGACGTTAATAAAGTACTCAACAGTAAAAGTATGACTAAATGGATTATAAAAGAACAAGATACAAGATTAAAATTTGGACCAAGTTTGTTAAACAAAGTATTTACCTTCAACACATCAAAAAAGATTAGCGTTGATAATAATGAATATATTCGTGGCCCTATTGAATTAAACGATGACTTTTTATATGAAATCAACATAGATTTAAATAAAAGTTATGATTATTTAAAAATTATGAAAATGTTTAAAAATCTTAAAGATTACGAAATAATTAGAGCAAGGTTTATTTAATGTCTGAGATAGTGGTATTTGGACACCCATCATTAACAACAAAATCTGTAAATGTTGAAAGTATTGATGACTACATTATTTCGCTAACAAAAAAAATGATTCAGATAATGTATGACGCACCAGGCGTAGGTTTAGCAGCCCCACAAATAGGGATTAATAAAAATATATTTGTATTTGATGCTGGTGATGGTCCTAAAGTAGCAATCAATCCAAAACTTGAAGATTTACAGGGGAGTGTTGTCTTTATGGAAGGTTGTTTATCTTTACCAGGTTATTACTGGGATATTGAAAGATATGAATATGCGAAACTGACATGTTTAAATCAAAATGGTGAAGAAGTAACTTATGAAGGTGAAGATTTACTGGGTAGAGTACTGCAGCATGAATATGATCATCTACAAGGCCAATTATTGCTAAAACAACTAAAAAGAAAAGTAAGAAAAGAAGCATTAAAAGAAATCTCTATAAAAGGTTTTCCAGGTGACAAAATATAAATATTTTTTTGGTTCAGATTTTAGGAGCATTCCTTATCTAACTACTATCAATAACTCTGAAGAAGCTATTACTGTAGTAACAACTAAGCCTGTTAGGAGTGGACGAGGAAAAAAACTTGTTGTAAATCCTGTAGAAGAATTTTGTAAATCAAACAATATTGAATTTAAATACTTTTCACAAGATGCGGTCTATAGCAATATGGATATAGGTATAAGTGCAAGTTTCGCAAAAATATTTTCTACAAAATTTCTTAAATCAAACAATAGTATTTTTAATATACATTTAAGTTTGTTGCCTGAACTAAGAGGTCCTTCACCAGTTGAAACTGCAATATTAAATAATTACACTACAACGGGATTTACTGTTTTTCATATCGATGAAGAAATAGACACTGGGAGAATTATATTTCAAAAAGCTGTATCTATATCGGTTGACGATTATGCATCAAATATATATGAAAAGTTATCAAAATGTTTTAATGATAATTATAAAGAAATAGACTTTCTAACCACAGGACAACAACAGCCTCAAAATAGTTCTAAAACATCTAAATTTTCAAAAAGCGATTTCAATATAAGTGAAGATTCTCTTTTAAAAGCTAAAACAAAAATCAGAGCATTTAACATAATGGGCCCATCTTTTACTTCGCATAAAAATAAGATTCTGAAGATCCATAGTTATACAGAAGAGAGTAATTCAGAAGGTATAATGTATAAAGAAGGTGTTCTATATCCAGAATATGTAACTCCTGAGGGAAAAAATAAAATGTTATTTCCTGATTATTTAAGAGGCTTAAAATGAAAATTTCAGCAAGTATTCAGGCGGCTAATCAATTAGATCTTTTGAATCACATAGATAGCAATAATACAAAATTTGACCAGTTACATATTGATATTACGGATGGACATTTTGCCGAGAATATAAGCATGTCATTTAAAGTCATTGAGATGCTTAAAAACAATACAGATTATTATTTAGATGTTCATTTGATGATTAATGACAATCTAAAATATGGAGAAATAGCATTCGACTGTGGTGCAGACTTAGTAACAGTTCATAAAGAGTCAACAGAGTTAAAAGACTTTATTAAGCTTTCTGAATTTAATAAAAATATTGGTATAGGTCTTTTACCGGGTACATCAAATTCAGAACTTGATGAATATTTAGAATATGCACACTCTGTGTTGTTATTAGGTGTGAATCCTGGGTTTTCTAATCAAAGTCAGGCTATTGATTTACCTAAAAAAGTTAATGACTTTAATACAAGTTTTCCTAATTATTCTGGTGAAGTCATTGTGGATGGTGGTGTTAAAAACGAAGATTTAGAAGTATTTGAGAAAATTGGTGTTGATGTAGTAGTACAAGGTGGTGCAATTTTTGGATAATCCTCTGTCATATTTAAACTATTCAAAATTTATGCAGGAAGCAATAATTGCAGCATTAAACACAAAAGCATTTCCAAATCCGAAAGTTGCTGCTGTTCTTACTGACAACAAAGGAAATATAAAGTCTACGGGTGTTCATCATGGCCCAGGCACAAATCATGCTGAAATTGATTTATTAACCAAAACTACTATTGATACGGATGATGTATTATACGTCACTCTTGAACCATGTTTTCATGCTGATAGCTCGCCTTCGTGTGCAGTTGAATTACTCAATACATCATTAAAAAATATTGTTATAGGCGATAAAGATGTTGATCCACGAACTAATGGAAAAAGTATTGAACTATTTAAAAATAATGGTCTTAATATTCAATTTGAATACAATGCAAATAATTTAATTAATCCTCACTACTTAAACCAAAAAATAAATATGAATTCAAACACAATAATTGGAAAGATTGCAAGTTCACAAAATAATTATATCTACAATGATCAAACAGAAGATAAATATATATCTAATGATATATCGTTAGCTCTTACACACATACTACGTGCGAGTGTTGATGGGATAGCAATAGGGAAAAATACACTTTTAATTGACAGTCCAAAACTTGATGTAAGAAATGTAAATATTAAAGATAGCAATCCAATAAAAATTGTTTTTTGGGGAGCTGATCCAAATATTGACTCACACATATCAAAACATTCAGACATCTATTTTTTAACATCTTTTACACATAAGGCAGATAATGTTATTCCAATAATCGATGTGAATTTTGATTTGAATAAGTTATTTAAAAATTTAAACATCAATTCATTGTTAATTGAAGGTGGTAACTACATACACAAATACTTCACAGCTAATGCACTATATGATAAGTTTTATTGGTTTAAAAGTACAGACAATATACATAGTGGAGTTAAATTGAGCGATGAAGTTATTGAGTCATTAAAAAATAGATATAAACCAATTAATAAATTTCTTCTTAAAGATAATCAATTAACAACATATACTTGTATGTAATGTTTACTGGGATTATTAACGATATAGGTACAGTTGTAGATCTAAATGAAGATATTTTAACTGTTAGTTTTAATAACAACATTTACACAAATTTAGATCCAGGTACAAGCATTGCAATTGACGGGTGCTGCTTGACTCTGAAAGAATATAGAGATGGAAATTTAGTTTTTCAAGTGTCAAATGAAACATTTACCAGAACAGCTTTGAACAATAATCATTGTGGATTTGTTAATTTAGAGCTTCCATCAACACTAGATAGTTTTTTAAGCGGTCATATAGTCCAGGGACATGTAGATTCAACAATAAATATTCATGAAATTAATGAACTTGAAAATAATATGTGGAACTTCAAATTTAAAGATGCAAGTAGTAAATATATTGTTGATAAAGGATCCATAACGATTAATGGTATTTCATTGACTATAGTTAACCCTGTCAAAGATATGTTTGAAGTTGCTGTAATAGATGAAACATATAATAGAACAAACTTAAAGCATTTAAATATTGGTAGTGCAGTTAACGTTGAATACGACATAATAATAAAATATTTAGAGAAAATTAATCATGATAACTGATATAAAAAATATTATTAAATCATTTAAAGATGGCGAGATGATCATCCTTGTTGATGATGAAGATAGAGAAAATGAAGGTGATTTAATAATTTCAGCTGAACATTTAACTGCTGAACATATAAATTTTATGATTACATTTGGTAAGGGTTTAGTTTGTGCGCCAATATCATCCAAAATTGCTAAAAAATTAGAACTGCCATTAATGCAAGGTGTAAATAATGAAATGCAGACTGCATACACTGCTTCAGTGGATTTAAAAGGTAACGGAGTAACAACTGGAATATCAGCTGATGATCGTCATAAAACTATAAAAGGTTTATTAGATGAAAACTCTACAAGAGACGACTTTAATGTTCCAGGTCACATATTTCCTTTACAAGCAATGGATGGTGGAGTATTAAGGCGTGCTGGTCACACAGAGGCAGCAATAGACCTTTGTAAACTTTCAGGACACAGTGAAGTTGCTGTTATTTGTGAAATAATAAATAAAGATGGTTCTATGGCAAGAATGGATGATCTAATTGAGTTTTCAAAAGTTCACAATATTAAAATTGGTACAATCAAAGATCTTATTCAACACAGATTAGATAGTTCAAACCCTGTTGAATTTGTATCGAAATCAAAAATCCCTACTCATTATGGAGAATTTACAGGTCATGTCTATAAAGATACTGTAGACAATACTGAACATATTGCATTAACACTTGGAGATTATCTCGATAGCAAAGACACAATGGTTAGAGTTCATTCAGAGTGTTTAACTGGAGATACTTTATTTTCTTCAAAATGTGATTGTGGTTCTCAGCTATCTAATGCTTTAAACACAATTTCAAAAAATGGAAGTGGCGTTCTCTTGTACATGAGAGGTCACGAAGGAAGAGGTATTGGATTAGGCAACAAAATAAAAGCATACTCACTTCAAGATGAGGGGGATGATACTGTAGATGCAAATCTTAAACTTGGTTTCAAAAACGATCAGCGAGATTATGGAACCGGTGCATTAATTTTAAGATCACTTGGAATTGAGAAAATGAACTTATTAACTAACAATCCATCTAAGAGAGCTGGACTTGAAGGTTATGGCCTAAGTATTACTAAAAGAACGCCGTTACTTGGGCAAACAACACCAGAAAATGAAAAATATCTTGAAACTAAAGAATCAAAAATGGGACACGTATTTAATGAAGAATAAGGTAGCAATAGTTGCAGCAAATTATTACGAAAATATAACTAATGATTTAGTTGATGGTGTTAAAAATACTCTTAATGTAAGTTTTGATACGAATACATATTTGGTAGATGGCGCATGGGAGATAATCTATAAAATAAACGATCTCTCACTCAATGACTCTATAGATAAATTTGTCGCTATTGGTGTAATAATAAAAGGTGACACAGACCACTATGAATATATCTCAAAAGGTGTGGTTGATGGATTAATTAATCTAACTATTAAAAACAATATTTATATTGCAAACTGTGTGTTAAATGTATTAAACATTGATCAAGCAATAGCCAGAACTAAAGGTGATAAAAATAAAGGGATTGAAGCTGCTTCAGCTTTAAATAATCTTTTTGTATAAATAAATTAATAATTAGCTATAATTATCTCAAGCGAACAATGTTCCACCCACTGTGAACAATAGTGAGGTTCTAAAACAGCTTCGTGCTGTTTTTTTTATTGGAAGGAGTAAATATACCTGAATTAAAGATAAACGAAGGAATTCGTGCAAAGAAATTACTTGTTATTGCACCAGATGGTGTTCAAATTGGTGAACTAGAACTAAAAAAAGCACTAATTGTAGCTGAACAACTAGATCTAGATTTAGTAGAAGTATCGCCTGAGAGTAAACCGCCAGTCGCAAGACTAATGGATTACGGAAAATACAAATATGAACTTGCTCAGAAAGCAAAAGAATCAAAGAAAAAACAAGTAAAAATTTCAGTTAAGGAAATTCAACTTAAACCTAAAATCGATACAAATGATTTCAAAATTAAGTTAAATAAGTCACGAAAATTTCTTGATTCGGGGGATAAGGTTAAATTCACTATGAGATTCAGGGGAAGAGAAGCAGAACATCCAGAGTTTGGCCAGAAAGTATTAGATAATTATATTGAAGAACTAAGTGATATAGCAATGGTTGAGTCTACTTCAAGTCCTGATGGAAAGTCTTTATCAATGGTGCTCGCACCTTTAGGAGGAAAAAAATGAAACAAAAAACTCATAAAAGTATGAAAAAAAGAGTAAAAGTTACTGGAACTGGTAAATATATGAGACGTAGATCACACAGATCTCACTACAAATTAGCAAAAAGTTCTGGTACTTGGAAAAGGCTAAAGCGTGATGTGGAAACATCTAGTGGTGATAGTAAGAAAATCAGAAAGTTGTTAGGTTAATATGGTACGAATTAAAAGTTCAGTTCAAAGTAAAAAATCTAAGAAGAAAGTATTAAAGAAAGCTAAAGGTTATACGGGAGCTAGAAGTAAAAGACTAAGAGCTGCAAAAGAGCAGGTAATGCACGCAGGTGCTGATTCTTTTACGCACAGAAAAGATAAGAAATCTGATTACAGAAAACTATGGATTTCAAGAATAAATGCAGCTTCAAGACAACATGATCTTGCTTATTCTAAATTTATTAATGGTTTAAACAACGCAGGTATTAAAGTCGATAGAAAAATACTCGCAGACTTAGCTGTAAATGATCCTAAAGGTTTTAAAAAACTTGTCGATCTTGCTAAGAAAAATTTAAATGCCTGAACTAAATTTCGATAAAGTACTAGCATCTCTCAAACTACGATTAGACGAAGTTGTTGATGAATCAGAGTTTGATGAGATTTTAAAAGAATATGCAGGAAAAGACTCGTTACTTTCAGTTGAAAGAAAAAATTTATCTAATCTTTCTAATGAAGACAAAAAAGTTTACGGTGAAACTTTAAATAATGTTAATAAATCAATCGTTACAAATATAAAAAAAGCTAAAGAAAAATTTATTAACAATAAATATGCTTCATTAGAAGATGAAGAAAATGATGATATAACAATAGATTGGATCACTAATACTGGAACCCATAGACATATTCTTTCACAAGTTATGGATGAGGTTGTAAACATTTTTGCTTCCATAGGGTATAAAGTAGCTTATGGACCAGAAGTTGAAACATCTTGGCACAACTTTGATGCATTAAACACCCCAGACTGGCATCCTGCGCGTTATGAATCTGACACTCTTTATACAGATAATGATTTGGAAACTTTACTGAGAACTCAAACTAGCACTGTACAGATTAGACATATGGAAGAAAATGACCCACCTGTTTATATAGTTGCACCAGGTAGAGTTTTTAGATCAGACCAACTTGATGCTACTCATTCGCCTGTTTTTCATCAACTTGAAGGTCTAGCAGTTGATAAAAACTTGAAATTTACAGATCTTAAAGGCACATTGGAGTACTTTGTTAAGCAATTTTTTGGTGAGGATATTGAAACAAAATTTATTCCACATTTTTTTCCTTTCACTGAACCCTCAGCTGAAGTTCTAGTCAAGTGGAAGAATGGTGAATGGTTAGAAATATTAGGATGTGGAATGGTAGATCCAAATGTATTAAATCATGTAGGTTACTCAGATGAATATCAAGGATTTGCCTGGGGAGTAGGTATAGAAAGGCTAGCTATGCTTAAGTACCAAGTTGACCACATTAAAAACTTTTATGATAATGATTTAAGATTTTTGGAGCAATTTTAATGAAAATATTAAAATCTTGGTTAAATGATTGGATAGACCTTGAGGCTATCAGCACAGATGATATATCTGAAGCTTTAGAATCACTAGGATTTGAAATTGAGTCTAGGACAGATAAAACTCCAAACTACAAAAATATAACGGTTGGTAAAGTATTAGAAATATACGAACACCCCAATGCCGATAAAGTTCGAGTTACTAAAGTTGATGTAGGTTCAAAAACATATGAAATAGTCTGTGGGGCTTGGAACTTTGATGTTGGTGCAGTTGTACCTGTAGCGTTACCTAAAAGTGAAATTAAAGATGGATTTAAAATTGATAAACGAGATATACGTGGTGTTGAATCTAATGGCATGATATGTTCAGCTTCAGAACTTGATTTATGGGATGATCATGCAGGAATTTTAAAACTTTCAGATGAAACAAAATTAGGTTCTGATTTTGCAAAAATATACAACTCTACTGATACCTTATGGGAAATTGGTGTTACTCCAAATAGGGGGGACTGTATGTCACATTTAGGAATCGCTAGAGAGCTATCTAATTATTTCAACCTGACACTTAAAGAAAATTCACAATCACTTAAATCTAACATTGAAAGTGTAATAAAAGTTAACAGTGGCAAAATAAAAGCATGTAATTCATACCAATCAATTGAAATTGAAAATTTTACTTTAAGTGATTCAAATTTAAATATAAGGTACAGACTTTCATCTATTGGTGTCCGCGTTATTAATAATGTTGTAGATTACACCAATTACGTACTTCACGATATTGGTCAGCCCTTGCATGCATTTGATAGAGATAAATTATTTGGAACCATTTCTGTAAGATTCGCAAAAGATAAGGAAAATCTGAAAACATTAGATGAACAAGAGAGAAAGTTAACCTCAGAAGATTTAATTATTACAGATAATAATAAGCCAATTGCACTTGCAGGTGTTATGGGAGGGTACGATACCGAAGTCACTGATACAACTACCAATCTTTTAATAGAGAGCGCTTATTTTGATAAAGTATCGATTATGAAAACGTCGAGAAGATTAAATCTAATATCAGATGCATCAATCAGATTTGAAAGAGGTATTGATTTTAATTTGCAAAAACAGGGGCTACAGAGATTCGTTAATCTTTTTGAAAACGATCAGGAAATAAATTATTCAAGCATAATAGATAGCAGTAAAAATGGAATTTCTTATGATTCAATATCATTCGATAAAAATGAAATAGAACAAATATTAGGAGTAAAGCTAGATGATAATTTTATTAGAAACACTTTGATAAAACTACAAATTGAATCAGAAGTTTCTGATAAAAAAATCAAATTCGAATCTCCTTCATGGAGATACGATTTGGAAAGACCAATAGATCTCATCGAAGAACTTGCTAAACATTATGGGTTTAACAATTTTGAATCAACACTTCCAATAGGTAACAACCTAAACTCAACGGGGGACTACTGGGATAAACGTATTTATTTATCTGAAAAATTATCATCTACAAACTTTTATGAAATTCAAACACTTTCATTCACTGATTCATTGTCAAACGAATTATTCACACCTGAAAAAATATCTGTAAGCGTGATAAACCCCATAGATCAAACACAAGAAAATTTAAGAACAAATTTACTTACATCATTAATAAATACTTATAAATTTAACATTGAAAGCAATGGTAAGTCACATAGGTATTACGAAATTAATAATGTATACGATGATTCAAAACATAAAAAATTTAAGATTATACCAAATCAAGAATACTCCCTTGGTTTACTCATACCTGAAAATGAAACAGTAGAAGATCGTAAAGGAATAACAAAAACCAATAACATAAATACTCTAGCAAATGCTATTAAAAACCTATTTCCCTCTTCTGAATTAGAACACCTTACTCGACCAGGGTTTCATAAGAATTATTCATATTTAATAAAACTTGATAATAAAATTTTAGGATTTATGGGTAAACTTTCTTACAAAATTCAATCTAAGTTAGAACTGGATGATTCACTTTATATTTCACAAATTAACACAGAAAACTTTAATTTTGACCAATTGAAAGCTTTCACCTATAAGCCATTGTCTGCTTATCCTTTCATTAAATTTGATCTATCTTTTTCTGTTCCAAATGATTTTCAAGCTTCTGATTTAATTAATTGCATAGAATCTATTCTTAGCAAAAACGAAAACAATATATCTATTTTTGACAATTTTACAAATGAGAAAACAAGAAATTTAGGAATTAGAATAGTAACAAGAAGTTATGAGAAAACTTATACAGAAACAGAAAGTACTGAAATTTTAGAAATGATAGTTAAGGAAGCTGAGTCTAAATTTAAAATTAAACTAAACACAAAGGATGAGAATGCAACCTAACGGATTAAATAATAGAGTTTTAAAAACTCTTTCTCAGTCAGCTCCTAAAGCTGCTGTAGATTTACTTGGGATGAGAATTTCTACATCTATAAATGATAAATTTGTTGAAATTATGATTACTGAAACTGAAGCTTATGGGCGAAAATCTACAGACAAAATGGCACTGTTAAACACTTATAAAAATGTTCCAACATCTATTACACTTGGTCCTCCACACGTTGCAGTGTTAAAATCTTATGGATCGAACAGGGGACTCTTTCTTCTTTGTGGGAAAAAAGGTTCAGCAGAAGCTGTTCTTATAAGATCTTCATTAATACTTCTTGGTAAAAAACATATTGAAAAAAGAAGAAAAACAAAAATGAAATTTGATAAATTAAATGGACCAGGAAACATTACAAAAAGTCTAGGTATTGATCAAAAACTTGATGGAGAAAATATTTTATCTGGAATTATAAATATATCTCCTCGCATACATCCTTTAGATAAAGCAGTTGCAAAGCAAAGAAAAAACGCAAAAAGGAACGACAAACATCTTTGGCGTTATTCATTGATATTAAAATGAAATATTTACAGGACCGTGCGAGTGCAATAAGTCCAAAGGAAGACTTTGAAAATTTATTAAATTCAAAAAAATCTTTGCGTATCAAGCTAGGAGTTGATCCGACAGCTCCTGATGTAACATTAGGGTGGTATGCCATTCTAAGAGCGTTAAGAAAATTTCAAGAGTATGGACATACTGCTGTTCTTATTTTAGGTGAGTTTACAGCTCAGGTGGGAGATCCTTCTGGCAAGTCAGAAACGAGATCAAAATTAGAATCAGACGAAATTAATAAGAATTCAAAAGGGGTACTACCAATTATTGAAAACATATTGCACAAGGAAAATCTCGAAATAGTATCTAACAATGATTGGCTATCAAAACTTACATCCTCTGATTTAGTTAGTCTATCTTCTTCAACTACATTAGCCCAGATGCTTGAGAGGGAAGATTTTTCATCTAGGTATAAAAACAATTCACCAATATCGTTAATGGAATTCTTTTATCCACTTTTTCAAGGTTACGATTCAGTTGCGGTAAAAGCAGATATAGAGATTGGAGGGCATGATCAACTTTGGAATCTTATGCTCGGTAGAGAAGTTCAAAAATTTTATTCTATGAATCCACAAGTCGCGATGACCTTTCCTCTTCTAGTTGGTACTGATGGAAAAAAGAAAATGTCACAATCTTTAAATAACTATATTTCAATAACTGACACACCTGAAAATATTTATGGAAAAATTATGAGTATTCCTGATGAAATTATGTGGGAGTACTTTACAATGCTCACTGATCTTGAATTAGCAGAAATCGATGAATTAAAAGAGTCAATTGATAAAGATAAAGAAAACCCTTTTGAAATAAAAAAAATACTTGGAAAATTTATAGTCACAGAAATATATGATGACAAATTAGCGGATACTGCTCGGAATTCTTTTGAAAATGTCACAATAAATAAAAATACACCAGATGAAATAAACTCATACAAAGTTCCAGATGAAAAAACTTTACACTTACCCAAAGTACTCACTGAATTTGGCATTACAAAATCAAATTCTGAAGCGCGCAGGTTAATAAATGCAGGTAGTTTTAAAATAGATGATCAAAAATTCACAAAACTAGATGTAGAAACTGATAAATTATTAAACAAAACACTTCAGTTAGGTAAAAGAACTTTTTTTAGATTTATTTAATTTTCTTACACACTTAATCAGAGACCTGTTACTGTATATATTACAAAAAAAATTGGCTTTTTGACAACTGAGTAAAGTATGAACGCCGGTAGTGCAGATAGAAATATCTAGCACTCTTTTTTTGTCAACTTTTAATTAAGTTGATTCAACTTTTTTAGTTGAAATGGGTAAAACCCATGTTGATTCTTTGGTCAGATTTAAATTATTCAAAGATTATGTTGGAGAGTTTGATCCTGGCTCAGGACGAACGCTGGCGGTGCGCCTTATGCATGCAAGTCGAGCGAAGCTTTTCAGTAGTTTACTACAGAAAATGACTGAGCGGCGAACGGGTGAGTAACGCGTGAGCAATCTACCTTAGTTACAGGGATAGCCCGAGGAAACTCGGATTAATACCTGATATTCTTTATTTCTCGCATGAGAATAAAAGGAAAGGTCAGCCGAACTAAGATGAGCTCGCGTTCTATCAGCTAGTTGGTGAGGTAAAAGCTTACCAAGGCTACGACGGATAGCTGGTCTGAGAGGACGATCAGCCACACTGGGACTGAGACACGGCCCAGACTCCTACGGGAGGCTGCAGCAGGGAATATTGTGCAATGAACGAAAGTTTGACACAGCGACACCGCGTGTGGGATGACGGATCTAGGTTTGTAAACCACTTTCAGGAGGGAAGAAAATGACGGTACCTCCACAAGAAGCCCCGGCCAACTACGTGCCAGCAGCCGCGGTAATACGTAGGGGGCGAGCGTTGTCCGGATTTATTGGGCGTAAAGAGCTCGTAGGCGGTTCAACAAGTCGGTCGTGAAAGTTCAGGGCTCAACCCTGAAATGTCGATCGATACTGTTGTGACTAGGATACGGTAGAGGTGAGTGGAATTCCGAGTGTAGCGGTGAAATGCGTAGATATTCGGAGGAACACCAATTGCGAAGGCAGCTCACTGGGCCGCTATCGACGCTGAGGAGCGAAAGCTAGGGGAGCAAACAGGATTAGATACCCTGGTAGTCCTAGCTGTAAACGATGGATACTAGACGTAGGAACTGGATTGACGGTTTCTGTGTCGCAGCTAACGCGTTAAGTATCCCGCCTGGGGAGTACGGTCGCAAGACTAAAACTCAAAGGAATTGACGGGACCCCGCACAAGCGGCGGAGCATGCGGCTTAATTCGATGATACCCGTAGAACCTTACCTGGACTTGACATATAGGGTCAAGCTATAGAGATATAGTGTGCTTTAGCGCCCTATACAGGTGGTGCATGGCTGTCGTCAGCTCGTGTCGTGAGATGTTGGGTTAAGTCCCGCAACGAGCGCAACCCCTGTCCTATGTTGCCAGCATTTAGTTGGGGACTCATAGGAGACTGCCGGTGATAAACCGGAGGAAGGTGGGGACGACGTCAAGTCATCATGCCCCTTATGTCCAGGGCTGCACGCATGCTACAATGGCAAGTACAACGAGTCGCAATACCGCGAGGTGGAGCAAATCTCTTAAAGCTTGTCTCAGTTCGGATAGGAGTCTGCAACTCGACTCCTTGAAGTTGGAGTCGCTAGTAATCGCAAATCAGCAAAGTTGCGGTGAATACGTTCTCGGGGTTTGTACACACCGCCCGTCAAGTCACGGAAGTCGGCAATACCCGAAGCCAGTGGTCTAACCCTTTTAGGGAAGAAGCTGTCGAAGGTAGGGTCGGTAACTGGGACTAAGTCGTAACAAGGTAGCCGTACGGGAACGTGCGGCTGGATCACCTCCTTTCTAAGGAGCATAGAACTTCGGTTCTAAGGTCAATCGTCGGTTGTCTACAAGACTGATACTTTACTCAGCTGTGAAAAAGTCAAATTGGCTTTTTGAAAATTGTATAGCAAGCGCAATTGCAAAGTATTCATATAGTTCAAGCTACTAAGGGCTATTGGTGGATGCCTTGGCGCTGGAAGCCGATGAAGGACGTGGAAGACTGCGAAAAGCTACGGGAAGCTGTCAAACAAGCTTTGATCCGTAGATGTCCGAATGGGGAAACCCAATTTATTTTAATAAATTACTCCTACCTGAATATATAGGGTAGGTAGAGGGAACTAGGGGAAGTGAAACATCTCAGTACCTAGAGGAAAGGAAAGCAAAAGCGACTCCCTGAGTAGCGGCGAGCGAAACGGGAAGAGCCTAAACCAAATTAATGTCAAGACTGATGTCGTTGTTTTTTTGGTGTTGTGGGGTCCTTTAGAAAGAGCATCAGATCTTTCAATAAGTTACAAATACTTAGATTAGAAAAATTATCTGGAAAGTTAAACCATAGAGTGTAATAGTCACGTATTCGAAAATCTATCTACTTATTAAGGCCACCCCAAGTATCAAGGAGGATATTCCTTGTGAATCTGCGAGGACCACCTCGTAAGGCTAAGTACGACCAGCGACCGATAGTGAACAAGTACCGTGAGGGAAAGGTGAAAAGTACCCCGGCGAGGGGAGTGAAATAGTACCTGAAACCAATAGCTTACAAGCAGTAGGAGGGATATTTATATCCTGACTGCCTGCCTTTTGAAGAATGAGCCTACGAGTTATCTGTATGTGGCAAGGTTAAGGAGTAAATCCGTAGCCGCAGCGAAAGCGAGTTTTAATAGAGCGTCTAGTCGCATGCAATAGACCCGAAGCCAAGTGATCTATCCATGGGCAGGGTGAAACGGAAGTAAGATTTCGTGAAGGCCCGAACCCACTGATGTTGCAAAATCAGGGGATGACCTGTGGATAGGGGTGAAAGGCCAATCAAACTTGGTGATAGCTGGTTCTCTCCGAAATGTCTTTAGGGACAGCGTTATATGTTTCGCTTTGGAGGTAGAGCACTGATTGATCTAGGGGGCCAACAAGCTTACCAAACTCAGTCAAACTCCGAATGCCAAAGTGTATAAATATAGCAGTGAGCCTATGGGGGATAAGCTCCATAGACGAGAGGGAAACAACCCAGATCATCAGCTAAGGCCCCTAAATGTATGTTAAGTGTGAAACGATGTGAGAGTGTTCAGACAGCCAGGAGGTTGGCTTAGAAGCAGCCATTCCTTTAAAGAGTGCGTAACAGCTCACTGGTCGAATGTTCTCGCGCGGAAAATGTAACGGGGCTAAACATACTGCCGAAGCTATGGGATCTTACTAATCTTGATATTTATATCCAGGAGGTAAGATCGGTAGGAGAGCGTTGTATGGACAGTGAAGTAACAACGTAAGTTAGTTGTGGAGACCATACAAGTGAGAATGTAGGCATGAGTAGCGAAGGAAGAGTGAGAATCTCTTCCGCCGAATGTCCAAGGGTTCCTGGGGAAGGTTCGTCCGCCCAGGGTTAGTCGGGACCTAAGGCGAGGTCGAGAGACGTAGTCGATGGATAACAGATTGATATTTCTGTACCACTAATAACACGCCCAAATCGAATATATGTTGCTAAGGAAAGCCCTTCGGGGCCTACCGACCCACATATTACTAGATTAGCGATGGAGTAACGGAGAAGGATAGATGATCCCAGGCGATGGTTGTCCTGGGGTAAGTGTGTAGGGTTGTTAATAGGAAAATCCGTTAACAATAAACTTGAGACACGATGCCGAGCCGCTTTTAGGCGAAGTCATTAATTCCATGCTTCCAAGAAAAACTTCTAGTTAGTTTTATTAGTGCCCGTACCCCAAACCGACACAGGTGGACAAGTAGAGAATACTAAGGCGAGCGAGAGAACTCTGGTTAAGGAACTCGGCAAAATAGTTCCGTAACTTCGGGAGAAGGAACGCCCAAGTAAAGTGATTAATTAACTTTATAAGCTTGAAAGGGCCGCAGTGATCAGACTCAAGCGACTGTTTATCAAAAACACAGGAGGATGCAAAGTTCTAATACAACGTATATCCTCTGACACCTGCCCGGTGCTGGAAGGTTAAGTGGAGAGGTTAGCTTCGGCGAAGCTTTGAAATTAAGCCCCAGTAAACGGCGGCCGTAACTATAACGGTCCTAAGGTAGCGAAATTCCTTGTCGGGTAAGTTCCGACCTGCACGAATGGTGTAACGATTTGAGTACTGTCTCAACCAGAGACTCGGCGAAATTGCAATGTGAGTAAAGATGCTCACTATGCGCGACAGGACGGAAAGACCCCGGAACCTTTACTGCAACTTGATATTGAATGTTGGTATGCAGTATGCAGGATAAGTGGGAGACTTTGAAACAATGGCGCTAGTCATTGTGGAGTCATCCTTGAGATACCACTTTCTTCATATTGACCTTCTAACCTAGATCCGTTATCCGGATCAGGGACATTGTCTGGTAGGCAGTTTCACTGGGGCGGTGGCCTCCAAAAAAGTAACGGAGGCGCTCTAAGGTCACCTCAGCGTGGACGGCAATCACGCATTGAGTGTAAGTGCAAAAGGTGGCTTGACTGTGACACAAACAAGTGAAGCAGGTACGAAAGTAGGAACTAGTGATCCCATGGTTGCATGTGGGTGCGCCATGGCTCATCGGCTAAAAGGTACTCCGGGGATAACAGGCTTATACCCCCCAAGAGTCCATATCGACGGGGGTGTTTGGCACCTCGATGTCGGCTCTTCTCATCCTGGGGCTGGAGCAGGTCCCAAGGGTTAGGCTGTTCGCCTATTAAAGAGGAACGCGAGCTGGGTTCAGAACGTCGTGAGACAGTTCGGTCCCTATCCGTCGCGCACGTAAGAAATTTGAAGAAAGTTGTCCCTAGTACGAGAGGACCGGGATGAACGATCCGCTGGTGTGCCAGTTGTTCTGCCAAGAGCACGGCTGGTTAGCTACGATCGGACAGGATAAGCACTGAAAGCATCTAAGTGCGAAGCCCCTTCTAAGATAAGATTTCTCATCGGGTTAACCGATTAAGACTCCTTATAGAACATAAGGTTGATAGGTCAGAAGTGTAAGTACAGTAATGTATGTAGCTGACTGATACTAATAAGTCGAGGGCTTGAGCTGAATACCTAGCTTGAGCGCTTGCTATAGAATTTTTAAGAAGTAGATTTGCGGTGGTGATAGCAGTGGGGATACACCCGTTCCCATTCCGAACACGGAAGTTAAGCCCATTAGCGCCGATGGTACTTGGGGGGCAACCCCTTGGGAGAGTAGGACACTGCCGACTTTTAAAGAAGAGCCCCTAGGAAACTAGGGGTTTTTCTTTTATAATTACTTAATATGCAATACACAAAATTTTTAAATTTATTTTTGTCATTTTTGCTAATAAACAGTTCATTGTTGATTGTTTATTCAGTTTTTTTTCCTAATTCAACTTTTCTTTTTTTTCAACAAACATATCTAGAAGTCCTAGCAATTGCTGATACTGGAGGTAATGGACATTTAAATTTATTAACATATCCATTAAGTTTGTATTTAATGTGTACATTCGGTTGTATTCAATATTTACGAACTCAAGAGATTTTTTACCTTAATTTTTTAACAGTATTGTGGACTATTGTTCTCATATCAAGGATCATTTCTTTACTAATAATAAGAAATGTTGAGATTGACCTATATTTCTTTTTTGGAATACTTACAGAATTTTTTATTGCTCCAATACATATTTACTTCCGAAGTAAGATAATTAAAGTAAGTTAAGTATTTTCTAAAAAATTTTTAATTCCCTGAATTTGCATTTGTAAATTTCCGTTATCTAAATAATTTTTGATAGTATCTTCATCTACACCAAGAATTCTATAATTGCTACTTAACCATGTTTGTAGGGATTCAGCAGCTACATCAATCGATAAATTTGGCAATTTTGTTACAAAGTCAATCCAGAGTTCAATACTTTCTTTAGCATTGACTATTAATTCATAAGGATTTTTATGTATTCCAAAATGAGCAAGAGCTAAATATTCAAGATCTAGTGTATATAACTTATCTAATGTGTTGAATAGTAATTCTTTATTAAAATCTGGTGGTGGAAGGTTGGGTTGAACAAAGTCTCCATGAGGATAAATTAATCCTAGTGTATCTCCCATAAATAGTGTTTTAGAATATGCATCATAAAATGTATAGTGATGTTTTGCATGTCCGGGTCCATAGATTGCTTCTAATTTTCTTCCATTACCTAAATCGATCAACTCTTTATCTTTGAGTGAATGTATATTATTTAATGGTGTTGGTTTAATTTCACCCCAATTAGTAGATAGCCAATCTTCTGTATATACTTCAGAAACTGCTTTCCATAATTTCTCTGGGTTAGGTAAATGTTTTAGTCCTAATTCATGAATGTATACAAAATGATCTTTAAACTTTTCAACTAAATGTCCGATTCCACCAACATGATCTAGATGTAAATGTGTTATAGCAGATCTGTTAACTTGATTTATACCTAAACTTTCTAAACTTGAAATCAAATAAGGAAAAGACTTCGATGGACCGACTTCAATTAATATTGGATTAGATGAATCTATATAGTAACAAGACATTCTTCCTGGTTTATTTTCCATGAAAACATCAATTTGATAAATATGATTATCAAATTTAATTACGTCCTGTTTCATATATATATTTTTGCATATAAAAGTTATAAACTACACTGTTTAAATGAAAGTTTCTTTATCAAGCACTGCGGAATATAGTTCTGAAGCAGCTGAATCTATCAAAGACTTAAAACCAAATGCTGCTGATGTAATGATAACAAGTATTGTAACCTCTATGGTTACCGATCTAGGTGTAGTTGCCCCAACATCCTCAGGCCTATTAACTCTTTATGATGGTAAAACTAACAAATCACACACAATAGATGGTTATTTTGTTTCACCTAAAAATTTTAAAGGTAATGATCATGAAGAGCATAGGGTGGTGTTGACTTATGGTGGACATGTGGAAACATGTAAAGGAGCAAATACATTTGCAGTTCCTGGTATATATAAAATTTTGGATTTTTTATATCAGAATTATGCATCACTACCTTTAGATAAATTATTAGAATTTCCGAGCAAAATTGCAAAAAATGGATTTAAATTAACTCAGCCAACAAAAGATTATTTCAAACATTCATTAGAGCCAATTTTTATGTGGCACGACTATTCAAAAATAATTTTAGAAAATGTTGCAAACAATATAGACAACGGAATTGTTAAGTTAGATAAGTTAAGCGATTCACTTAATCATTTAGCAAGTGAGGGTTTTAATGATTTTTATGAAGGAGATGTTTCTAAAGAAATACTTAAAACCATAAAACAAGAGGGTGGACATGTAACTTCGGAAGATTTTGAAAATTATAAATTAATAGAAGATAGTAAATTCAATTTTAGTTATAAAAATTTAAATCTTACTGGCCATGCTGGACCATCTATTGGAGGACTAATGGTTTTAAAATATATTGAAGAACTTAATAACGGTAAGAGCATCCAATCTTTAATAGACGTTTATAAAACAAGAAAAAATAATTATGAATTTTTTGGTGATAGACAAACAATCGTAAAACAAGAAATCTTAAATCTTTCTCGCTCATCTTCTACGATTCAAGTCAATACCTCAGATGATTTGAATAATCATTTCTCAATAACATTTTCAAGTGGCTACGGTTCTGGCGTCCTATGTCCAAATACTGGGATGTATTTCAATAACTCTCTTGGTGAAATTGAGCTTAACCCTCAAGGTTTCTTAGGAGATACAAAAGGAGATAGATTAATATCGAACATGAGTCCTTTAGTAATTAAAACTGATGATGGTATTACAACTATAGGATCACCAGGAGCAGATCGAATTAGTTCAGCTATTGCACAAGTCTTAATAAATTATTCTATGCACAATGACTGGAAACAAGCTATTGATGCTCCAAGATTTCATGTAAATGGAGATGGTACAGTTAGAGCAGAACCTGGTTCATTGGAGATTGACAAAAATATTACAATTACAGAAGAGTATGATATGTATTTTGGTGGTGTTTGTGTTTCGGGTTTAAATAATGGTGTTTTTTCACATGGAGACAAGAGAAGAGGAGACACTTCATGGAAAAATTAAACAAAATTCCACATAAATTCCTTTTTTATTTTGGTTTTTTTATAGTTTTAATATTTTTGAGTCTTTCATACTGGCAATTTATTAGCTTCCAAAATGATAAAATTATGCTAAATGAATTTAAAAATAATAGTATATCTTCATCTATTTCAATATCAGATCTTTATTCAAATAATGATGAAAACGTATTTGAATTTAACAAAATTATAATTAAAAATAATAAAAATTTTACAAAAATAAGAGATTGGTATTTACGCTCAAGAGTAAATAATGGTCAAAATGGCTTTCACTTAATTACCTTGTATAAAGAAAGTAATAATGATAAGTACTTGTTAGTGAATAATGGTTGGATCCCATTAGATAAGAATGTGAACAAAACTTTTCCGCAGGAGGAGATATTATTTGTTGGTCGACTTATGAAATATGATCAACAATCTTTTGGTCAAGATGATATTTCAAATTCTGAGTATTTATTTAGGATAGATAAAGATTTTATTGAATCAGAAACAAATGTAGTACTACCTAATTATTATCTAACGCTTACTGAAGCTTGTGGGGGTGGAGTAGAGTGTATAAATCTAGAAGAACCATATGATGCACCGCATTTAAGTTACGCTTTACAATGGTTATTTTTTGCTGCATGTTTAATTATTGTTATATTAAGAAAAAATAGAATTATATGATAAATAAACTTAAATTAGATGATTTTGAATTATCTTACACTTCTGAAGGAGAGGGGAGAGATGTACTTTTTTTACATGGATTTCCTTCTAATATGTTCTTTTGGGATGACATAAAAAACGATTTGAAAGATAAATTAAGAGTTACAGTTGTTGAGCAAAGAGGTTACCCTCTATCATCCATACAAAATTCTATTGTAAGCGACTTTAATATTGAAAACTTATCACTAGATATAGAAAATTTAATAAATAAACTAAACCTTTCTAATAATCTAACTGTAGTCGGACATGATTGGGGTTCTATTGTTGCATGGTCCATAGCTTGCAGGGGAAATGTGAAAATAGACAAATTAGTTTCTATATGTGGTGGTACTGAATTTCCTTCATCAGATATTTATGATAAATTAAACTTTAATAAAGGACAGCACTATATAAGTTCATTTCAAAATCCTGAAGAAGCAAACAAAATACTTTCAACAAATCTAGATTTATTCTTTAGATCTGCATACAGAGTAACACCAAAAATTGACTACCAATTAATAGATCTATCATTGAATAATTTATTTACTACACATAATCTAGATAGCAAAATTCATAATATTGATATTGATTCGTTAATTAAGCATTTTAAAAACGGAATGACACAATCTATATCATGGTATTCGAACATAGATTATAATCTAGAGCTGTCTAGTCAATGGAGAAGAGTACATGACATTGAAGTAACTTTTTTATTTGGCGAAAATGATGCTGCTGTAAAATTAAACGAAAAAATGATTAACAGATTAAATTCATCAGGAACGAATGTAACAGTTAAAGAAGTTGAGAATGCAGATCATTGGTTACCATTAACACATAAGGAGAGTGTAAT
This sequence comes from uncultured Candidatus Actinomarina sp., assembly GCA_902610815.1. Taxonomy (GTDB): domain Bacteria; phylum Actinomycetota; class Acidimicrobiia; order Actinomarinales; family Actinomarinaceae; genus Actinomarina. The sequence goes on from CACLXG010000001.1 coordinate 272,992, forward strand.
ACGTGAAATTATATAAACTGCGCATTTGTCCTATAATATATATTATGTTGCGTTATGTATAAACAAGTATTACATGATCACTTAGATGGAGGTTTAAGGCCTTCTACTGCGAGAGACTTAGCAAAACAGATAGATTATAAACCTATAGTTGAGATTGATAATGTCGCTGACTTTTTTGATCGATCCTCTTCAACTTCCTTAGAAAATTATTTAGAAGCCTTCACGCATTCTATTGCTTTAATGCAAACTTTCAGTAATTTAGAACAGATAGCTTATGAAGCAGCATTAGATATGCATCAAAATAATATTAATTTTTATGAATCTAGATATGCCCCTTTTTACTCTGTAAATGACACCCTATCCCCTAAAGATGTTATCAATGCCATCAATTCGGGCTTTAAACAGGCTGAAAATGAATGTGGTATTGTTTCTGGCTTAATTCTTTGTGGAATGCGTCATGACCCTGACAATGTTAAAGCTGTTGCTGAACTAGCTATAGATTACAAAAAGCTAATTATTGGTTTTGACATTGCTGGACCTGAATTAAACTATTTACCTTCAATGTATAAAGATAGTTTTTTAAAAGTTAAAAATGAAGGAATTAATATAACAATCCATGCAGGTGAAGGTGACGGCGTTAATTCAATTCAAGAAGCTCTTGATAACGGAGCAAAAAGAATAGGACACGGTGTTAGGATTATTGAAGATATTAATGAAGATAATGAATTGGGTAATACTGCAGATTACGTATTGCAGAACAATATACCATTAGAAATATGTATTACATCTAATTTGCATACAAATATGTATAAAAGTCCTCAAGATCATCCAATATCAAGATTGCATAATTTAGGATTTAATATATCACTTAATACTGACAATAGATTGATGAGCAATACGAGTATTGATAATGAATTAAAGATAGCAAAAATAGCTGGGATTGAAGATCCTGCTTCCCTTCTGAAATATTCAGCTAGCGACAGTTTTCTTAATTAGTATCTCATTATCATTATTTAAAAAGTTGTAAAATTGTGATTCGTTAATTAATTTAAAATTACAATTCGGATACAATTTTTTAGCTAATTTTATCTTTTTTTGTTTTTTTGTTATTAAATTTTGATTCATAGTTGTTATTTCAACATAAACATCTAATTCGGGTAAATAAAAATCTGGTGTAAACATCATTTTAATAGCACCTCTACCCCACTTTAGAGGAAAGCTAGTTGGTTCATATATCCATTGAATGTTAAATAAATCTAAATGCTCAGAAAATAGTTTTTCAGAATAATGTGCAAATTTCATCTATTTTCAGCAGAAATTTTTTCTGGGAATAGAGAAAATACTTCTGCTTCCGTTTCAGTGTGAACTGGCCCTAGTGAAATACCAAATACTGCTTGACCTTTTTTAAGTAAGTCAATCATTTGGTCATTTTCAGTTAATATATAAATGGATGATCCATCAGAAAATATTGATACATCTGTGACGTTTTTCTTTTTACCCAGTAATTTTGAAATATTTTCTAAAGCAACTCTGATTTTTTGTAAACTTATACCTGCATCACGCAATTTATTAACAAGCTTAACTAAGACAATATCATTAAAAGAATATAATCTATGAAAACCTGAACCTTTAATATTTCTAATAGAAGCATTGATAAGACCTGTTGATGTCCAATGATCTAATTGCCTATAAGATATACCAGTTATTTTACAAACTTCTGGTCCTGTGTAACCCTGTTGCATAGTTTTAATCTACTAGATTAAAACAGTTATTCAAGGATTTAGAGAAAATCATCAGGTGAAATATCATCAATAAATTCAGCGAATTCTTTAATATCCTGATTATTGTCATCAATTAATATGATTGAATTTTGACTAAATATATCATTATTAACTGTAATTTTAGAATTTGATCTTATAGCTAATGCGATAGCATCACTAGGCCTAGATGATAAAGTTACATTTCCTTCAATTGTGTTTAAGGTAATTTCTGCATAATAAGTTTTATCTTTTATATCTGTAATGGAAACTTCAGTTATCGATGCATTTAGAGATTCAACAATATCAATAAGTAAATCATGGGTTTGTGGTCTTGGATGTACATAGCCCTCTTGTGCATAAGCAATAGATACTGCTTCAATAGTCCCAATCCATATAGGAAGAAATCTAGAAGTATCAGGATCATGTAAAAGCATGATTGGTGTTTCTGAATCTTCTTCTAACCTTATTCCTGAAACTTCAACGACAACATTTTCATTCATAAAAAAAGATTAATATTTATTAAATTTTTTTCTAGTCAGATAGGACTAATTTAGATATTACATTTGACAGAAGGAAATTATAATTGACAGCTTTTTCTGAAGATATCAAAGGTATTTTCAATATTTCATCATCAAAATTATTTGAAAGTTTTATTATTGAATTATTTATTTCTACTAAATACATGGTTGTTGGAATATTTATATTTCCAAATTTAGATACATCATATTCCAATAGGTACGACAAAGAATTAAAAGAGTTATTTATCATGTATACATCATCAGAAGATTTTAATAATGAATTGTCATCAAAATTAGATAAGGATTCTTGATAAAGTTTTAAAGTATCAAAGAAATGTGACTCTTTATCTTGATCTACAAATGATTTATTAACAATAGTGATTATATTCCTATTGTAATCTTGATTGTATCCAATGAACGTTAATCCTGCATCTGTAGTCCAACCAGTTTTTAAGCCTTTAAATCCTTCATCAATAATATTATTTGTATTTATAAATTTTTTAACAGTTCCGTTGTGATCAAAGTAAAATTTTGATTTATTTGTTATATCAATAAGTTTTGTATTTTTTAATATATATTTAGATAAAATTAGTAAATCATTAAGTGTTGTGTAATGATTCGTCTCGTCTAAACCATCAGGGTTTTTAAATTTAGTCTTTGTCATATTTAATTTAGATGCTGTTATATTCATTAATTCAACAAAATCTACAACTGAATTTGATATGTGCATTGCAGTTGCATATGCAGAGTCATTTGCAGAATATACTAATAAAAATTCAAGTAACTGTTCTACAGAGACTTGTGTTCCCTCTTCTAAATACGCTACTTTTCCTTCAAAATCATAACCATCAGGGTAAGAAATAGTTACTATATCATTAAGATCTGTATTTTCGTATAGTAACAGAGCTGTCATTAGTTTTGTGATTGATGCCGGTGATATTTCTTCATTTATATTACTTTTATATAAAAATAAATCTTTATCAAGATCATATGATAAATAATATTCAGTTGTTAAAAAGTTATCTTCTAGTTCATCAGCAAAAGAATTAGTTGTAACAAATAATAAAACAAGAAATATTAAGAAGTATCTTTTAATAAATAGCTCCTAATTAAAATAGTATAATTTTCAATAATTAAACTTTCATCTTCTTCAAAATCTGATGATAATAAACTTTTAATGAATTCTATAAAATCATTGGATCTTTCATTTATAGATTTAAGCACTGAAAAATTTTTAGGCTCTAAACCAAGAGAGTAAAAATATGACCAAGCTTTCAACCTGTTTAAATCTTCGTTCTTGTATATTTGTTTTTCAATCTCGAAGTCATAAGATATTAGTTCATTAAATTGTTCAGTAGACAATCCAGATTGTTTAAGAATATCTCTTAATGAGTAATCATTAATCTTAATACTTTTTGTTTTACTACTTTTTAATAATGACGGATTATTTTTGATTGCCTTTAGACTGTAGAATTGATTTTCTTGAAGATCTATAATTTTTGAAATCTTTTCTATATCTTTATTAGTAAATTTCCTTGTACCGCCAGAAGATCTTTTTATATTTATCAATCCTTCTTTTTCTAAAAATCTTATTCTTGATATGGAAGCTGAAGGATGTTTTATTTGTAAAGCTTTAACAACTTGACCAATATTCACTACGTAACCTCGGTAAGTAATAATATATATTTACCAATTTGAATTTTATCTCCGGATTTAAGTAAATAATCATTTTTAATTTCATTGTTAATATAAATTCCATTAGTAGAGTTATTATCTAAAATTTTAATCTCGTTTGTATCTACTGACAATAGCGCATGCTTCCGAGACACTGTAATATCATCTAATATTATGTTATTATCTGATGCCCTTCCAATACTGTAGTTTTTAGCCATTAATTTCCATGATGATGACATTACTTCGTTGTTTAATAGAGAAAGTATATATAAAGGTTCTTCAGCATTATTGCTTGATGAATCTAAAGGTATTGTTTCGTTATCCACTCTTATATATTAAGTTGTACAAATATTCAAATGCAACATAAAAGTAAAAAATTATAACAACAATTGAAAGTATATATAAAAGCGGAATTGTAACTGAAGAATTTAATACATATAAGCAAATAAGAACAAATAAGAAAACAGTTGCAATCTTTCCTTTTTGTGAAACATTAATACTAGCACCAGTTAACAAAACGTATATAGAGCCTAACAAAACTAGAACTTCTCTTACTAATACAGCATATAGCAAATATTGAGGAATAATTGATGATAACCAAAATAGTAATATTATAAATACTACCCTATCGGTTAAAGGATCTAGAATTATTCCTAATTTAGATACTAAGTTAAATTTTCGAGCAACTATTCCATCTAAAGAGTCTGATAACCCTATTAAAGCAATAATAAAAATTAGAATATATGAATTAAATTCATCTGGAATGAAATTAATAAAGAGATAAATTGCTGAAAAGAAACGTATAAGTGTAATGAGGTTAGGTAAAAGAAATATGTCCCTAAAACTCAAAGAATTCCTTTAACGTCATGAGTAGCTACAAAATGTTCATTTCCTATGTCAACCATACCAATATTTTTAGTGTCTGTGGAAATTATGTTTTCAAGTTCTGTAAAGTCAATATCGTATACAACTCTTTCATATGTTGGATCAGGAACTGGTATTGAAGATATTAATCTTTTCGTATATGGATGAACTGGGTTTTTAAGAAGTTCCTCTGTTTCTGCTATCTCAACTATTTTTCCATTAAACATAACAGCAATCCTATTACACATGTACCTTGCAACTGCTAGATCATGTGTAATGTATAAATAAGAGACTTCTAAATCTTTTGCAAGATTTAACATTAAATCCATTATTGAAATTCTTATTGAAACATCAAGCATTGAAGTTGGTTCATCGCAAACAACAAATTTTGGCTTCATGATAAGTGTTCTAGCTATAGAAACTCTCTGCCGTTGTCCACCTGATAATTCGTGGGGGTATCTTGGTAAATAATTTTCAGGAGGTGTTAATCCAACGGTTTTTAAAATTTCAACTACTGCATCCTCCCTTTCATTCAAACTACCAATATTATGTATATTTAAAGGCTCAAGTATTATATCTTTTATATTCCACCTAGGGTTTAATGACTCATAAGGGTCTTGAAATATCATTTGTATATTTCTTCTAAATGATTTCAATTCTTCATCATTGAGATTGTCAATACTCTCCATATTTTTAGTATCAGAATTATAAAAATTTATTTCTCCAGATGTTTTTTCATCTAAAAGGCAAAGGGCACGAGCTGTTGTTGTTTTTCCACAACCGCTTTGACCAACTAATCCTAAGCTTTCACCAAATGGTATCTCAAAAGATATTCCATCTACAGCTTTTATTGTTGATTTTTTACGAGAAAAAAGTCCAGCAGAGGTTTCAAAATATTTTTCTAAATTTTTTACTTCGATTAAATTTTTTTTCATTTATCCACACTCCACACAACATTTGTCAGCAAAATGATCTTCAGCGACTTCAATTAAACCCATTTCAGATTTTCCGCTTTTACAGTTTTCTGTGGGATTTGAACATCTTGGTGAAAATGAACATCCAAATTCTTCATCAATCAAACTAGGTGGTTCACCATCTAAAGAATTTAGTTTTACTTTATCACCAACAACAGAAGGTGTTGACTCAAGCAGTGCTCTAGTGTATGAATGCCTAGGATTAGCAAATATATCTTTTGTAGGTCCACTCTCAACAATTCTACCAGCATACATAACTGCCATTCTTTCTGTCATTTCAGCAATAACTGCTATATCATGAGATATATAAATTAAGCTCAAACCAAGTAGGTCTTGTACTTTTTTAATCTCATTTAAAATTTGATCTTGAATAACTACATCTAATGCAGTCGTAGGTTCATCAGCAATCACTAATTTTGGATTACACGATAAAGCTAAGGCAATTACAGCTCTTTGCTTCATTCCGCCAGATAATTCATGGGGAAATCTGTCTATAATGGTTTCACTTAGTCCTACCATCTCAAATAATTCTTTTATTTTTTCAATATTTTGTAACTTAGTATTGTTGGGGTAATGTTCACGTATAGCTTCTCTAATTTGTTCGCCAATTTTAATTACAGGGTTCCAAGCATTCATTGCACCTTGAAAAACTATACTTATTCCATCCCACCTTACTGATCTAAGTTCGTTTTCAGACAAACCAATTAATTCTTGTCCATCAAGAGTAATACTTCCACTTGAGATTTTTGCATTATCTGCTTGAAGTTGCACTAAAGACATTGCAACAGAAGTCTTACCGCAACCTGACTCTCCTACTAACCCAAAAGATTCACCTTTTTTAACATGAAATGTAATATCTTTTACTGCAGCAACATCACCACTTATTGTTTCATAATGCATATTAAGGTTTTTTACTTCTAGTATATTTTCATCCATTTTATCTATCCCTAAGTCTTGGATTAAATACTTCGTCTAATCCTCTACCAACTAGATAAAAACCACCAGCTAGAAAAGTAACTGATAGTCCAGCTGGCAAAATTAACCACCAATATTTAAGACCTGAAAATATATATCCATCAGTTTGTGATAAATATATCATTAGACCCCAACTCATATCAATATTTAATAAACCTAAGAATGATAATACGGATTCAGATGCAATTGCGCCTGTAACACTAAAGACCATAAAGAGTAAAGCAAGAGGTGCAACATTGGGTAATATGTGTGAAAATAAGATTCTCATTCTACTTCCACCAGTTATTCTTGCAGAATCAACAAAGGGTTTTACTTTAACCTGCAATGCGGCTGATTTAATAGTTATTACTGATCCACCAAGTCCACCAAGTATTCCAAGAACTACAGCTAAATGCCATACTTTCAACTCTACAAAAGCTGAAATAATAAATAACAAAGGTAGAAAAGGTAGCATTAGGACAAGGTCAGATTGTCTCATTAAATATGCATCGACCCTACCACCAAAGAAAGCAGCAATAGAACCCAAAATTGTAGAGAGAGCAACACCAACAGTAGCACTAAGTAATCCTAGGAGAAAAGCTACTTGGGAGCCTTCCATCAATTGTGAAAATATATCTCGACCTAATGAATCTGTTCCTAGGATATGTTTACTTGATGGAGGTGCAGGTTGTAAACTTGTCTCATAATAATCTCCAACCGAAACTGAAGGATCAAATACAAGAACCTTGTTTACTTCTCCCCTGGCTGGGCAATCATTTGGTTCTTGATACTTTTCAGTTGGATATTGTTGGGGACACTCTACAACTAATAACTCAAATCTTTCAGGCTCATATCCGACTACTGGATCATAAACTCCTTCATTCCATACGCCAGTTAAAAATAGAATAGGTTGTAATACTGCTAAAAATGCAAAAAACAAAACTATACCAAGACCAACAATTCCTAATCTACTTTGTTTGAAAAGAGTCCAGTTTTTATTAATTGCTGCTCTACGTATTTTTTTTCTTGCTTCCTTTTCTATGTTTGACATAATTTATCCTTGTGATTTTATCCTTATTCGTGGATCTAGATAAGCATATGAAATATCTGCTAAAAAGTGTGCAACTAACGCAAAAATTCCTAGGAAAGAAAATGTAGCCATCGCAACAGGAATATCTTCTCTCAATACAGCTTGGAGTATTAATTGACCCATTCCAGGCCAGGAAAATATCTGTTCAGTAAGAACTGAACCATCAATAATTGTAACTATTGTAAATATAAATGAAGTAACAACGGGTAATAATGCTGTTCTTGCTGCGTGTCTATCCCTAATTCTTTTTTGACTCAGTCCTTTAGCTCTAGCAGTTAAAATATAATCTTCTTTTAAAACTTCCATCATTGTTGTTCTTGTTAATAACGCAGTTCCAGCAAAAGCTAACAATGTCACTGTAAAGACAGGAAGAATCATGTGATAAGCAATATCTGCAGCATAAGGTCTTCTTACTAGGGCCTCGCCTGTGCCCCAATAAAAATAACTACCTATCAGAATTAAAACAAATGAAGTAAATCTAAGATTCCTCCTAATAGAAATTGACTCTATATTTCTTGTTAAAACATAGGCTATAAATTGAACAAGTGTAATGATTACAGTAAACCATATCATGTTTACAAATATTACATCAGAGTCAAATGGAGCATCGTACCATTTTTCAGGATATAAAAATTTTCCAATGGGCAACCATCCAAGCTTTAATCCGAAAAAATATAGCATCAACAATGCAAACCAAGGATAGAAAACTGTATATGAAAAAACAGAAGTTATAGTAATCCAAGTTTCAGATTTCGAACCTCTTCTCCAAGCAAGAATCTTACCAACTAAAAATCCTGTATAAAAAGCAAAAATATTAACTATAGAAAACAGCATCAAAGTTCTAGGTAATCTTTCAGCAATTAATTCAACAGGTGATTTTGGGAAATAAATATAGGAATATCCAAAATCGCCTTTAAAAAAATTAATAATATAAAGTTGTAAACGTTCAAACAACGGTTTATCTAAACCATATAGTGCGAGAGTTTTTTCATAAGCATCAGGGGGAAGATTGGGATTCAATAGAAGACTTTGAAATGCATTACCTGGCATTGCATTAAATAATAAATATGATGAGGTGAGAAAAATAAAAAATACCAAAAACATTTGAAGAGCTCTATTGATAAGATATTTTGCCATTTTTTTAAATTATAATCCTCTAAAACTAAATATCAAAGGTGGGTGACCAGCACCCACCTTTGATTAATTTTTTTTACTTACTTGTTAACTTTTACGTTAGAAGGATAACCAGAACCAGTCTGAGTTAATCCATCAAGTACAGTTGTAAATGGATATTCTACATCTGTTCCTCTATATACCTCAAGAATTGGTGTTGTAACCAATACTATATATGGCATATCTTCAAACAACATAGCTTCCATTTCTTTCGATATTGCTTGTGCTTCAGCAACTGTTTTTGCAGCTGCAAACTCATCAGCTTTAGCATCGAAAGCTGGATTGTTATATCCAGGTGTATTGAATCCACCTTCACATACATCATTTTTAGATGCGAAGAATGCTTCTGGGTGATCTGGGAATGAACCTAGACCCCAACCTAACATATAAAAATACCAATCTTTACAATTTTCTGGTGTAAAGACTTTATCAACAATTACGCTGAAGCCTGTTGGTCTAGCAACTACATCGAATCCGAGTTGTTGCATCCAGTCAGCTATAAATAGCGAGAATGTTGATCTAATTGGATCATATCCAGGACCTGGTGCATAAAGCAACATAGTCTCTGATGGAAGAGCTGTTCCACCAGGACCTTTTAATCCTGTAGGAGCGATAGCTCTATCAGCACCACCTGGGTGACTTCCCCAGTCAGATGCAGTCCAACCACCAGCTTGTAAAATTTCAACTGATTTATTGAATCTTTCTTCAGCGGATAAACCATCACAATCTGCGAGAACACCGGTAACAGGTGCTACCCATGCAGATAATGCTTCTGGCATTTGTCCATCCATATTGATTGCAATACCTTGAAGAACATTATTAATAATGAACTCTTTATCAACAATACAACCAACTGCTTGTCTAAATGCTTTATCGCTACCTGGGAATATTCTCAAGTTGAATGCCATATAACGCATACCATTTGAGAAGTTAGATACTTGTGTAACTCCAGGTTCTCTTGATAATTGTTCCCACTGATTTCTCTTAACACCTAATGGGTTAAGTACAAAATCTACTTCACCATTTTGGAAAGCAAGATAAGCCGCATCCTGGTCTCCATAAAGTGTAAATTCTACTGTTCCTACAAACGGTCCGCTTGTATATGTAAATGAATCACCGGAAGTGTCTCCAAATGATGCATTTACTGCAGGTGCAACTCCATTATCCCAAGCGATTGATGTACCGCCGTTATAAATTGTTGTTTCACCACCGAACCACATTGTGTTTGGATCATAAGACCATGTGTAGAAAGCTCCTTGTTCAAGTTTCTCATAAACAAATGCACTTGCTACTGGTGCTTCTTCAGCTGGAGCTGCTAATAGAGTTTCTCTATCAGTTGCATATTGTCCCCAATAACTTTCTGGTAGTACAGGTGCTTGAGCAACAGAATATTGCCAACCTGATAAACCAGCATCATAGTTTTGAGTTATAGCTACTGTATAGTCATCTACAGCAACAACACTTGTAACACCTTGTTGTTCATCGTTACCTAATTTCCATAGGGAAAGAAAGTTTCCGCCTAAACCAAGATCTTTAACAGTATTGTATGTCCATACCCAGTCATTAGCTGTGATTGGAGTACCATCACTCCATTCATAACCTTCCGCAACTGGAACAGTCCATGTCCATGTACCATCACCATTATCTACGGATGTTTCTACTAACTCAGCTGCCATGTTTGCTATAAGTACATAGTTAGGCATTGAGACAGTAAACAAGCTAGTTGCCTGACCGGACATTACATAACCAGTCCAAACATCGTTGTTTGTGTCAAGGAAATTCCAGTAATTTTGTGTTTGTGGATCTGAGTAGATTGCCATCTTATAAACACCATCAGGTCCTGATGGAGCTGCTTCCTCAGCTGCTGCTGCAGTTGTAGCTGGTGCAGCTGTAGTTTCAGGTGCTTCTTCAGCAACTTCTTCTTCAGCCGTATCGCCGCCACAGGCGACAACTACAAGTGCAAAAACTGAGAATAGTAATATAAGGCGCCAACTCTTGGATCCTTTAAATTTACTCAATTTATCTCCTTTTTGTATACAAAAAATCCACATAAATGTGGATGTATTAATAATAGATTAAAGTCAACCTAATTCAATAAAATATTAAATTTATTTATATATTATTTGTATATTTTCATTCAATTTATTAAATAAAAAAATATTTGAAATATTCTAATAATCACGTAAAAACCAGCAGCAAAAACAACTAATTTAAACCCAAAACTATGCATTTATTTTTACTTTAAAGCAAATATTTTTCATATTGTAATTTTGCCTAATATTGTTTTCTATAAACATCTGATAGTTTTTTGGAATTCTTGAGCTTAGATTAAAGGAAAATTCTGGTGGATAAGATGAATATTGCGTCACATATTTAAGTTTTGCTCGTTTACCCCTAAAAGGATGTGGCGGATTTTTCATCCACAATTCTCTAAATTTAATGTTTAACTCTGAAGTTCCAATTCTTGTGTGTAGTTGATCTTCTACATCTTTAATGGTCTTACTAATTAAATTAATATTTTTTTTGCTTAAAGCAGAAATACGTAATACATTTACCCACTGATATTGTTTTAACTCGTTTTTAATATTGTTATTTATTTCGTCTTTTTCATAAGTGTCTAATTTATCCCATTTATTGAAAACAACTATAGGTGTTACATTTTGCTCTATTGCTTCTTTTAGAATTCTTTTATCTTCAAAAGATAGCCCAACTTCGCTATCCACAACAATTAATGTTAAAGATGCATTTTCAAGAGATCTTATAGCCAAAGTTGATGAGTACTTATCAATTTGATTCTTTTGCCTTTTTCTTGGAATTCCAGCTGTGTCAGTAATTTGATACGAAACAGTATTTAAATTAATTTCTTCATTTATTTTATCCCTTGTAGTTCCTGGTATATTTGAAACAGTCGATCTATTATTGTTTAATAATGAATTAAACAATGTTGATTTTCCAGCATTAGGTCGACCAACAATAACTATGGAAGATTTTTTGTCATTATCCTTAGTACTTTTCTTTGAAAGTTTTTTAAGTATGTTTTCTAAAAGGTCTAAGCCTTTTTTGTGATATGCAGAGATAAATAATTCTGAATTGAATATATATTTATACATTCTCTTGTCTAAATTTTCAATTTGGAAATTTTCTGCCTTGTTAAATACTGTTGTAGTTTTGTTTTGTAGATTGTTATTATTTATTAATTTAAAAATAGAATCCAAACCAGAATAATTTTTTGATTGTACGTCTATTAAGAAAAGTATATGTTCTGCTTTATTTATATATCTTAAAATATTGTCTTGATATTTAAAATTAATATCATCTGTATCTTCTAAAAAACCTGGCATGTCTGAAATTAATAGCTTTTTTTTATTATCAAACTCTAAAGTTGTAGTTACTTTATCTCTTGTTGTGTTGGGCGTAGAACCAATAATAGAAGTTTTTCTTTTCGATAAAGCATTTATTAATGTTGATTTACCAGCATTGGGTAATCCAAGTATTAAAACCTCTGGGATTTTATTTTTAGTCATATTATAAATATAGCTATTCTATTTATATGGTAAACAAACTATATTTAGTTACTCCTAGAGGTTTCTGTGCTGGTGTTGAAATGGCTATAAAGGCTTTACACTGGTTATTAAAAATCTATGATGAAACAATCTATTGTTATCACGAAATAGTGCACAATAAATGGATTGTAAAAGAATTTGAAAAAAATAATGTTGTTTTTGTAGAAGACACTAAGGAAATCCCGGAAGGTGCAATTGTTATGTTATCTGCACATGGAACTGCACCTGAAATTGAACTTCAATTTAATAATATATCTTCACTAACTATTAATTCTGTATGTCCATTAGTTACAAAAGTTCATCATGAAGCTAAAAAATTTAGTAAAGAAAACACCCAAATTATTTATGTGGGCCATAAAAATCATGATGAAGCAAAAGGTGCAATTGGTGTTTCACCTGACAACATGCATTTAGTTGAGAGTATTGAAGATGTTAAATCATTAGAAATTGGGAATGATGTTGCTTTACTCGCACAAACTACTTTAGCTTTATCAGAGTGGGAACCAATTATGAAATATTCTCAAGATAGATTTAATAGCTTAAAAATGCCTAGAAAAAGCGACTTATGTTATGCGACAACCAATAGACAGGAAGCTATATTAAATATTCTTCCAGAAGTAAATACAGTTCTTGTTGTAGGTTCTGAAAATTCAAGTAACACAAAAGCTCTAGTTAGTATGGTGAACAATCAGGGTGTTGAAGCCTATCGTGTAGACAACGTTGATGACATAGAAACTTTAAATTTGAATGGAAATATTGCAATTACAGCGGGTGCGTCTGCACCAGATCATCTTGTTTATGAGATTATAGATAAAATAAATCCTGATAATCTAGAGAAATTTAGATTAAAAGAAGAAGACGAATATTTTCCACTACCTCAGCAACTTAGATCCAATATTAAAAATATTTCAGATTTTTTGAGTATTTTGAATATTTCAGAAACTAATCCTAAGTCAGAATATGGAATTAATAATGATAAGAAATGGACTGCTACTGAAGCTTTAAATTCTCTTTAATAATTTCAATTACCTCTTCAATACTTTTATTTTCATTGTTTATAACTATTGCATCATCAGGAATAATAAGTGGAGAAATTTTTCTATTTATATCTCTTGAATCCCTAGCTCTTATATCTTCAACTGATTCTTTGTTGTCAGATTGAGCTATTCTTCTCTCGCTTCTTGTTGTTTCACTTGCATCTAAATATATTTTTAAATTAGCATTCTTAAAAACTACACTTCCCATATCTCTTCCTTCAACAACTAACCCAGTATTTGAATTATCAAATAAAAATTTGAGTACATTTGACACAACCATTCTAATTTCACTCAACTGAGCTATTTCAGAACTTTTTCTATTAATTTGTGGGGTATATAGGTTTTCTTCTTCGTATACATTTCCGTCAACTTTACAAACTACTGGATCATTAGATACTATTTCAAATTCATTGAGATTAAAAGAATTGGTTTTTTCATTATGTAATGCAATAACTCTGTAAAGAAGGCCTGATGAAAAAAATTCAAAGTTTAATTCTAAAGCTAAACGTTTACCTATTGTAGTTTTACCTACACCAGATGGGCCATCTAAGGTTATTAATGTTTTACTCATAATTCTATTTTAGACAATTGACCTTTAGACATATTACCTAAAGTGTATTTACCAATTTTTTCACGTTTTAATTCTCTTATATCTAAATCGTTAAATCTAAATATTTTACGTATTTCATGATTTTTACCAGATAATAATGTTACGTTATACGCATAAGAGTTAATAACTTTTATATTGTGAATTTTTAAAGTTTGACCATCGTAATTAATTTTGGTTCTTATTTTTTTATTTTTATTGATTTTATTTTTTAAAGTAACTTTATATTTTTTCTGAACCTTATTCTTTGAGTGAAATATTTCATTTAACCATTCACCATCAGTGCTTAACAACATCAAGCCTTCAGAATCTTTATCTAACCTGCCACCAAATTTAAGATAATTTTTCTCGATTATATCATATATCGTTGGTGCATTTCCTTGTTTGTTATGAGAACATACATATCCTTTTGGTTTGTAAAATTTGTAATACTCATGAGTATTGTTATTTGATAACTTTTTGTTGTTAACAGATACTACATCTTTTTGTTTAACTATATACCCAACCTCAGGTACTTTGTCATTAACAATCACTTCACCAGATTGAATTAATTCATCTGCTTTTCTTCGAGATGTTGGAAGATTTAAAGCGATAAATTTATTTAATCTCAAAGAGATTTACTCTTCCTCTAGATTTGAGAAATATTCACCTAATACGGGAAGATCATCAATATATGATATATCCATCTTTTCTAAGAAGAGATTAGTTGTTATATATAAATGAGGATTTCCAGGAACATCTAGATAACCTGATTTTTCAATAAGACCTCGAGATTCTAAAGTTTTAAGAGATGACTCTGATTCAACTCCTCTTATCTCACTTACTTTGAGTTTTGTGACTGGCTGCTCATAAGCAACAATAGATAATGTTTCTAGTGCTGGAGTTGATAAGCCTCGTAAAACTGAAGGTGGTTTGAATTCAACTAATTCAGTAGAAATTGAACTCAAAGTTACTAAGTCAGAAGATTTGCCATCATATTTAATGTAAAAGCCATAATCTTTTTCTTTTAATTCATTGTTTATTTCATCAAAAATATTAATCAAATCTTCATTAGAGATATTAAAATTTTCTAAAAAATATTTATGATTAACTGAACCATCAGAAACTAACAAAATAGCGGTTATAACTTTTTTATAATTCATAATTTTTTTCTATTTTAATTCCTTCATCGTTTTGACTGGCTATAACAAAACCCCATCTTACAGCTTCTAAAAGTGCAAGGAAAAAAGCTATAGCCTCTTTTTCAGAATTTACATCATTTAAGATGCTTTCGAAAGATATGTTTAATCTTTTATCAACAACTTGTAATAAATCATCAATTGCTTTCTGTAAATCTGGCAAATCTTTGTCTATATGTTTAAAGCCTTCAATTGTTTTAAATCTGTCAAAAACTTCAATAGCAACTTCATTAAATTTATCTTTATTTATTTCGTACTCAACATCTGGTTTAGGAAACAAATTTTTAGTTTGATAATATTTAAATGACTTGATTTCATTTTCGTTATATTTTATTTTTGAAGCTAAAGCAATACCAATTTCAGAAAATGCTTTAAATTGTAAAAGTCTTGCAAATGCAAGGTCTTTATCCTTAAGAACTTCCACTTCATCCATCCACTCAATTTCTTCTTCTTGAGGTAGCATTCTTTTAGCTTTTAATTCAAATAGAGAAGAAGCAAGTAATATAAACTCTGCGTAGTTTTCAATTTCATTATTTAGATTTTTTGACTCTAGACTGCTGAATAAGTCATTTAAACTTTCATCAATTTGTGAATTATTTGACGTATAGTTGATTAATAAAGATTTTAATGCATCTACTAAGAAACTTAATTCCATTAAAAATCAGTCTTATCTAATATTTCATTTTTTTCTGTAAGTAAATTGTCAAAATAATATTTACTTATATCAGGATCATCTATATTTTCTTTTAATAGATCGTAACCTATGTCTTCATGGTTCAGATAATCAAATGCTTTTCTGTTTGTTACAAGTTTTAATTCAGCCATTATTCTAAATAACCAGTTATATTCAGATATTGATTTTCCTACGTCATGTAACAAGGACAGCTTTAATAAATTTTCATTATTTGAATTTTTCATAGTTCTTTCTAAAACTTCTAGTGAATGATGCCTGTCAGCTTTTGACATTTTCCAAAAAAGTTGTTCTAACTGTTCATTGTCGAGAATTTTTGAAATTTTAATTTGATCAACAATACTTATATCTTTGTAAAATAAAAATCTAATAGCTCTTTTTGCTTTTAAAAATAGTTCATTCATGACCTTGGATGACTTTCTGTAAATGCCTTTTCTAAAAATTCTTTTGTTACTTTAGTATATATCTGCGTGGTTGAAACAGAGCTATGGCCTAAAAATTCTTGAACTGTCCTTAAGTCACACCCACCTTCAAGCATATGAGTAGCTGCACTATGTCTTAATGTATGTGGATGAACATCGTCTTGTAAAGAAATATTCATAGCAGTTTTTTTTATTATTCTGAATACAGCAGTTCGATCTAATTTATTTTTTGATTTAGATAAAAAGAGTGGTTCTCCCCTGTTTTGTAAAAATGTATTCCTAACATTTAAATATTCCAAAAGATTTTTATATAACATAGACCCAATGGGAACAATTCTTTGTTTTGAACCTTTTCCTTTCAGTTTTAAATATTTCTCATCTAAATCAATATCTGATAAGTTAATGTCACAAAGCTCAGAAACTCTACAACCAGTAGAATAAAGCACATCAATAACAGTTCTGTTCCTAGAATCTAAATAAGTTTCGTGATTGTAAAAATTTATCATATTTTCGATATCATTTATAGAAAGTACTTCAGGAAGCTTATTAGAAGATTTAAGTTTTATATCTGAAATATCTATTGATTCATAGTTTTCAATTTCATTAATATATTTTAGAAAATTTTTTATGCTGGAGTGCATTCGTTTCTTTGTTGATACTGAATAATTAAATTCTGACATATCTATAAAAAAATTATCTATATTTGTTTTTGACAGGTCTTGGTTTTGTAAATAATTTGATAATTTTGTTAAATCAGATGTGTATGAATCAACAGTGTTTTGAGAAAGCCCTTTTTGATATAAAAGATATTCTGAAAATGAACTTATCGATTGATTAATCTTTGACTTTATGTTCATCTTTTACATTTTCATCAAAAAATATAATTTCTTTTGATGCAGCTATAAATGAATTGAACATAGGTGCTGGGTCCCATGGCCTTGATTTAAATTCAGGATGAAATTGTGAAGCTACAAAGTACGGATGATCTTTAATTTCAATCATTTCAACTAAATCTTCATCAGGTGATAATCCACTAAATACTAATCCTTTAGATTCCAATTCATTTCTGAACTTATTATTTACTTCGTACCTATGCCTGTGACGTTCATAAATTATTTCATTGTTATATATGTCTTCAGTCATAGTATTTGGTTGAATTTTACAAGGATAAGTACCAAGTCTCATAGATGCACCGACATCATCTGCTTCTAAATCTTGATTAGGTAATAAATCTATGACGGGATTTTTTGTAGTTTGAGAAAACTCTGTAGAATTTGCATCAGATATACCACACACGTTGCGCGCATACTCAATTACAGCACACTGTAAACCTAAACAAATTCCAAGAAAAGGTATCTTATTTTTTCTTAGATACTCAATTGCACCAATTTTTCCTTCAATACCTCTGTAACCAAAACCTCCAGGAACTACTACACCATTTAAATTTTTAAGATCTTCAATCTCATAGTTATCTGCATCTATCCACACTAAATCTAAATTTACTTTATTTTGAAGACAAGAATGTTTTAGAGCTTCTACTACTGACATGTAGCTATCTGGTAAGCCAAAATATTTACCGAGAATTGCTATTTTTACATTTTTGTCAACACCATTTTTTAATGAAAGCATTTCATTCCATCTTGATAAATCGGGGGAATCAGAATTTAATCCTAAACGTTTATCAACAGCTGAATCTAAACCCTCCTCATACATTTTTATAGGAACATCATAAATATCATCAAGATCTGGTGCGTTAATAACATTTTCAAAATTCACATCACAAAAAAGTGAAACTTTACTTTTTATTTCATCAGTTAACTCCTGCTCAGATCTCAGAACTATTAAATCTGGACTAATACCATAACTTCTTAACATTGACACTGAGTGTTGTGTTGGTTTTGTTTTTAGTTCTGTACTTGGTCCTATAAACGGTACAAGAGTTACATGAACAAACATAACATTTTCTTGACCAAACTCTTTTCTAATTTGTCTTGCTGCTTCTAGAAAAGGTAGTATCTCAATATCGCCAACTGTGCCTCCTATTTCAGTAATTTGCACATCTACTTCATTGGATATACCTTTAATTCTTCTTTTAATTTCATCTGTAATGTGAGGAATGACTTGGACAGTTGCACCAAGATAGTCACCTTTACGCTCTCTTTCAATCACCTTTCTGTAAATGCTTCCAGTTGTAACATTTGCATCTTTTCTTAAATTAACTCCAGTGAATCTTTCGTAATGTCCTAAATCTAAATCTGTTGTAGCTCCATCTTCAGTAACAAAAACTTCTCCATGCTGAAAAGGATTCATTGTGTCTGGATCAACATTAATATAAGGATCTAATTTTTGATTGACAATTGATAAACCTCTAGCTTTGAGCAGGTTTCCTAGAGACGCAGAAGTAATCCCTTTGCCAAGACCAGAGACTACACCGCCAGTGACAAATATGTATTTGGTCACGTCAAAATAATAACAGGTTTATTTTTATTGTGAAGAATTATCTAAGTATTTGGTTTAAAAAGTGATCTAGTTTAGGTTTATTGGTTTCCTCTAACACTTTCAGTGAATTATCTGACAATTTATAAGTAAAGGGTAAGTCGTTAGGTTCATTACTTTGTTGTAGTTCATTACCGTCGAACTGGATAGAGAAATCTTGATTCTTTAGAACAATAATTTTTATCTCAGAATGTTTATCTAAAACAACTGATCTTGGAAACTTTGTAAATGGAGATATTGGAGTAATTATCAATGAATCAATACTGGTTTGTACTATTGGGCCTCCTGCAGAATAATTGTAAGCAGTAGAACCCATAGAAGTAGAAATTATAATTCCATCAGCTCTCACCTTTACATATTGCTCATATGTTTCTATTTGAATATCTAACATACGTGTTGGAGAATTCTTTATTAAAACTATTTCATTAAATGCTGGTTCTTGTTCATCATTATTTTGAATAATAGGAACTCTTTTTTTAAAGTTGTTGAAATCATTTTTTACTAATTCGTGTAAATTAATGTTTTCGAAAGAATTTACTAAGTAACCTACTCTGCCAGATCCAAGATTTAAAACAGGTACAGAGTTATTCCATCCTAGTTTCATAGCTTTTAGAGCAGTACCATCACCCCCTATACTTATTATTAAATTAAAAGTATTTTTAGATGTATTTTCATAACTCTTGTCTTCAAGAATTAATTTCTCATAATTAATTTTTTGATTATCTAGATACTTTAGAAAATCAACAGCTTGTTTTGATTTAAGATATTTCTTTGAAGAAACAATTGCCAACTTAACCATAAATACATTATAGGTGACTTATAATGTTCATAAAGTGATACCTATATCAGATATAAATCCTGCAAGAAATACACCTGTTATTTCCAGAGTATTTATGATTTCAACAGTTTTAATTTTCATATTGATACAACCAAAAAACCAAATTGAATTAATAAATTTCTTCTACCAATACTCAGCGATTCCATGTGAACTTGTAAATTTTGCACCATTATCAGAATCACAATTTTATAATAACAGTTGCTTTTACGATCAATTCAAAGTGATATTTCCAAACAAGAATTTACTTTTAAGTGTCATATTCGCAAATTTGTTTCATGCAAACTTTTTACATATATTAGGAAATTTATGGAGTTTTTGGATTTTTGGAAATAATGTTGAAGATAAACTTGGAAAAGTAAAATATGTTTTTTTTCTTTTGTTCATAGGTGTAATAAGTATTGTTTCTCATACTTTCCTCAACCAGGAAAGTTTAGTTCCTATAGTAGGAGCATCTGGGATAGTTTCCGGATTAATGGGTGCTTACGTTTATATGTTTCCTAATGCAAGGTTATTGGTTCTAGTCCCGTTTGGATTCTTGTTTCCAACTACAATCAAAGCGAAATTTTTTATGATTTTTTGGTTTATTTCTCAAATACTTATTGCACTAGGAGATCAAAATATTTCCTGGGAAGCTCATGTAGGTGGATTTATATTTGGTTATCTTATATTAAGATTGTTTAGTAAGAAAAGATACAACATCTGAAAATTTATTAAGTTGTATATCAGCAATATTGACATCTAAATAATTTTTGATACCTGAAGATACTAAAAATGTTTTTGCATTTAAATTCTTTCCGAAAATAATATCTGTATCAACCCTATCTCCTATTACAAAATTTACAGTAATTTTGTTTTGGATAAAATATGAACTGTAGTGATTTCCAGATTTGCCTAAAGTAGGTATGATAATTGACAATTCATCTTCTATGATCTTGACAACTGCTCCATTACCAGCCTTTTCACCAAACTCAGTTGGAAATGTAAGATCCTTATTAAGGCACATTATATTTTTACCTGAACTTACATTTTTAATAATCTTATTTATTTCTGAATTATTATTTTCTTCTTTACGCCCTATCAAGATTACTTCTGCATTTTCTAGACTTGTAACGTTCATATTTAAATTTTTTATATATTTTTTTAAATTATCTGATCCATAAATATAAATATTTAATTTTTTATCTGAATACAAATTTTGAAAAATAACTAATGGTGTAATAACTTTTGAAATATCAATATCTAGTTGGAGTAAATTTTCAAGCTTATCTTTTATCTCATTAGGAGATTGAGAACTATTATTAGTTGTATAATATATTTCAATACCTTCATTTATAATTTTCAGTAAACCTTTTTTAACACCATCAATTAGGGTATGCCCTTTATATATGGTTCCATCAAGGTCTGTAGCGATTATGGTCACGTTTTTCTTCCATTAATAGCATTCTTGCTGTTATTCCACTTGCTTCATAAAAATTTTTTGCAACTCTATCGCTTGGGAGAGTAACTGTTCTTAATGAAGATTGTATTGTCTGAACATATTCTCTAATACAGTTTAAAA
Organism: uncultured Candidatus Actinomarina sp.; assembly: GCA_902610815.1. Lineage (GTDB taxonomy): Bacteria > Actinomycetota > Acidimicrobiia > Actinomarinales > Actinomarinaceae > Actinomarina. Next base: position 294,389 of record CACLXG010000001.1, read on the forward strand.
GAAATGTACCTAATGAAAGTTCTCTAAATTCTTCTTTTATAAATATTTCTGTCAGAAGTGAATATTCTTTATCTTCAAACAGCTTTGCGTATCCAATAGGCTCCTTTTCGCAAAAAAGTAAAAAATTTTGGGATTCTATAAATTCTATATTCGTATAGTAAGTCAATAAATTTTCGTCTATATTAGACATTGTTTGTAAAAACGATTCAGTCAAATTATTAGGTATTTCTTTATCAGTTTCTACAGTGAATGCGAAGCCAAAATCATTATACTTATGCACAATCAGCGCATACTTTTGATCTCGGTTTTGCTAATTGTGTTTTTCTTAATACTAAAAAACAAATTGAACATGTAAATTCATCATCTTTTTTATCATCAGCAATTTCATCTAACTTTAAATCTGAGCTTTTTACATTTCTTTTTTCTGCAGCATCAACTGACATGAACGAACCTTCGGCTTCATCAGTGTCATCTGCTGATTTTTTTTCAGTTTCTACCCTTGCTTCAAGAGATTCTGTTTCTACTTCCTCTTTTTCTTCTTCTTCTGGAGGAGTTTCTATCTCTTCAATGTCTTCTTCTTCTAAATCTTCAAGCGTAGGTTCTTCTATTTCTTCAGTTTCTTTTTTAGCCATAAAACTCCTAACTTGCCTTAAATATTACTAAATTTTAAAACGTATAGCTAAATTTTCTATAAATATATTTGCTGGACCATTTGCAAAATAATCACCATCAATCTCTATCGGATCATTGCTTTTTATTTCTAATTTAGAAGCTTTTCTAAGAATTACATCAGATTCTTTAAGGTGTAAACCTTTTTGAGCTAAGAAAAATATTTTCATTGCTTTAAGTTTTGATACTGCGAATATCTGAACGTTGAATTTACCATCTTGTAAGCTAGATTTTGGTGAAATATTCCAGCCACCACCAAAATATTGTGCATTGCAAACACATATATTGAATGCATTATTATTAAATTTAAAATTATCTAGATTTATATTAATTTTTTTAGCTTTTGCAAAAAATATTTTTATCCAAAAACTTATAGGATATCTAAATCTTCGTATAAGTTTAGGCATCTTTTCACTTACTTCTACTGAAGAAGCCAAAAATCCAATGTTCAAAACATTTATAAAATACTTTTCTTTATTTTCTGCTACGACTTTTCCAATATCGATTTCATAATAAGAATCCGTAATTAAATGTTTTATTGTTTCTTCAATATTTTGTGGAAGTGCGAAAGTTCTAATAAAGTCAGAACCGCTTCCAGCTGGCAAGCAAGCAACTTCAGGTTTCTTAACACCTCTATTCATCAAAGCATTAATCAATGAATTTAAACTTCCATCTCCCCCGATGGCACAATATTGATATTTGTTGCAATCTAAATATTCATCTATAACATTATTAAGTTCATCAATTGTTGAAGTTGAAAAGTATTTAAAAGGAATATCATTACTTTTAAATAAATACTCAACATATTCTTGTGAAAGATTTTTACCTCTTGAATTAAGGTTATGAATTACAATGTATGTTTTCATGACATAGTTTTTTGTATCAAATTATTATCAAAAATTTTATTTATTTCTTCAAAACTATCATCTTTATAAATAACTGACAACTTTTTAGATATTTCAGATGCTTCTTTTGCAACCTTTATAAAATCGCCAATATTCAAATTAAATTTATTTATTACATATTCAATATTCTCAGATTTCATATACTCATAAAATACACTAAACCAAGATAAATTAATTTGTGTAGGTTTTTTAATGGCATTTGAGAATTCAATTTTATTTACTTGTTCTGTTGATGAATAAAATTGGTTAAATAAATGATTAAAATCATCCTTTAGTGTAAATTCTAATTTTTCATTACTTATTCCAGATGAAACATACATTAATTTCATTTCAACATCCCGACTTTTAACTGTATGGTACAAATGAATTGCTGGAATTAGATTGTCTCTATAAGTTTCGTTTAAAACTTTACCTTTTATTGAGTCAATAAAGTCGAGTTCTTTTAAAACATTGTGCTTTGCTTTAAACAATTCTTCTAACTTATCAGTTTTAAACATGTTTTGATAAGCAAAAAAACTTTTTTGCAATAGCTCGATTGATTCCTCCATGCTGTATATATTTAACAAACTCAATATAGATGAATAACTAATTGAAAATGCAGAATTTAAATTACTGGATTTGAGTGTAAATAGATTGCTATACCAATCTTTATTTATACTTCTGTCATATGATAAGAAGGCATAACCTTTATCATCTATACCCCTTCTTCCTGCTCGTCCACTCAATTGCATAAACTCTGACTGAGTAATAGGTCTAGTTTTGATTCCATCATATTTATGTAACCTATCAATAAATATAGCTTTTGCTGGCATATTAATTCCTAAAGCTAATGTCTCAGTAGCAAAAAGAAATTTTATATATTTATTTAAAAATAGATATTCTACAAATTCTTTAACAATTGGGGCTAGACCAGCATGGTGATAACCTACACCTCTTGACCACATCCACATATGCTCATCAAGGTTAAGGAGTGTTAACTCTTCAGTTGTTAAATCACCAAATACATCATCATACTTACTTTTAATTTCATTTCTATTTTCAATTAATTTAAAGCTATTCGACAACTGTCTTGCACTTGATTCAACCCTTTCTCTTGAAAAATAAAAAAATATGACTGGTAATAAATTTCTAGAATTTAAATATGAGGCTTGTTCTTTTAAACTTGGTTTATTAAATTGTGAATTTTTTTTCTCTATTTTAAATATATTTTTATTTTTTTTATCTTTTGTAGATTTAATTATTTTTAAGTCTCTACTCGACTTAGAGCTAGCAACTAAAGATATTTCTAAAGGGATAGGTCTTGTACTTGAGTGAATTAATGAGGTTGCTCCTCTTAATGAAACTAACCATTCTAAAAATTCATTTTTATTGTTTATGGTTGCTGAAAGAGAAAGAAATTTTATATCTTTGTTTGCATGAATCAATATTTCTTCCCAGGTAGTTCCTCTTTCTTTATCAGCAAGATAATGTACTTCATCTAAAATTATTAATCCAGTATTGATTAATTTACTGTCTTTACTAAAAATCATATTTCTTAATATTTCTGTAGTTGCTATTACTAATTCTGCATCTTTATCAATACTTCTATCTCCTGTAAGCAGCCCAGTCCTTATGCCTTGCCTATTAAAGTCATTGTATTTTTGATTAGAAAGAGCTTTTATGGGTGTTGTATAAAATATATTTTTTTGTTTTGATAAATAATGATCAATAGATCTTTCGGCAATGTATGTTTTTCCTGAACCTGTAGGTGCAACAACTAATACATTGTTACCGTTTTTTACATCATTAACCGCTTCTTCTTGAAATTTGTCAGGAGTAAACATTATATATTATTTACTCTTACTTAAATACAAAACCAATTCTATGAGCATATATAAGGGTATTGTGAATATAAATAGCGTTATTGGATCTCCTGTGGGTGTGATAATTGCAGAAAAAATTAATACACCTAAAAATATTTCTTTTCTATTATCTGTAAAAATATTTCGACTTATGATACCTCTTTTAATTAAAAAATAAATTACTAATGGAGTTTGAAAAGAAATACCAAATAAAATTGATATTCTAGAAATCAATTGGAAATAATTTTGTGTTCTTAAAATAAAATCAGATTCATTAAATGATAATAAAAAATCTATACCTATAGGTAGGGTTATATATGCTGAAAATATACCTAGATAAAATAAAATGATAAAAACAATCAAATACAATATAAAAAGTTTATGAGATAATTTTTCAAAAGCAGGTTTAAAAAAATATCCAATAATAAATATAACTAGTGGGAGCGATAAGGCTATTGATACAAAAAATGTATTTAAAACTTTAACTTGAAATCCTTCATATATTGTAAAAGCAACTAGTTCATCAATTGAATATCCGGCATTCAATAATGGAGAGGTTAGAATTTCATAAATTGAGCTGTAGTTTATGTAAACGATAGTGAAAAATATAGAAACTATAAATAGTGAAATTAATATTCTGTAATTTAATTCTTTAAAGTGTTCAAAAAATTTTTTATTATTCAAAATTATTCCTCTTCTAACCAAACCCATTTTTGCTTTATTGTTTTATCACCAATAACTTTACGAACTTGATCGGATTCAGAACTATTGAATACACGAAATAATTTTCTTATTTTTTCTTTATCTAAAATACCCAAGGATAAAAATATTATTATGATAAGTTCTATTAAACTCATATCTTTAACTTCTTTTTTAATTTATCGTTTCTTATTTTAAATTCATTTATTAATGATTGTGGGGACATAATTTCTATATATTCATAATTTTTAATAACAAAATTTAATGCGTTTGATTCGGAATAAAATTTTGCTTCTACATGGTTATTTTTTAATTGATAATCATCTTTGTTTATATCAGTAAGAACCTTTTCATTTGAATATGTGAACTTCATAACAGTCTCCATTTTATTAGATTTTTTACTTTCTCTAAAGTCTTCAATAGATAGTGAATCTACGATTCTATTAATTAAAAAAGTTTTTAATTTTTCATCATTTAAATCAATAGCTTCTAAAACAATACCATCATTATTAGTTGTCAATAGAACAGGTTGAATTCTATAAAATGTTTCCTTTGTCGATCCAAGTTTTATATATGAGATTATGCTTTCTTCAAAAAATGCTAAATTTTCAAAAACACCATCATTATTCTCTTCTAATATTTCTAAATTAAAATATGGACTAACTGCATTATAAAATTTTTCAACATCACTATTGTTTTTAACTAACTCTTTATAGATTGAATTTGAAGATAGCAAAAAGATTAAATTAAATAACTCACCATCATTTATTTGAATTATATTTTTTAATGAAGGATTAATATTGAATAATAATTCTTTATTAGTGTCATCAAATTCATAGTCAATTAATAATTCTCCTTGTTGCGAATAAATGTCAGTAATTACTGACAAGATATAAAATATTTCTTTCTCATCTATATTTAATTTTTGTGCAAAATTATTTAGATTCCATTTTTGTTGATTTTGTATTAAAGAAAGAACACTCATTACCAATTGTAGATCAACTTTTTTTGACATCTAATAACTCCTTAATATTAACTGAAGTGCTTATATTTATAATCTCTATTTCGTCATCTAAAAGAAGTAAAAATTTTATAAAACCATAGTTATCATTTGTAGACACTTTGCAATGTAAAATTTTATCTCTGATTTCTAATTGTATTTGATTATGTGCAAACATATTTTTATTTATGTCGTACAAATCTTTTTTTAATTTAATTGTTGCTTCGATAGAATATTTTTCGTTATCCCATGAAAAAGGAAAATTTATATTTTCAATTTGAAATAAATCAGCTTTATTACCAATTTTTAAATTATGTATTTGATCTAAATTAAAAGTCTTAAGTGATCCACTGTCTTCTCCAGCTAAATACCATTTGTTATCAAAATATTTTAAACCTTGAGGTTTTACCTTTCGATATTTATCAAGGTAGTCAAAACCAACTCTTCTTTTTTCGTTAATAGACTGGAGAATTTTTGATATTAATTCGTTTTTATCATTGTCAAAATTGCTTTTTGCTAAATATTTTTTGAGATATAAATAAGTATTTACTAATTTATCACTACTAATTTTTTTAGATTCAATAATTGAATCATAAATTGAATAACCTGAAAGTGAATAACCTTTATCGTAAGACCATTTATCATTCTCATACTCAATTAAATAACCAAATGAGCGTAATAAATTTTTATCTCTTTCAAATGAACGTCTAAATGCTTGTTGATTTAAATCTCTATAATCAGAGATGCTGTCCTTAATGTTTTCTGTTGATAGATTGTTGTTTTCACTTAATAAATTTAATAACTCTACTGCTCTTCTTAATACATTTTTCATTAATTAAATCTCTTTTGAAGTGTTGAAAACATAGTCTAATTTTACAAATTTTAATAAATAAAATTATTGTTAAAAATTTATATATGTCTGCAGTATTGTAATATATACATTATGAAAGTTTGGATAGATCAAGACTTATGCACAGGTGACGGACTGTGCGAAGAAATTGCTCCTGACGTTTTTGTTGGTTTAGATGATGGATTATTTTATGTCAAAGAAGGTGATAAAATTTTCTCTGAAGAAAATGGAAATGTTGGTGGTGCAGAAGGTTTAGCTGTTGTTCCTAAAGGTCAAGAAGAAGCTGTTGTTGAATCAGCTGAAGAATGTCCTGGGGAATGTATAATGATAGAGCCTTAATATTCTATATATCTAGCAGTAATTAAAAATCCAGTATGTGAAACTAGTTTGTTTGAAGGCCTTACAATCTTTTCATCAACTACCCAATCTCTAAGTATTACCTCTTTTATCTCTATATCCTGAAACTGATTATCCATTAAAATGTTATTCATTCTCATAATTTGAGTCATAGACGGTAAATACGAAACCCAGTAAATACTATTTTTTATTTTATTATTTTTGAAAAATTCCCATGGCTCTGGAACATCCGTAATTATTGAATCAATATCTTCATTAAGTAACTTATAATTAAAATTTACTAATTCTTCATTTAAAAAATTAATATCATTACTTTCTTCAGATAATGTAGATATATATCTGGAAATAGTTTTATCAGCTCTTCTTTGGTTTTTTTTAGAAGAATCAAGACTGTATAGTTTTCCAGTATTTTTTAAAAGAGTATATAGATATAAAGTTAAAGCTCCTGAGCCAGAACCTATTTCAAGAATCTTACTCGAATTATGAATATTTGACTCTAAAACTATTTGAGCTACATCTTTTGGATAAATTATCTGAGGACCTCTTTTCATTAAAAGTACAAATTCTTTATAAGAAGGTTTGTAAATTTTAAAATTAATACCAGTTGAGGTTTTAACCTGGGATGGGATATTTTTAATTTGTGAAAATTTAAATTTTCCTTCATTGGTAGTAAATTCTTTTTTTAAATCTACTACGGCTAAATATTTATTATTTTTTGGAGTATGTATAACTATTAGTTGATTATCTATATTCAAATCTATAAGAATGCGAGAAAAGAAGCTACTGTTGTTAATACCATTCCAACAGAAACTACAATTACTATAATTTTTTGAAGTTTTTTATTCATTTAAATTTTTTAAAAATTTTCTTTTTAGTATTATTAAATTTTTCATACAAACGACCAATTATTAGACCTGCGAATAAATATCCAATTAATTTCCCTTTGTCATCATTTAATTGATTTTTAAGGTTTTCATAATCTTCTGAAAAATTATTCATTTCAATATTCTCCAAGATATCAATGCAAATATCAAAATACATAATAATGCCATAGTAAAATAAATTAAAGATTGGATAAAATATTGGCCTGTATATATCTGAGAAAGGACAATAGCTAAACCAGTTAATAATAGAAGTGAAGAAATCGCTAAATAATTACCAGCTTTAAAATTTTTCCTTACATCCTTTATTGAATTCTCAATTGGCTCAAAGGTTTCAGACTCTAGGCGTTCAAGTAAACTATCAAGTGCTTTGATTGCTGAGGAAGAAAAATTAAACATTAGGTATCTTTTCTGTTTTTTAATATAGTGCCAATCACACCCTGAACAGTTGCAGCTACTGGGAGTGCTAGTATAGCACCAACTCCTCCAAGGGTGTAAGCACCAAAAAGTGTAGAAAATACTGCTATAGCTGGATGAATTTCCATCGTTGATTTAGTGACTCGTGGACTTATGAAATAATTTTCTATAATCTGATAAGCAAGAAGTACAACAACTGTAGCTATCATCGCATTAGTACCTAGTGAAATAGAAGCTATGAATGGTACTAAACCACCTAAAAAAGTTCCAACAACTGGTATTAATTGTGACAAGATACCAGCAGCAACTCCTAAAGCAATCGGAGATGGTAAACCAATTAATAAAAATGAAACTGACAAAACAATACTTGCTAAAACACCTAAGATTACTTTTGCAACAATAAAACCACCTGCTTTAGATACTCCAATTCTCCATACTTGATCAATTGAAGATGAAATGTTATTGGGTAAGGATTCTTTTAATTTAATTCTCCATCCATCACCTTCGCTAATTAAATAGTAAGTGAAGAAAAATATTATAAATATATGGCCAAGTGTTCTTAACAGACCTTGACCAGCAAAAACAACACTGGAGCCAACAGTGCTTCCGTAATCTTTAATTAGTGAGTTGAATTGATTCTCTAAATCCAGCGACTGACTTGAAATTGCAAACCCCTCAACATTTAGGTAATTTATAAAATTGTCAAAATATGTAGGCATTTGTGAAGACAAGAAATAAATTTCTTGAACCATAATTGGAATTATTGAAAATAACGTTGCACCAATAACTAAAAGAATTACTGAAACAGCTATCAAAGCCGCACCTTGTCTATTAATTTTTTTAGAAAGCCTGTATACAACTGGCTCAGCGAGTGCAGATAAAACTATAGCCACAAATAAATCAAATATTAAAGATTTTACTCTTAAAAAAACTAAAACAGAAAAGGCGATGATAAGAACATATAAAAATGCCCTATTTAATAGCTCCTGTCGAGTTTCACCTTTTGGAAGATTCACAATTATTTGACCCTTGATGTTGGTTTATAGTTACTATTTTGGATCAATATCAAAACAAATAAAACTAAATTAAATGTTGAAAAATATATTTCGAAAATTGTAAAGCTTTCATTAATAAGAGGGCGAGTAAATAAAGAAAATAAAACAAAAATTATTGACACTGCAAGAATTCTTTTTTTATATTTAAGTCCACGTACTGTAATATTTAAAAGAAGTAATCCAATTAATATCCTGCCTAAGCCCTCGAATGTATTGCTTCTTATAAAGTAAAATTCTCTAATAGTAAAAAAACCATCTTGACCAACACCACCTAATGTTAAATGAATTACACCAAGCAAAACTAATAGTGCTGAAAACCAAGCTAAAGTGAAATTATTAATTGAAAATCTCGCTTTAATTGGTGACGGCCATGGTTGGAGTGGGTTAACTCTTTTAACTAAATTAGAAGATAACTTGAACATACTACGTTCATAATTTCCAAAAACGAAAGCAGTTATTAAAAGAAATATTGGAACGAAATATACATTAAATCCAAAAATATAAATAATAAAAAACACAAACAAATGCCAGAGATAAACTGTATAAATGTTTGAATGAACATGAGAAATTAATAACCATATTTTTTGATTAGACAAAATATTCTCAATTACATTTTTTAGTGATAAAAATAAACATATCAATCCTATCGAAGCGATCAAATATGTGGTTGTTGGTGGGTCTTCATTATTAAGTGATGTGAGTCTATAGCTAGCTAACGATAAGTATGGATTAGAATCTGACATTTGATAAAACAAATATCCATAGGTAAATAAAGTTATATATCGAAATACATTTAAGTTTACTTTTAGAATTTTCCCATCAGCATAAAAGTATCCAAGTTGGTGAATTGCTATCCAGAAAAATAAATAATTAAACAATCTTATATAAGATAGATTTAGTGAAAAATCTATATTGTCAATCAAAATTGTCATGGTAATCAAACCAAGAACAGTAGCGTAAGGATATTTTTTATGCAGGAAAATCGTAAACGGCGCAAAAATGACCATCACTAGATAAATTGAAACTAACCATAGAGGCCATAAAATAAACTCAACTGATGGCATAATTCCATCTTGAGAAGTTGTTAAATAATTAGGAAAATTTTCTGACCTACTTAAAATATTTAAAACTATTGTACTTGAAAATATCCAAACAATTACTGGTCCCAAAAGCGTATTGATTCTATCTACTAAATAATTCCACTGGCTCCCATCCCGACCAACGTTTGAATACCAAGCAATTAAATTATTAAAACCCATAGAGAAGAAAAATAAAGACATTCCTGCAGTGAACCAAGTGAATACCGTTAAGGATTGAGAGTTTACTGAAAGGTTTTCCACAAAAAGCTCTCCTCCAGACTCTTGAAATCTTAATAATGAAAATGAATTAGTAATTAAAAAAATTAGTCCAATTATTTTGGTGAAATCAATGAACCTCTCTCTAGATATAGAAGTATTTGCGACTTCATTAAATACTAAACGTAAACTTTTTAAATTTGGTAAAAATAAATTTATTATTTGTTTCACATAAATATAATACCTGTATCAAGACTGTTTAAAACAATATAATTAGATAGTGGAAATTGTTTTGTATCAACCTGAAATAGCAGGAAATGTCGGGGCTATAATTAGGCTCGCAGCAAACTCTGGCGTTTCTTTGAATCTTATTAAACCATTTGGTTTTGAACTTCAAGAAAATAAAATAAGAAGGGCGGGTTTGGATTATCATGATTTATCAAATACTAAAACTTATAACTCATGGGAGGAATTTATAGAAACAAATATTAACAAAAGTATATGCTGCTTATCTTCAAAAGGTACAGATTCTTATTGGGATACAAATCTGAATCAATATGATTTCTTATTGTTTGGTCCAGAATCAATTGGATTACCAGATGAAATTTTATCAAGTTATAAAACAATTACTATACCTATGAAAGAGAACTCTAGAAGCATAAATCTTGCAAACTCAGTTGGTATAGTAGTTTTTGAATCTTTAAGGCAAGCAAGTGTTCAGTAAATTATTCTTTGTTTTTGTTGGAGGTGGTATTGGTTCAGTATTGAGATATGGAACAAATTCCATCCTAAATTTATATGTAATTGGTCAATTAGGAACTCTGTTTGTAAACGTATTTGGTTCTTTTATATTTGGAATTCTGGTTTCTATTGGAGAAGACAGAAGCGAATATTTTAACTTATTTCTTTTAACTGGATTGCTTGGAGGATTTACAACATTTTCACAATTTTCTTTTGATGTAGTGACGTTACAAAATAATGGTAATTTATATTCGATAATTTACATACTCTCTTCTGTACTACTTTCTATATCTATGGCATTGTTGGGTATATATATAGCAAATAGGTTTATTAATAGTTAATATTTAAATATGCCAACATTTGACATTACCTCTGAGTACAACCAGCAAGAAGTTGTAAACGCAGTTGATCAAGCACACAGGGAAATATCAAATAGGTACGATTTTAGAGATACTGCAACATTTATTTCTTATAACGAAAACACAATTACGCTAAAAAGTAGCACATCTGAAAGAATGGCGGCGGCAGAGCAGGTTTTGAAAGAAAAATTTGCAAAAAGAAACGTATCCGTAAAGTTTTTGGGCGATTATAAGGACGAAACAACACCATCAGAAGTTAAAAGGTTTTTTAACTTAAAATCAGGAATTAATCAGGATTCATCAAAAAAAATCATTGGACTAATTAAAGAAAATAATAAAAAAATTCAATGTTCCTTCCAAAATGAGCAAATTAGAGTTACAGGAAAAAAAAGAGATGATTTACAAGAAGTTATTCAACTTATTAAGGATTCTAAGATTGAGATTCCATTAAATTACGGTAATTTTAGAGATTAAATTTTACTTTCATTTTTTTAAAAATGATTCTAGAAAATACGACACTAATTAATAAAAAAAGAAGCGTATAGTATATGCCATCTTCATATTCTGTTGTAAAAAAATATGAAATAAATAAAACAATAAATCCATAAAAAAATCGAAATATTGAAAAAATGATAAATGACCTAAAAAGATTACTGTTCTTAATTTTATTTAACATTTTCATATTAAATGCCTATTTTTGGCAAACATCCTATAAAAGAAATCTCTAATACGTTTTGGAAATAACTTTAAAATATAAATTGATTTATATATACCGCCTAGAGATGCGATTGACATAATTACTGCATCAGAAAAATAGTAAACCTTTTCTTCATTTTTAAATATTAAAGTATCAAGCAAAATTTCATTTTCTGAAAGATTTTTTTGATCATTTAATGACAACTCATTATTTTTTTTATTTATCCAATCTCCGTAAGCTGAACATACTTTGCAATCGCTATCTACGTATATTTCACTCATTAGACATAAATTCCATACTCAATGAATTAACACAATATCTTTCCCCGGTTGGTAATGGTCCATCATTAAATACATGTCCAAGATGAGAATCACAAGATTTACAATTAATTTCTGTTCTAATCATCCCGTGAGAGAAGTCTCTTTTTCTTGTTACATTATCCGCTATAGAGTCAAAAAAACTTGGCCAACCAGAATTAGAATCATATTTTGTTTCTGAATCAAATAGCACATCTTTGCATACAACACATATGTATGTGCCTTTTCTTTTTTCATTTAAAAGCTCGCCTGAAAAAGGTGGCTCCGTACCACAATTTTGTGTTATTTCTATCTGTTCATCTGTTAGATGATTTTTTTCTATCACCATGATTTTATTTAAGCAGGAATTAGGTATAAGTGTAAAAACCTAGGATCAATTGTTTTTATACTTTTTTCAATTTTTTTATTCAAATCTATAATTTCTAAATCAGTAAAAGAATCATAATAATCTACTTTTATAATTCCGAGATATTTATCTGTACCAATAGATATTATCTTGATACTTTTTACGTCTTTGACTCCATCTTTATTCGATAAAGTACTCTCAACAATTCTATACACATCTACATTTACAGTTTCTCCTGTAATCAAGTGTTTCATTTCGTAACCTAAAAATATACCTGAAACCATTAAAAGTATTCCAATGGAAATTGAGCTCAAAGCATCATAAATTGAATTATTTGTGAAGTATGTTAGTAATGTGCCAATTAGAGCAAAAATCAATCCTAATGTGGCAGCAAAATCTTCAACAACTATTGCAATTAGTGGACCATCATTTGATTCTTTAAGTAATTTTAAAATAGGTTTTTTTTCCTTATTTCCTCTTAGTTTTCTAACAGCTTTAATTAATACATAAGTTTCTAATAGGATTGAGATTGAAAGAATTGATATTGATATATATAGATTATCTAACTCCTTTGGATGACTCAAAGCTTCTATACCATGTTCTAGTGAAACCAATCCGCCAACCGTGAAAATTAATACAGCTACAACTAAAGTCCAAAAATATTCTTCTCGTCCCCTTCCAAGTGGATAAAGTTTAGGATTACTTTTTTTTGTCTGTTTAATACCAAACCAGAGTAAAAATTGATTAAAAGAATCAACAAATGAATGTACCGCTTCCGAAAACATAGCGCTTGAGTTAGTAATAAATGCTACAAATGACTTTATAAGGCCAATAAAAAAATTTACAGAAAGAGCTAGAAAAACAGTTTTTGATGAGTCTTGTTTAGCCATTTAACCATTCTCTCAGGTCATGATAGCCACCAATTCTTTTATCATCTATAAAGACTTGTGGCACAGTTTTTACGTTATCTCCAAGGTTTTCATAAAATTTAATTCTCTCATCATCATTTGAGAGATCGAATTCTTCAAAATAAATTGAGTGAGCATTTAATAATCCTTTTGCTCTATCGCACCAAATACATTGATCTTTAGTATAAATTTCTACTTTCAATTATTTTCAAATGTAGTAAAAACTTCATTAGTAGTTTGAGTAACTCTAATAAAAGTAGTGCATTTTGGAAGATCTTTGAGGGTTTTTGCACCTACATATGAGCATGCTGATCTAACTCCCCCAAGAATTGCCTGTACTGTGTCATCAAGAGGTCCTTTAAATTTTAATCTAACTTTTTTTCCTTCTGGCGCTCTGTGCTCAGCTAAATCACCATAATAAGTTTGTTGAGCTTTTGTAGAAGACATTCCATAGAAATCTTTGTACTTAACACCATCATCATCCTCAACCAACTCTCCACCAGATTCTTCATGTCCAGCAAACATTCCACCTAGCATCACAAAATCTGCTCCAGCACCAAAAGCTTTTGAAACATCTCCTGGAAATTTACACCCTCCATCAGCCATAACGTGACCACCTAGACCATGTGCAGCATCTGAGCATTCAGAGATAGATGAAAGTTGTGGGTATCCAACTCCAGCAACACTTCTAGTTGTGCAAACTGAGCCTGGGCCGATACCAATCTTTACAATATCTGCTCCGGCAAGAATTAAAGCTTCAGTCATTTCTCTAGTAGCTACGTTACCTGCAATAATTATTTTATCTTTAAAAGTCTCTCTATAGTTTTTTACAGCATTTATAAAATCTTCTCTATATCCATTAGCTACATCTATGCATAAGAATTTTATGTCATCATTCAATTTAAATATATTTTTTGCAAGTTGCATATCTTCATTAGATTGGCCCACTGTTACTGCAATATAATTCGGATCTAATTTGTCAATTGTTTGTTTCCAATCTTCAACAGTGTAAAACTTATGAACTGCTGTAATCATTTTATGTTTTTGTAAAGATATAGCAGTTTCAAAAGTTCCTGTTGTGTCCATATTTGCAGAAACTATAGGTACACCCGACCATGTTAAAGATGTATGTCTAAACTTAAAGTCTCTATCAAGCTGTACTTCAGATCTCGATACTAATGTACTTCTTTTAGGTCTGATTAAAACATCATCAAATGTTAATTTTATTTCGTCTTCAATTCTCATTATTTACAAAAGTATTTTATGCTATTTAACAGGTAAATGTTAGTTGAATTTCCATTTTTTGCTGCTGGTATAAATTATTTCCCTGGTGAAATTTCAGCGTTAAGAGTTTTTGAACCAAGATATTTATTACTTATTGGTGATTCAATTGTTAATTCAAAGAACTTTTTGGTTGGAAGAAATATGGAAGAACTTGGCCAAGTTGTATCTGAAGTAGAAATTTTAGAGCATCAAGACATATCTAATGCTGAACAACTTGTAGTGATCGAATGTAAAAATTTATACAAAGTAAAAGAAATCATAACAGAAAAAGAATACCCTATTTGTAAGATAAATGATCATAATGATGTGGGTTTACCACCTGATGTAAATGAACTTGATATTTTAGAAAAAAATATTAAAAGAATGACGGCAAAACTTATTGAGCAAGGATTGAATACAACTATTCCAGAATTTTTGGTAGATAGCGAAAATAGGATAAATAAACTTTGGGAATTATGTATTTATACACCAATGGACCTAGAAACGAAAAACTACATATTAAATCAAAATGATATTTTTAAAAGATATGAAACTTTGCTTAATTATGTAGAGACTGTTCTCAATTCTTAAACGTAATCCATTTGTTATAAAAGTTATGCATCGTTTTTTCGAGGTGTTGAGAGTTGACTTTTAAATAATTTAATTCAGAATGTACGTCATAATTTGCTAGTTCTTCTTTAGACAAGTCACTATCATACCAATTTTCAAAAAGATCTAATTTAATCTCAGGGTGAAACTGTAGTGCCAAAGAGTTTTTAATACTATAAATTTGTGGATATTCTGTTTTAGCAATCAGAGTTGCTTCTGGTGGGATATTAAAAGTGTCCCTATGCCATGAAAAAACTTTAGTATTTTTAAAATCATCAAATAAGGAATCAACAATAAGGAATTCTAAATTTTTAAAGCCGAACTCAATATTTTTAGATAAAAACGCAGCTCCACCCATTGCGTCAGCAATTAATTGAGAACCTAGACAAATTCCTAAAATTTTTGCATTTGAATTTATTGCATATTTTAACCATTCTTTTTCTTCTTGGAGGTAAGTGAACTTTTGATCATCATACGAACCCATATGACCACCTAGAATTATGTAATTATCGTCTAAAGAAAGATCATCCCAATTAATATCCCAAGCGTTAATTGAAATTATATTATTTGGGAGAGATCCAGCAGTAACTTCTGAATCATTAATAATTGCTATTGTACTTTTATTCATTGTTTGTGCGCGGAAGAGGACTCGAACCTCCACGGGTTTTACCCCACAGGATCCTTAATCCTGCGCGTCTACCAGTTCCGCCACCCGCGCAAACCTAATCTAAAAACCAGAATAAAGATAAAGTCGTTGCAGCAAATAATAGTGCAACTATTGCAGTGATTCTTCCAAGATTTCTTTCAGCTAATGTTTGACCTATATTTCCAGATGAACCGGGTCCACCAAGCATATCTGACAAACCACCGCCTTTACCGCTATTCAACAAAACTAAGGCAATAAGAGATACCGATATAAGAACATGCACACTAATTAAAACTGCTGTAATTGTATCCATATTATTAACACTAACCTTTCTTATCAGTTATCTTTGACTGCATTTCAACTTCTTTAGCAAGATTGTTAATTGCTTCTTCGTCACCTAAATAACCAATTTTTTCAATATTATTATCTGAAATATTATATGCTAGTGGAATTCCAGTCGGAATGTTAACGGCCACTATATCTTTGTCAGATAAATTGTCGAGCAATTTAACCATAGCTCTTATGCTGTTGCCATGGGCTACAACTAAAACGGACTTTTCTTTAGCTGTTGCTATTATTTGTTCATAGGTTTTTACAACCCGTAAAACAACATCTTTTAAAGATTCACCTAGTGGTAGCTCTGATTCAATATCATTATATAATTCATGAGTTTTTGGATCATGTTCTGAATTTTGCTCTGCCATAGGAGGTGACGTATCGAAACTTCTTCTCCATATTTGTACTTGTTCTTGTCCATATTTCTTTGCTGTTTCAATTTTATCTAAGCCTTGTAGAGCTCCGTAATGTCTTTCATTAAGCTCCCACTTTTTCACATTTTTAAAAGTAATATTCATTTTTTTATAACTTTCAACGATATGGGCAGCAGTATTAATTGATCGTTTTAAATAAGAGGTAAAACAGATTTCTGGATAAAAGTTATTATCAATCAAGGTAACACCAGCAGTTTTTGCTTCAACTTCACCCCTTTCAGACAAATCTATATCAACCCATCCTGTAAATTTATTTTCTAAATTCCAGAGGCTCTGTCCGTGTCGTATAAATACAAGATTCATAAATTAACACTTTTGATAATATCAACGAATTTATCTGCATCTAGAGATGCTCCACCAACTAATGCACCGTCTACAATACTGGTGTTTAATATTTCAGAAGAATTATCTGGAGAGACGCTTCCACCATAAATTAATTTTACAGTTTCATCTGAAAAGTAAGGCTTATCTGAAACTAAGTCCTTAACAAAATCTAATACTTCAACAATATTTTCTATAGATGCAACTTCACCAGTGCCAATTGCCCAGATAGGTTCATAAGCTAGTACTAACTTATTAACCTTGTCTTTTCTGACACCTTTTAAACCTTCATTTATTTGATTTTTGATAAATTCTAAATATGAACCATCTGATCTTTGTTCTAGACTTTCACCAAAACATAAAATTGGACTTATTTCATTTTCTAATAATCTGGTTAATTTAATGTTCACATCATTGTCAGTTTCATTAAAGTGAAGTCTTCTTTCAGAATGACCAATAATTGAATAATCTATATTTAATTTTTTAAGCTGAATAGCAGACACTTCGCCAGTAAATGCTCCATCACTATAGGTAGATACATCTTGTGATGAAATTTTAATTTTAAGATTATCTGTAGAAATTACAGTTTGTAAAGATCTCAATGAAGTGTGCGATGGTGATAAGACTATGTCTATTTTTTCTTCTATATCCTTATCTAATGAATAATTTATTTTCTGTAGTAATTGAATACCTTGTAAATGATCAAGATTTAATTTCCAGTTTCCAATTATTATTTTTTTCATTATCAAATTATAAGTGATTTGTATTTGTTTACCCCTGGTAATTTTTTTCCTTCAAGATATTCCAAAGATGCTCCGCCACCTGTTGATATATGATTAAAGTTTTTTTTATCAGAAAATTTATTAATTGCACTTACAGAATCACCACCGCCAATACATGTATATGCAGATGAATTTGAAATAATCTCTGTTATTTCTCTAGTTCCATAACTAAACTTTTCTTTTTCAAAAATACCCATAGGTCCATTCCAAAAAATATTATTTGATTTTTTTAGTATTTCTCTAAAATTGGAAACAGTTTGAGGTCCAATATCAACACCTATATGATTGTTTTTAAAATCATCTAACTTTAGATCTTCTCTAACTGAACTATCTATTGAGTCAGAAACACCAAAGTCAATAGGTAGAACTATTTTTTTTCCAAATTTTGAATTAAGTAGTTTCTCTGCTTTAGAAATAAATGACTCTTCTAGTAATGACCTCCCTATTTCATGTCCTAAAGCTTTTAAAAAAGTGAAGCACATTCCTCCCCCAACCATAAGATATTCAACTTTTGGCAAAAGATTTTCAATCAGATTAAGTTTATCTGAAATTTTTGCGCCACCCAGAAGAACTGCATATCCAGATTCACTATTATTTAATAATTTATCTAGTTCATGTATTTCTTTATCCATTAAAGGACCTTGGAACGATTTTAAGCTTTCACCAAAGCTAACCACAGATGCATGCTCTCTGTGAGCTGCACCGAATGCATCAAATATATACGAATTAAATGGTTTTGTAATTTGTTTAGAGAAATTCTTATCATTACCGATCTCCCCTTTTTCAAACCTTAAATTTTCTAAGAGAAATATTTTAGATTCAGATTTTTCAATCTGTTCTTCTACTTTTTCACCAAATACTTCCTCAATAAAGCAAACTTCTTTACCAAGAATATTTGTCATACTTTCAGCTACAGGCCGTAAAGATAAATTTAAATCTTTACCGTTGGGTCTGCCCATATGACTTGTAAATGTAATTGTTCTTGACTTGTCTAAAATGCTTTCAAGAATTTCAACTGATTTTAAAATTCTGAAATTATCTGTGATTTCACCATTCTTAATTGGAACATTTAAATCAGATCTAATTAAAACATTGCCTAAATTGTCTAAATTTGACAAATTAAGATTCCTTCATGTCTCTATGTATGACTACGGAGTCCTTTCCATCATTTTTAAGCCATTTACCTATTTCTTCAGTCATTACAACACTTCTATGCTTTCCTCCAGTGCATCCTATGGCTATTCCAACATATGATTTCCCTTCAGAAGTAAATCTAGGAAGTAAAAATTCAATCATATCTTTTATTTTATTTAAAAAAACTTGTGCGTCTTCAAAAGAAAGAACATAGTTTCTAACCATTGGCGACTGTCCTGTAGAGGCTCTTAGTTCTTCTCTCCAATGTGGGTTTGGTAGAAACCTAACATCAAATACAAGATCGGCATCTCGTGGTGTTCCATTTTTAAATCCAAATGAAGTGACAGAAATTTTTAAGTCTTGATTAGAAGCTTCACCTTGAAAACCTTCAATTATCCTTTTCCTCAATTCATGAACATTCATATCTGTAGTGTCGATTACTTGATCAGCAAGTTCTCTAATTGGTTTCAGTAAATCTCTTTCGGATTTTACAGACTGTGAGATAGAATCCATTCCCATGGGGTGCGGACGTCGGTTTTCTTCATATCTCTCAATTAGTGTTTCATTATCAGCATCAAGAAAAATTATTCTTGTTAAAACTCCAGATTGACTTAATTTATCTAAACTTTTTTTTAATTCTTGTTGGGCGGAACTGTCTTTAGCATCAATTGTTAATACAAGTTGCTTGTTTGTTTCAGTAACATCATTTGATTGGACTACAGACTCTACTAGTTCAGAAGGTAAATTTTCAATTACATAATATCCTAAATCTTCAAATACATTTGAGCTTGCAGACCTACCAGCACCGGACATTCCGACTAACAACAATACTTCTGGTCTTTTAGATGCCATTTATTTCCTTTTCAAATTCATATTAGTTCCTATATTTAACGATTGGGAAAATAATTTTTTGTAACGAGTTATTTGTTGAAGTATTGATAAACTTTTTTTGCTTGTTTTTCGTCAATCAAGCTAGATAACTCGTTATAACTTGCAGACGAAAGTTTATTTAATGTCTTATATTTCTCTAATAAAATATCGATAGATGATTTTGGGACTCCCTTAATCTCAAATATAGATTCAATATCTAAATCTTTAAGTCTCAATCTTCTGTTTTCTTGTATAGCAAACCTGTGTGCTTCATCTCTAATGTTTTGAAGAATAAATAATGCCTCAGAATTAGAATTTAAAAGTATTGAAGACTTCTTATTGGGAGTAAAAAGTTCTTCTTCTTTTTTAGCAATACCAATTACATCAATATCTAAATTAAAGTGATCAATTACACCCTTTGCTTTTGATAATTGCCCTTTACCTCCATCGATTAAAATTAAATCTGGATATCTTCGAAAGCTTTGATCTTTTTCTTCATTATTTATTAAACGTTTTACACGTCTGAATATAATTTCTTCCATTGATCTAAAATCATCTTGTCCTTTAAAAGACTTGATATGAAATTTCCGATACATGGAAGGTTTGGAGATACCGTCTTCCATTACCACCATAGAGCCAACTCTGAACTTATCTCCAAGGTTTGAAATGTCATATGCTTCTATTCTGTAAGGTATTTTTTTAAGATTGAGTTTATGCTGTAATTGTTCTAATGAAAGCGATCTAAATTCAAGATCAGATCTACGCTTAAGGTCTGCTACCCTTCTTAATTCTTTTGCATCATCAATTGCGGTATTTAATAAATCTTTTTTCCAACCTCTCTTTGGATTGGTAAGAATTATTTTTTTATCCCATTTTTTTTCAAGTTCTTTTTGAATAATCTCAGATAAAGGAAATTCATGGCTTACTAGTATTTCATTTGATGGCATATTCTTTTGAAATAAATTTATAATAATTTTTGGAAGATAGTTTTCATAGTCTTGAACATCCATTGGTTCAAAATTATTTTTTACTTCACCTACAATTCTTCCATTTCTAATAAGTAAACATGATAAGACAACATCAAACCTTCCAATATCAATACCAATCACATCGACATTTTTATCATTTGAAGTCATAAGGGTTTGACTAACTCTTGCATTTTCCAAATGCGATAAAGTAATCTTTACTTTGTTTGCTTCTTCATATTCTTGATTTTTTGAAAGTGTTTTCATTTCTTTAATTTTTTTATTTATGTAAGTATCTGAATTTCCTTTATAAAACTCTCTTAAATTACTTAAAAGATTTTGGTAGTCATCTTTGCTAATTAAATCTACACAAGGCCCAGAGCACTTATCAATTTCATAAAGTAAGCATGGTTTATTTAATTTTTGGTGTCTATCAAAAGTATTTTTTGTACACGTTCTAACAGGAAAAATATTTATTAAATGATCTAAAGATCTTTTAGCAGCTCCTATAAATGGAAAAGGGCCAAAGTTTACATTTTGATGATTGATATTTCTTGTAACAAATGCCCTTGGCCATTCTTCATTTGTAATTGTGACATAAGGGTAAGATTTATCATCTTTAAACTGAATGTTATATTTGGGTTTAAATTCTTGAATAAATGAATATTCAGCTAGTAAAGCATTTGCTTCGTTTTGGGATACTACAAATGCAATTGATTTAGCTTCTGATGTAAGCCGTTTAGTTTTCCAAGAAGTATTCTTATTAAAATATGAGGGTACTCTTTTCCTTAAATTTTTTGCCTTTCCTACATAAATAGGATCGTCATAGTCATCTTTGAAAATATATATACCTGGCTTATTTGGAATTTCATTTAAATTAATTTTTTCCATTTAAAACTTCTTTCAAATGTTTGCCTGTAAGAGAAAATTTATTTTTAGAAATACTTTCTGGAGTACCTTCACCAATTATAGTGCCGCCATTTTCACCACCTTCAGGTCCAAGGTCAATAATCCAATCAGAATTTTTTATTACATCTAAATTATGTTCAATGACTATAACAGTGTTACCTTTATCAACCAACATGTGCAAGACCTCAAGTAATTTTTGGACATCAGCAAAATGAAGGCCTGTTGTAGGCTCATCCAATATGTAAACAGTCTTGCCAGTAGATCTTTTACTCAGTTCTTTTGCCAACTTAACTCTTTGTGCTTCACCACCTGATAAAGTTGTAGCAGCCTGACCAAGCTTAATATAAGATAGTCCTACATCATCTAGAGTTTTTATAATCCTATAAATTGATGGTTGATTTTCAAATATATTTAAAGCATTTTCAACTGTTGAATTTAAAATTTCAGCTATGTTGTAGCCTTTCCACCTAATAGATAAAGTTTCAGAATTATATCTGGTACCGTTGCACTCATCACATACAACATAAATATCAGGAAGAAAATACATCTCTACTTTGATATTTCCATCACCTTTGCAAAATTCACACCTACCACCAGGGACATTGAATGAAAACCTACCAGGTTTATAACCTCTTATTTTGGATTCTTCAGTTAAGGAAAATAAATTTCTTATCTGGTCAAATACTCCAGAGTACGTGGCAGGATTTGATCTTGGTGTACGTCCAATTGGAGATTGGTCAATTTCAATGAGCTTATCGATATTTTCTAAACCAGAAACACTCTTGTGAAGTCCTGGCATTATAAAATTTTTTGAGAATTCATTTTGAATAGACTTTGATAAAATATCTGATATTAATGTAGACTTTCCTGAACCAGATACTCCTGTAACTGATATAAATTTACCTAAAGGAAAATTTACAGTTAAGTTTTTTAAATTATTTTCTTTCGCACCTCTAATTACAATATTTTCATTTTTTCCATTTCTGCGAACTGAAGGAAAAGGCACGACTTGTTTACCTGACAAATACTGACCAGTAACTGACTTTACATTTGAAGAAACTTTTTCCCAAGATCCTTCAGCAACAATCTCACCGCCTTGTTCACCCGCTCCCCAGCCAATATCAATAACGTGATCAGAGCTTTTCATCGTCTCCTCATCATGTTCAACTACTAAGACAGTATTTCCTAAATCTCTCAAGCGCAATAGTGTATCTATAAGTTTTATATTATCTGCTTGGTGTAAACCAATTGATGGTTCATCTAATACATAAAGTACCCCAGTGAGTCCTGAACCTATTTGAGTTGCAAGTCTTATACGCTGAGCCTCTCCACCAGAGAGAGTTGCTGCGCCCCTGCTTAACTGAAGGTAGCTTAATCCGACTTCATTTAGAAACTTTAATCTTTCCTTAATCTCTCTAATAATTGGAATTGCGATTTCATAATCACTTCCTGTAAGTTTAAAATTTTCTACTACATTTGAAGCTTCTTTAATAGAAAGGTTATTAAATTGACCTAGAGTTAAATTTTCAACTTGAACCAATCTTGATCTTATGTTTAACCTTTCACCATCGCAATCACCACAAGGGAGTTCTCGCATGAACTGCTTGTAGTACTCTCTAGCAGCATCTGAGGAAGTTTCTTCATAATTTTTTTTAAAAGTTGGAACTATACCACGATATGGTTTGTGCCAAATTCTTGAATTTCCAAATCTGTTGACATATCTAATTACAGTTTTTTCTCCTTTTGAACCGTGTAATAAAATATCTTTTTGTTTTCTTGTTAAATTTTTGTACGGCTCGTCAACAGGTATATCAAAATGTTCACAAACACCATGAATTTGAGCTCTAAAATATTTTCGTGTTGACATATCAGGAAATACATTTTCATTAATAGTTAATTCAAAATTTTTAATCAACAAAGCTTCATCTATTTCGTAACTTACTCCCAACCCGTTACAAGATCCACATGCGCCAAATGGAGAGTTGAAAGAAAAATCTCTAGGTTCAAGCTTGTCAAAAGATGTACCACATTTCAAACAACCTAAATTTTGACTGTAAGTAGTAATTTTTTCATCAACACTTATATCAACTAATCCAGATGTTAATTCCAGTGCTGTTTCAACCGATTGTGGAAGTCTTCTTCCAGGTGTTTTTTTAATTTTTATTCTATCAATTACAACTGAAATATCATGATTAAAATATCTATCCAATCTCTTTGCTTCATCTAATCGAATTATTTCACCATCAACAAGAACTCTAGAAAAACCTTGTGCTTGTAAATCTTTAAACAATGTTTCGAATTCTCCTTTACGGGAACGAACTACTGGCGCCAATATATCTATACTTGTTCCTTCTTTTAAATTCATAATTTGTTTCACTATGAAACTTACAGATTGTTTCTCTATTTTATTGTTGCAACTTGGACAGTAACTGATTCCAATTCGAGCCCACAAAAGCCTCAAATAATCATGTATTTCCGTCACTGTGCCAACTGTAGATCTAGGACTGCGAGATGAAGTTTTTTGATCTATTGCAATTGCAGGAGACAAACCATCAATGCTTTCAACATCTGGTTTTTCCATTTGGCCTAAAAATTGCCTAGCATAGGCAGAAAGACTTTCTACATATCTTCTTTGCCCCTCTGCATAGATTGTATCAAAAGCAAGAGAAGATTTTCCTGAGCCAGATAATCCAGTAATAACCACTAGTTTGTTTTTTGGAATATCAACTGAAACATCTTTTAGGTTGTGTTCCTTTGCACCTCTTACTTTAAGTATTTCTTCTTTCATTCTGAATAATTATTAATTTCTTTTTTAAGTTCTTTAAGCTCGTCTCTCAATCTAGCAGCAAGCTCAAACTCTAATAAATCGGCAGCTAAATTCATTTCTTTTTCAATATTTTTGGATAATTTAATTAAATCAGTCTTTGAAGCATCATTTAAATTAAGTTTTGATTTACTAATACTTATATTGCTACTTCCTCTTGTTTTTTCAACTAACTCTAAAATATCGGTAATTTCTTTTTGAATTGTTTTAGGTGTTATATTATTAACTCGATTGTGTTCCTGTTGGATGCCTCGTCTTCTTTCAGTTTCATTAATAGCAAATGTCATTGAATCAGTTATTTTATCAGCATACATTATTACATATCCTTCTTGATTTCTAGCAGCTCGACCTACGGTTTGAATTAAACTAGTTTCAGATCTTAAAAAACCCTCTTTGTCAGCATCTAAAATAGCTACTAGTTGAACTTCAGGTAAATCGAGCCCCTCTCTCAAAAGATTTATACCTACTAATACATCGAATTCACCTTTTCTCAAATCTCTAAGTATTTCTATTCTCTCAAGAGTGTCTATGTCTGAGTGAAGATACCTAGTTTTTATACCAGCCTTTAGTAAATAATCACTTAAAGCCTCACTCATTTTTTTAGTTAATGTAGTAACCAAAACACGATTTCCGTTATTGACAACTGACTCTATCTCTACAAGTAAATCCTGTATTTGGTTTTCAGTAGGTTTTACTACTATTTTTGGGTCTATTAGTCCTGTTGGTCTTATGACCTGTTCAACGAATTTTTCTGAGTTTTCTTTCTCCCATTTACCGGGTGTAGCGGAAACTAATATTGTTTTATCAACTTTATCTTCCCATTCTTCAAACTTAAGAGGTCTATTGTCTAATGCGGAAGGTAATCTAAAACCGTAATCAACAAGTGTTGTTTTTCTTGATTTATCTCCTTCGTACTGTCCTCTAATTTGCGGTATAGCTATATGGCTTTCATCTACAACCATTAGAAATTCAGTTGGGAAAAAATCTAAGAGAGTAAAAGGAGCTTGACCAGGCTTTCTACCATCGAAATATCTTGAATAATTTTCTATTCCCGAGCAAACACCTAACTCAGAAAGCATCTCTAAATCATATTTGGTTCTTTGTTCAATCCTTTGGGCTTCCAAGAGCTTGTTTTCTGATTTAAATTTTTCAACTTGTAATAACATATCTTTCTCAATTTGATTTAAAGCGCTCTTTCTTGATTCGTCTGATATCACATAATGTGATGCAGGGAGAATTGCTAGTTCAGTCAGCTTTTCTAAAATCTCACCAGTAATTGGATCAATTCTTGAAATGTTCTCTATCTCGTCACCAAAAAATTCTATTCTAAAAATAGTTTCTTCATATACAGGAAATATGTCTAAAGTATCTCCTTTCAATCTAAAAGATCCCCTTTGAACTACAAGATCATTTCTTACATATTGTTGTTTTACTAATTGCAAAAGAAGATTGTCAACTTCAAACTCCTCACCTTTAATAATTGGAATTAATTTATTTCTATACTCTACAGGAGAACCTAGCCCATAAATACACGAGACAGATGACACAACAATTACATCTTCTCTCAGTAATAATGCGCTTGTCGCAGAATGTCTTAATCTATCTATTTCCTCATTGATATTTGCATCTTTTTCTATAAATGTATCTGTACGAGGAACGTATGCTTCAGGTTGGTAATAGTCATAATAAGAAACAAAATACTCAACCCTATTTTTTGGAAAAAACTGTCTAAATTCATTTGCTAGTTGTGCTGCCAAAGCTTTATTTGGGGCTAATACTAAGGAAGGAAGTTGACACTCCTCTATCAACCATGCAATTGTTGCAGATTTACCTGAGCCAGTAATTCCTTTTAAGGTCTGATGGGAAATATTTTTATCTAGACCTGCTTTTAATTCTTTTATAGCGTTTGGCTGGTCACCTTTTGGTTGAAATTCAGAAACTACTTCAAACTTATTCATAACAAATTATAACTCTTTTATAAAATGTCAATAAAATTACTAAGCCTACGAATTTTGATTTATTATTTTATCTAAATTGAGATGTAAGTCATTCAAATTGTCATTTTGTATAACAATGCCTAAATTCTTCCACCAATCATCATCTTTTTGATTTGCTATTCTATTTTGGATATCTTCATAATTCATTCCTCTTTCCTGAAGTCTTTTTATTCTGGTATCAACTTGTGAATAAATTACAATACAATCAAAATCTTTATATATATTTTTAGGTGCTGAAACTTCTACAAATAATTTGTCTTCGGTATTTTGTATTATCTCTTGTAAGGCAAGTAGTACTTTTGGATGTAAATAATTTTCAAGAATGGTTAATTTGTGTTTATTTTTAAAAACAATATCTGCCAAAATTGCTCTGTTTACACCATTTTGATCAAGTGCTTGGGGAAATTCTTCTTTTAAAAAAGCAATAGATTGATCAGAATTTAATATTTCGTTAGAAACTTTGTCAAGATCAACTGTACTAAAACCTTTATTTTTTAAATAATTAATTGCAGTTGATTTACCACTGCCTATAGGGCCAGTGATTATATAAACTTTTTTTGCCATAATTAAAGATTAAGCATAAAAAGAATTAATTACGAGTTACCTATTCCTCTTTCTTTTAGCTCTTGAAGGATATTCTCTAAAGACTCATCAACACCTTCTACTGTTTGACGTTTTGGAGTCTCCTCATCAGATGTTGATGAATGTGTTTTTGGCTTATCTTTATTTTCTTCTACTTCTTTGAAGTTAGGATCAGCTCTTTTAATTGATAGATTTACTCTTCTTTTCTCAATATCTAATTCTGTAATTTTAATTTTGACTTTTTGACCTAAAGCAAGTGCTAACTCTGGAGAATCTACTTTATCTGATGATATTTCAGAAACATGTACTAATCCCTCAACGCCTTTGCCAATAGTAACAAATGCACCAAAAGGAACCACTTTTGAAACTTCTCCATCTACAATATCTTCTTCTTTATAATGGAGTTCAAAATCTAACCAAGGATCTTCATTGACCTGTTTTATAGATAGAGATATCCTCTCTTTATCATTGTCTATCTCCAATACTTTAACTGTGACAGGATCGCCTACTTTTACAATTTCATTTGGATTTTCAACATGTCGCCATGAAAGTTCAGATACATGTACTAACCCATCCATTCCGCCAATATCAACAAAAGCTCCAAAACTTACAATCGATGAAATTTTACCTTCCTTCACATCTCCAACTTGTAAATCATCGAGAAACCCTTGCCTTTCCTCTGACATTTCTTCTTCTAAATGTGCTTTTCTTGAAAGAACGATATTATTCCTTTGTCTGTCAAGTTCAAGAATTTTTGCTTCTATTTCTTCACCAATATAAGATGTCAATTCTTTAACTCTTCTAACATCAATAAGTGATGCTGGCAAGAATCCTCTAACACCAATATCAACGATTAGTCCACCTTTTACTGATTCAATTACAGTTCCTTTTACAGACTTATTGTTATCAGAGATTTCTTGAATGTCTCCCCATGCTTTTTCATATACAGCTCTTTTAACAGATAGAATTAATCTTCCTTCGTCGTCTTCTTTATCTAATACCAAAGCTTGTATTTTTTCTCCCTCATTAACAATTTCTCTGGGGTTTACGCCTTTTCTTACTGATAGCTCTCTAGATGGAATAACGCCTTCCGATTTATATCCAACATCAACCATTACTTCATTACGGTCTACCCTGACAATAGTTCCTTCGATAACATCTCCATTATTAAATGTAACTAGGGTTTGCTCTAGAAGTTCTGGAAAATCTTCTGGTTTTATATCTTCAGGTAGTTCGACGACATTTGAAGGAGAGGGTGTCTCTTCATTATTATTTGTCATATGTATTATTTTTTCCAATCATAGTGTTGCGTCAATAAGAATAACATATCTGTGATATTTACAAACTAATTATTAAAATTTGCAAGTGATGTATTTATCTTTGTATTTACATACAAAGGAACATCAAGCTTAACTGCATTTTGCATATTTTCAGAAACAACTGATGAAACTTTATCAAGATCTTTATTCTTAGCTTCTACCACTATTTCATCATGTATTTGGAGTAATAAATTTGCATTATCGAAATTATTAAGTGAAGCACGAACTTTTATCATAGCAATTTTCATAATATCTGATGCTGTACCTTGAATTGGTGCATTCATAGCGATGCGCTTACCCATGGCTTTTAATTGAAAATTTGAAGAAGCTAATTCTCTTATGAATCTTTTCCTTCCAAACAAGGTTTTTGTATATGTGTTTTTTTCAGCATTAGTTACAACGTCCTCTAAAAATCCTTTTACTTTTGGAAATTGATCAAAATAAGCATCTATTAATTGCTTAGCTTCTTTTTGAGATATATCTAAACTTTTGGAAAGACCAAATGCTTCCATCCCATAAATTAAGCCAAAATTAACCTCTTTAGCTTTTCTTCTCATTTCAGAGTTAACATCGTTTAGTGGTTCATTAAATATTCGTGCGGCAGTTTCAGAGTGTATGTCTGAATTTTTTTCATTTAATATTTTTATCATTTCTGAATCTTGACTGAGGTGCGCAAGGACCCGCAGCTCTATTTGCGAATAATCTGAAAGGATAAAGTTCATCGAAGGTTTAGAAATAAAGAAATCTCTAATTTGCTGTCCTAACTCTGTCTTGTTAGGTATGTTTTGTAAATTTGGCTTTTCTGATGATAATCTGCCTGTTGTAGTTCCAAATAAATTGTAATGAGTGTGTATTTTTGAATCATTACTTACCTCAGGCAATAAACCATCTACATAAGTAGATCTAATTTTTTCTAGTTCCCTATATTTTAAAATATGTTTAGGTAAGTCATAATTTATGGCTAATTCTTCCAAAACGCTTGCATCAGTAGAAGGAGCTCCTTTTGGTGTTTTTTTCAAAACTGGATACTTCAGTTCGTTAAAAAATATTTCAGAAAGTTGTTTTGGTGAATTTAAATTGAACTCTTTTTCAGTAATGTTGTAACACTTATTTTGAAGGTTTGTTAATTTAGAAGATAGACTTTTTGAAAGTTTTTTCATTTTTTCTTTTGATACTGAAATTCCTTCATTTTCCATTTCAGACAAAATCTTTAACATTGGAAAATCAACATCTTTATAAAGTTGATGAAGTGAACTTTCAATTTCGAATTCTTTAATTGATTTATTAATAGAATTAAATTTGGATTGAAAAAATTCTATATATTCATCCACGGGTGACTTCTTGTTTATTTCACTTTGTTGGTCTAAGTATTTAACAATGTTTAAAAGATTGTCTGGTCTAATACTTGGATCGATTAAAAATAACATACAGTCGTATGCAATAAATTTATCAGGCTTGTTTATTTGAAATTCGTTAAACAATTTTTGTGATGTAAGAGAAATTATATTGTTGAAATTCAGTAATGACTCAAATTCACCAAACTCATCATTGTTTACAAAATAGTTTTTGTTTTCAAAATTAAATACAATACTGAGTAAATCAATATTTTTATCTAATAATTTTATTTCTAATTTCTCTTTTTTATTCACATTTTTATTTAAGTTAGTTCTTTCACCAAGAAATCTATTAAGTTCATATTTAGAAATTTCATTTCCAGAATCTTCCAAAACCTTGTTGTCAAGAAATATAGTTTCACTTAAATTTGTTGTTGGTATTTCAAGGTCTAAGTCTGTTTTTATTGTTGCCAGGTCTTTGCTCATATTTAATAAATCTTTATGTTCTTCAAAATTTGACTTTAATTTTGGTGTTAATTCATCCAAATTTTTATAAATATTTGATATTTTTTTATACTTTATTAGCAACGCTATTGCTGTTTTCTCACCAACACCCGGCAAGCCAGGAATATTATCTGACTTGTCACCTTTTAATGCTAAGTATTCAATATATTGATTAGTGTTGATTTGATACTTTTCAGTAAAAACATTGCTATCAAATATTTCAACATCAGATATTCCACGTTTTGTATACATAACATGAGTTTTGGAACTAATTAATTGGAATGAATCTCGATCTCCTGTAACTATTGTTACTTTCTTATTCTTTTTATTAAAGTGTTTTGACAAACTACCTAAAACATCATCAGCCTCAAAGCCTTCAAGTGAAACTTGAGGTAAGTTAAATTTAGTAAGCAGACTTTGAAGTTTACTAATTTGAATTTTAAAGTTATCAGGTGATGAAGTTCTATTAGCTTTATAGTCTTCATATATTTCATTTCTAAAGGTTTTTTTAGAAACATCCCATGTAATAATAATTTTTTCTACATCGTAATTATTTACAAGCTTAGATAGCATCATAAGAAATCCATGAATTACATTTGTAGGAAAACCATCTTTTGTTTCTAACGTTTCAGGTAATGCATAAAAGGCTCTAAATGCAATGCTGTGGCCATCAATTAGGAATATCACCCTCTTATTTTAAACTTAATAAAATTTTCTCTCATTCATCTGCATATCAAATATAATCTTATTAAAGCCCGGATGGCGGAATTGGCAGACGCGCTGGATTCAAAATCCAGTATCTTCGGATGTGGGGGTTCGACTCCCCCTCCGGGTACATTTGTTGAATACGTTTATATATAAATTCAAAATTACTTAATAATGGAATATGAATAATAAAACAATTATTGGTGTTACGATTTTTTTCATCATTTCAATAATTTTCTATATTACGTTTTCCTCATTAAGTACAGATAATTTTGGTGATAGTTTTGTAGAGCAAATTAGAATTGCTGATAGTGAGGATACTTTAGAAAATTATTCTGATGATACCTTAATACAAGTTGGAAAAGATATATGCAATAGTTCAAATCAATGGATTAATGAGCAAGCATCTTTAAATGTTATATTAAATTTACTAAATGATAATCAAATTAAAGTTGATATAAATAATAGAATTATTCCAATACTTCGCTTTCAATCTACTTACGAACTATGTCCGGAAAACATCTCATTCTTAGAAGGCTTGTTCATAGATGCAAAATAAATTAATTATTCAGAGAATTCCTCAACTAATGATTGGACTTTTTTTCTGTGGTTTTGGATTGGCTTTTACCATTGAGGCTGGCCTTGGATTAAATTCCTGGGATGTGTTTCACGATGGATTTAGTAAACTAATAGGGGTTAAAATTGGTTTTGCTGGCGTCCTAACAGGTTTTATTTTACTTCTAGGATGGATTCCACTCAGACAAAAACCCTTCATAGGCACTATTTTAAATATTTTAACTATTGGAAATGTGATCGACCTAACTATGTATTATTTGCCTAGTCCAGAATTCTTGTTCGTAAAAGTAATCTTTCTCATATTTGGAACTGTGGTGTTTGCATTAGGAGTAGGTGTTTACGTTGGTTCTGGACTTGGACCAGGTCCCAGAGATGGAATTATGGTTGGCATTGCTAAATTAGGTCCAAGTATAAGAGCTACAAGGATTGGAATCGACTTTACTGCGTTTGTAGTAGGGGTATTGTTGGGTGGTTCTTATGGACTAGGTACAATCTTCATGGTTGTTACAGTTGGGCCTATTGTTCAATATTCATTGAAACGATTTGATAAAGGAGCTATATTTTCACTTTAGATATGAGTGATTTTTGATTAATTTCTTTTTTTTCCTTGGTTAAAAGCAATCCTTTAAAATAAATTAAACGTCTTACAGAAGAAATAAAGTCAAATTTATTTACGTCAACTTTTTTATTTAAATCATCAACTGTAGACCACTTAGAACTGTTAACTCTTAAGACAATAGAATCAACTGTCTCAATATAGGTATTATTTTTTATCAACCTTTTACATTTTTGAGAACAAACGAAATATTTTTCAGAAACGTGTTTATATAATATTCTTCCACAATAATTACATCTTGTTTTGTTTTCAGTCACTATAAGTTATTTTTTTACTATTTCTTGAGTAGAATTTGGTAAAGTTTTTAATATTCTTCTGGGATTACCCCTAAATTTAACTCTAGAGGCCTGTTCTTGTCCCATAAAACAACCTTTATAAAAGTCAACAAAACTTTCTAGCCATTTAATCTCATTAGGTAATAAGCCTAGATCAATGATCTTTAATGAAGGAAGCTCATAGGTAATTTCAACTTCAGACCAATCAAGGTGATGTTCAGCTTCATTAGTTGCTTTTACACTAAGAATATCCTCTTTCTCATCAATTTCGAAGAATACATCTTCTTTAACAATATTTAATTCACATTTGATACGAATTTTGTACTTTTCTAATACTTTTTTCAATTCAATCAGATTACTTTCTGATTGATAAATTTTTAATAAATCGTTTTGTCTTGAAAATATAAACCAGAAGTTTACTTTTCCATCTGGACCTAATAAATAGGAGAACTTATATTCGTTTTCATTTATAGAGTTCGA
The DNA here is from genome assembly GCA_902610815.1 of uncultured Candidatus Actinomarina sp. GTDB lineage: Bacteria > Actinomycetota > Acidimicrobiia > Actinomarinales > Actinomarinaceae > Actinomarina. The sequence continues at coordinate 327,207 of CACLXG010000001.1, forward strand.
TACAAGTGAATCAATGAAGGTGTAGGCATCACTCCCCTCAACATTTAAAGAATTTAGTGATTTTAAAATTTTCATAATCTTAAATAGTACTTAACCAATCTAAATTAAGTATGTAGAGAATTTCTTGAAAAAATGATGCAAGAATATAAACTCTGTCAGTAAATATTAAATAACCTAATGAAATTAATGTAAGGCCAGAGACATTTGTTGAGTATTTTTGAAAACTAATAAATACTTTATTATTGAAATTAATCCGATCTGAAAGGATTGCAATAGTAATAAATGGAACAGCTAGGCCTAATGAAAATAATATTAGGTACAATACTCCAGAATATAATGTTTCAGACTTAGATGAAAGAGTTAACAATGCTCCAAGGACTGGTCCGATACAGGGAGTAAACCCAAAGCCGAATGTAAAACCCATTATAAAGTTTTTAGATTTTGAAAAATTGTTGATATCAACATAATTTGAACTATAAAAATATTTTTTATTAAGAGATGGTATTAATAAAACCAAACCAAAAATTATTATGATAGCACCGCTGATTTGACCAAGAATTGTTGCGTTTCTACTAAAAAAAGAACCAACCGAACTTGCTAATGCACCTAACGAAACAAAAACAATAGAAAATCCTAATGCAAATTGAACTGCACCATTAATTTTCGATATTTTTGAATTTTTATTTAAGGAAAATATGGCAAAATACCCTGGGACCAATGGAAGTACACAAGGTGAAAAAAATGATAAAGCTCCAAAAAAGAAAGCTATTGATGCATTAATTTCCATAAACTAAATATATACCTTAACTTGATATAAAAAAAATTCTACTTAAATCCTTCTTTCCTTCTAAATTTTGAACAAATAATACAAACTTCTAAATTATGTCCTCTGGCAGGACAATATTCGCGACCGTAAAAAATAATCTGAAGGTGAAGTTTGTTCCACTTACTTTCTGGAAAAAGTCTTTTTAAATCTTTTTCTGTTTTTTCTACATTTTTTCCTGTAGACAAGCCCCATCTCCATGCAAGTCTATGAATGTGTGTGTCAACAGGAAAAGCAGGATATCCAAATGCTTGACTCATAACAACAGATGCAGTCTTATGACCAACACCAGGTAAATTTTCTAGATCTTTAAAGTTTTGAGGCACTTTAGAGTTGTGCTTATTAACTATTATTTTTGACAAAGCACTAATTGCTTTTGATTTTTGAGGTGACAAACCACAAGGTCTAATTATCTTTTCAATTTTAGTAACTTGTAATCTGGACATCTTAAGAGGTGTATCAGCATTAGCAAATAAAATTGGAGTAATCTGATTTACTCTTTCATCTGTGCACTGAGCAGATAAAACAACTGATACCAAAAGAGTAAATGGGTCCTTATGTTTTAGTGGAATAGGGGTTTTTGGATATAGTTTCTCTAGGATATTGACAATATCTTTTACTTTTCTTTCTTTACTTATTACCACTATATTATTTTATACAACATATTAAAGTTCTCTCATATGTTCATTAATGAAAAAAACAAATCACTAATTGCATTATTTTTATCTGCATTATTTTTCGGTTCAACTTTTTTAATTGTAAAAAATTTACTGAGTATTTTTAGTCCAACTTTTGTTGTTTTTTTAAGATATTTAATCGCAGCATTCTTTTTTGCTGTAATTGGTGGTATACCTGAAAAAAGAACTTTGAAACCTGGCTTAATGATGGGATTATTTTTATGGTTAGGATACATTACTCAAACACAAGGATTGTTAACTACATCTACTATCAATTCAGGTGTTGTAACTGGATTTTATGTTGTGCTTACACCTTTTTTATCTAAATTTATAAACAAAACTGATGTAGAACCAAAAAACTACATATATTCATTTCTTGGATTCACTGGAATAGTCCTTATATCAATAAACGATTTTTCACAAGTTTTTGGTAACTTGTTTACCTTAATTTGTGCTGTAGCTTATGCAATGCATATAGTCCTAGTTGAAAGGTACGTAAAGAATCAAAATATTTCACAGCTAATGTTTATTCAGTCGTTAACAGGAGCGGTTTTGTGTTTACCATTAATAACCTTTTCAGAGTTTGAGTTTTTGTATGAAAATATATTTCCAATTATATTTTTGGGATTAGTTGTTAATGTTGGAGCTTTTTATTTACAACTGTACGGTCAGAAAATAATCAAAGCATCAACTTCAGCATTGATATTAAGCATGGAAGCTATATTTGCCTTACTAATTGGAATTTTAGTAGCAAATGAATATCTAAATATTTTGAATTGGTTTGGGGTACTTATGGTCTTATTATCAATCTTTTTAGTTATTAAAGAATAGATTTTTCTTTATTCAAAGAGTTAATAAATTTCATAATAATTCTTAATAAAAAAACAAGTACGAAAAATGATGCAATAAGAATAACTAGTAATCTTGGACCTTCAGTTATAGGAATAACACAGTTGACAAGATCATTACAAATTCCAAAGCCATTTCCACCTCTGGAAATATCATAAATAATTAATAAAGGGTATGCCAAAATTATTAATAAAGAAACAAGTATTAAAAAAACAATTATCCTTAATAAAAACATATTTTTTTTATTTTAATATAGTTACATAAATGAAAGTTAAATTAGTAAGTTATTCTACACCAACCGAAGAATTTTTAAATGAAGGAATTGATAATGCACAAGAATTGGTTGCTTTTTGTGCACGAGTCTCAAACCCTTCAAATCAATTAAATACCGAAACAAGTGAAAAACTAATAAAGTATCTAATTAAAAACGCGCACTGGTCTCCGCTTGAAATGGTTAGTGCATGTCTTGAAATAGAAACAACAAGAGACATTGCAAGGCAAATTTTAAGACATAGATCGTTTAGTTTCCAAGAATTTTCTCAAAGATATGCTAACCCTGTTAAAGATCTTGAATTTGAAACTAGAGAAGCCAGGCTTCAAGATCTTAAAAACAGACAAAACTCAATTGAAAACCAGAATGAAGAAATTTCAAATATGTGGATTGAAAAACAGGAACATCTTATTAACGAAGCTCGAGAAACATATAATTGGGCTATTGAAAATGGAATTGCTAAAGAACAGGCACGTGCAGTTCTACCAGAGGGAAATACTGTCAGTAGAATGTATATGAATGGAACCCTTAGAAGTTGGATTCACTATATTGAGTTAAGATCTGGAAATGGAACTCAGAAAGAACATATGGAAATAGCTATAGCCTGTGCAGAAGTTATCACCAAAATTTTTCCAATGAGTAAAAATCTCGATTAAGAACCTAATTTATACTTGAATACTAAATATTCTTCCTCGATAATAAATTCTGAATCTGCAACTATCATATAATCCTGAAAATCAGTTTCAGCTTGTTTGATAAATGCCATCCGATCGTCACCTCCAACAGGAGGAATAGATCTATTTTTGACCGCTTCTGCTCTTTCTTTATACCTGTTTATAAATTCTTCTACATTAAAGCTCATATATTTTATTTTACTTAACTAGTAAGCAATGTGTTAATCTCATTTTTCAATTGATTAGTTTTTTTAACCTTAATTTCTTTTAATTCTAGTAATTTTGTATTTTGTTGACCATGAACTTCTAATTCAACATTTGAAAGGCCAGGATATTTCTCAAGTAATTCTTTCAATAATTTAAGATTTTTTTTATCTAATTTTTCCTCAGTTACAGAAATTCTTAACGGTGAGGTGTCTAAATCTTCGACCATCTTTGATGGCTCTATTGCTTCAATATCCCTTGCTCGAATTATGTTTTCAGAACCACCAACGTAAGTACCTGAAACCTTCAAGTATATTTCTCCATCAATACTGCTATTGTATTTGTCTACTAACTTATTAAATATTAATACGCCTACAGACCCTGATGTATCTTGCAAATCAAATTGAATCCAGGGGTTTCCTCTTCTTGATACTCTTTTTTGAACATTTGAAATTAAACCTGCAATTACAACATTTAATTCCTCTTCCTCGCCATATGATTGTAACTCCAAAATAGAATGAGAAGATTCGGATTTTAGAACCTCTCCATATCCATCAAGAGGATCTTCACTAACAAAGAAGCCTAACATTTCTCTTTCTCTTTCTAGCTTTTCTTTCTTATCCCACTCTGAGTCTTTAATAATCGTTAATTTATCTGATTGATCATCCAAATCAAATAGCGAAGCTTGGTTATTTGCTTTTTTACTTTTAAGATCTTTAGCATCATCAATCAAATCTGGTATTGCATCAAATACCCCCTTACGAGAATGACCAAAAAAGTCAAAACCCCCGCCTTGGGCAAGAGCTTCAATACCTCTTTTGTTTAAAGATCTTGAATCAATTCTTGATAAAAAGTCCTCAATAGATTTAAAAGTTCCATTTTCCCTTCTCTCCAAAACTATTTTGTCGGAAGTTATGTCACCAACATTTCTCACAGCTGATAAACCAAATAATATTTCGTTCTCATTAACGGTAAAATCAGACTCACTTCTGTTTATGTCTGGTGTTGATACCTTTACCCCCATTTCTCTAGCTTCAGAGAGAAATATTGCTGTTCTGTCTTTATCTCTTTTCACTGCAGTTAATGAAGCAGCTATATACTCAGCTGGATAATTAGCTTTTAAATAGGCAGTTTGATATGCAAGAAGTGCATAAGGTACTGAATGGCTTTTATTAAAACCATAGCCAGCAAAAAAAGCAATTTGATCAAATAGTTCTACCGCAAATTGTTCAGAATATCCATTTTTTACAGAACCTTCAGTAAATTTTTTACGTTGTTCTTCCATAACTTGCGGAATTTTTTTACCCATTGCTATTCTCAAGTTATCTGCTTCCTGTAAATTAAATCCAGCAATTTTTTCAGCGATTTGCATAACTTGTTCTTGATATAAAATAACTCCATATGTCTCACTTAATACTTCCTCTAAATCTGGATGAAGATACTCAATTTCCTTACGTGAATTTGCTCTGTCAGTGAATTCGTTATGCATTCCAGCACCAAGTGGCCCCGGTCTAATTAATGCTACTAACGCAACAATGTCTTCAAATCGTCTTGGATTTAGACTTCTCGAAACAGACTGAGCAACCCTGCTTTCTAGTTGAAAAACTCCCGTCATCCTTCCTTGAGAAAATAATTTGAAAGTTTTATCGTCAATTAAATCTAAATTATCAATATCTAAATTTTTATCCCCAATCAATTCTATGGTTCTATCAACAATTGATAAGTTTCTAAGACCTAAGAAGTCCATTTTTAATAACCCTAATTGCTCTACTGTATGCATTTCATATTGAGTTACTATTTCTGCATTTTCACCTTTTCTTTGTATGGGTAGAAAATTTGTTATTTTGTCTGGTGAAATCACAATTGCAGCTGCATGTATTCCGTCTTGGCGCCTTAGACCTTCTAAACCAAGTGCTATGTCAATAATTCTTTTTACTTCTTCATCAGCAGAGTATTGTTTCCTTAATTCTTCTGAAGCAGAGTAAAACTCTTTGCTGTAACCGCTTTCATTGTTTTCATCAAGTTTTAAACATTCTGATATAGTGGCAGTGTTGCCTAGAATCATAGGTGGCATTAATTTTGCTACTTTATCCCCACTTGAAAATGGAAGGCCTAAAACTCTTGCTGCATCTCTTATTGCTTGCTTTGCTTTTATAGTTGCAAATGTAACTATATGCGCAACTCTTTCTTGCCCATATTTGTCAATAGCATATTGGATAACATCTCCTCTATATCTTTCATCAAAGTCCATATCAATATCGGGAAGTGACTTTCTTCCCTTATTTAAAAATCTTTCAAAAATCAAGCCATACTTTAAAGGTTCGATTCCAGTTATGCCTAAACAATAAGAAACTATTGAACCAGCTGCTGAGCCTCTTCCAGCACCAGTTCTAATGTTTCTTGACTTCGCAAATTCTATCAAGTCACCAACAATCAAAAAATATGAAGCAAAACCCATAGAATTTATAACTTCAAGCTCATAATCAATTCTTTCCAGTACCGATTTGTTAACATCTTGATATTTTTCTTCTGCCCCAATTAAAACTTTTTTTCTTAAATATTCTTCAACTGTTATAGAATCATCATCAATTGGAAAATCAGGAAGGTAATCTTTATCAAAATCAAACTCATAGTGAACTCTTTCAGCAATTTTTAGAGTATTATTGCAAGCATCAGGAAATCTATCATCGGGAAATAGCATCCGCATCTCTTCGGATGACTTTACATAATACTCTTCACCTTCAAACTTAAATCTATTTTCATCCTCCATAGTTGCATTTGTTTGAACACAGAGTAAAGCATCGTGGGCTGAAGAATCAATTTTTGCAACGTAATGTGAATCATTAGCTGCAACAAGAGGTGCTTCTAACTTTTCAGATATTGTTACCAAATCATCTAAAATTTCCATTTGTTGTGGTATGCCATGGTTATGCAACTCTATAAAAAAATTGTCTTTGCCAAATATGTCTTGATAATTTTTGGCTTTTTCTAAAGCTTTTTCAAAACTTTTTTCATTTGCAGCATTGCCTTCTTCTCTGGAACCATCTGGTGCTAAATGTTGGGCTACTTCACCTCCAAGACATCCTGATAAGGCAATTATTCCCTCCGAATGTTCTCTTAATAGGTCATAATCAACACGTGGTTTATAATAAAAACCTTCTAAATATGCTTTACTGACAATTTCTACTAAATTTTGATACCCTATATTGTTTTCAGCCAATAGAGTTAAATGGTATCTTTTATTTTTGTCTCTGTCTGGCCTGTCAAATCTTGAGCCAGGAGTTATATATGCTTCGTACCCAATAATTGGTTTAATATCTAATGATTCAGCTTGGCGAACAAATTCTAAAGCACCATAAAGATTTCCGTGGTCAGTGATCGCAGCAGCTGGTTGATTTAACTCCTTTACTCTCTTAAGATAATCATTTATTTTTGCTGCTCCATCAAGCATTGAATACTCAGTATGCGCATGAAGATGTACAAAAGATTTACTCATAAATCAATTGTAAAGTTTTTTTGAGAAATTACATGTTCATTATCGAAGTAAAATAATCTGGTTCATTAATTGAAAATTTATATTCTTTATCAAACAATTTGAATTCAATATTGTAAGACTGCAAACAAATTGTGTTTTGATTTAATTCACTTACTTTTTTTGCACCATAGAGAGTGTCATTTACTATTGGTGTCTTTAAATATTCAAAATGAGCTCTGATCTGATGGTTCCTACCTGTTATTAAATCAATATCTAACAAAGTATGGGAATCTGTCTTAGAGATAGTTTTGTATTTGGTAATTGCCTCTCTTCCATTCTTTCCAACTTCTCTCTTTCTTCTATTATTTTGTGAATGAATCAAAGGGAGGTTGATCTCACCAGATTTACTTCTTAAGGAACCTTGAACAATTGCTTTATACTTTTTTTTAATTTTTCTTTTTTTAAAATCTTCTTGAAGTTGATTGAAAGCTTCGGTATTAATCGGACAAACTATAAGTCCAGATGTAACCCTATCTAGTCGATGTACAATACCCTCTCTTTTATACTCTCCAACTTGACTAATATTAAAATTTTCAATCAAAAAATCTCTAAGAGTATACTCATCTGAAGATTCTGTTGGATGTACCAGTAAACCATGGGGCTTGTTTAAAATAGCAAACAAATCATTTTCAAAAACTATTTCAGTATTAATCTTTTTTTATCTCCGAAAAAATTAGCAACACTATACCAATTGATATATATGTATCAGCAAGATTGAAACTCGGAATAAATAGCAATTCAACAAAATCTGTTACTTTTCCATCATTATCAATAATCAAATTCCACCCTCTTTCACCCAAATTACCAATTGCACCAGAAAGAATTAATATTAATGATATTTTTTCTAAATTTTGTTCTTTGATTTCACGAATTTGGACAACTAACCAAATAAATACAAAAATTGACAATATATATGTAAATATTGTGTACTCACTTAACAAACCAAAAGCAATTCCAGTGTTATAAGTTAAATCAATTGTCAATATATCTTCAATTACTACAAATTCTTGAATGTTGTTTTCCCGGATTATATATTTGGTAAATAAATCTAAGGTAGCTAGAAGTATTGTGTAAATATATGGTAAGAAAAGCTTATTAAGTTTCAATTAGCGCTGCACAATTTTTACAGAGACTCGAGTAAGGTAGAGCTTCTAACCTTGCAACAGGAATCGGCTCACCGCAATTTTCGCAATTTCCGTATTTCTTTTTTTTAATTAAAATTAATGCATGCTCTACCTGGTTTAATAAATGTTTAGTATTTTCATCAAGTGTGAGCTCTTTTTCTAGTTCAAAAGCCATTGACCCACCGTCAGCTGAAGTTGGGTCTGGGCTTCTTTCCGCAGATGCCTCGGATAGCCTGACATTTTCTCTTTCTTGTTGGTGAAGTTCAAGAATTTGAGTTAGCTGCTCTTTCTCAGCTAAAAGCTTTTTTTTGAACTTATTTATCGTATTTGTTGAAAGTTTTCTTGCCATATTAAAATATATTAATGAATGTATATTAGCCATTTTTTGGACAAAATATAGAAATTTATAAATATTTAAAACTTTATTTATTGGCACAAATTGCACTAGAAACCCTATAAAATCTAATGATATGTTTAAAAGGGTTGAAAACAACATAAATTTAGCTCAAATAGAGAATGAAGTCTCAAACTATTGGGATGAAATCGATGCTTTTCAAACATCTTTAAATAATCGAAAAAATGACAAAATTTTTAGATTTTATGATGGACCACCATTTCCAACTGGAAGTCCCCATTATGGAAATCTATTAGCTGGTGTAATAAAGGATATTGTTCCTAGGTACTGGACGATGCGAGGTTATTACGTTGAAAGACGCTTTGGTTGGGACGTTCATGGATTACCAATTGAAATGGAAGTTCAGAAAAATCTTAATTTAGAAGATCCTCAACAAATTGATGAATATGGAATTGGTAAATTTAATGAAGCTTGTAGAACTCAGGTGCAGACTAACACTGAAAACTGGGAAAAAATTACCAGAAAAATTGGTAGGTGGGTTGATTTTGAAAATGATTATAAAACAATGGATATCGATTTTATGGAAAGTGTATGGTGGGTTTTTAAAGAACTATGGGAAAAAGACTTGATTTATCAGGACTATAAAGTTTTACCTTATTCATGGGCTGCTTCTACCCCTCTATCTAATTTTGAAGCAAATATGGATTATAGAGATGTTGAAGATCCGTCAATATACTTTACTCTAAATGCGAGAGAAGACTTCAATAGTGTAAAAAAGGGTGATAAATTTTTAGTTTGGACAACTACACCATGGTGTATTCCAGGTAACCTAGCTATTGCTATTGGTAAAGATATCGATTACTCCCGTGTAAGTATGAATGATGAGATTTATTGGATTGCAACAGAAAGACTTCAGGAATTAGATGAGTTTGAACTAGAAATTATTTCATCATGTGATGGAAACGAACTCATCGGTACATCCTATATTCCAGCATATAGTGAATACGAAAATCTATATTCTGATGGTGCATTTAGATTAATTCATAGTGATGATACAAACACCGATTCTGGGTCTGGCTTAGTTTCTCAAGCCCCTGCTTATGGAGAAAGTGATTTTTATGCACTTAAAAATTCTGGAATAGATGTAATAGCAGACCCAGTTACTCTCTCTGGTAAATTTGACAATACATTTAAAGAGCTGGAAGGCTTAAATGTAAAAGATGCTGACTCAGTAATAATGACTCAATTAAAAGAAAGGGGTAATTTATTTAGTCAAAAAACTGAGATGCATTCTTATCCTTTCTGTTGGAGAACAGGTACACCACTGATCTACAAAGCTATTCCTACCTGGTTTGTTAATGTTGAAAAAATACGTGAGAGAATGGTTGAGCTTAATAAAGAAACTCACTGGGTACCGGGATTTATTGGGGAAAAGAGATTCTCTAACTGGTTAGGAAATGCTAGAGATTGGGCAATAAGTAGAAATAGATATTGGGGAAGTTGTATTCCAGTCTGGATAAATGTAGATGACCCTGACGATAAATTATGTATAGGTTCGGTTGAAGAACTTAAAAACTTAACTGGAAAAGAAATTACTGACTTGCATCGTCATTATTTAGATGACCTAATTATTGAAAAAGAAGGAAAAACTTATAAAAGAACTTCTGAAGTATTAGATTGTTGGTTCGAATCAGGTGCGATGCCATATGGCCAACAACACTACCCTTTTGAGAATGAAGAGCTTTTCAAGCAAGGGTTTCCAGCTGATTTTATTGCCGAAGGTCTAGATCAAACAAGAGGCTGGTTCTATACGCTTACTGTTCTTGCAGTAGCATTATTTGACTCTGTAGCTTTTAAGAACTGTATTACAACTGGAATGATATTAGCTGAAGATGGCAGAAAAATGAGTAAAAGCTTAAAGAACTATCCAGATCCTGAAGAACTGTTAAATGAATATGGAGGTGATAGTTTAAGAGCCTATTTGATCGACTCACCTGTAGTTAGAGGGGAACCACTAAAATTCTCTGAAGAGGGAGTCAAGTTAGTAACTAGAAATATCATACTCCCACTTTGGAACAGCTATTCATTTTTTTCAACTTATGCAAATGCTGATGAAATTACAAATGAAGATTTAATGAAAGCATTGCCGGTTGAAGAAAGAAGCCTGATGGACAGATGGATAATTTCATCATTACAGTCCTTAATTAAAACTGTAAATGAAAAGATGGAAAATTATTATCTATATGAAGTAATCCCTCCACTTATGAACTTCGTTGATGAGCTAACAAATTGGTATGTTCGTTCTAATAGAAAAAGATTTTGGAAAGAAAAAGGTATTGATGATATTGATAAAATAAATGCGTTCAAAACTTTACATGAAGTACTACTTGAATTCAATAAAGCTATGGCACCTGTTCTCCCATTTATTTGTGAAAAAATATATCAGGGTTTAATTGATGAAGAAAAAACAAGTATACATTATTGTGATTATCCTGAATCAAATCCTAATTTGATTGATAAAGATTTAGAAGAAAGTGTTGAACTTGCTAAGAAAATTATTAAAAGTGTTAGAAATTTAAGAGTCAAATTAAAGCTTCCAAATAAACAACCTTTAAACTCTGTGACTATCATCTCAGATAGTAAAAATATAAGTAGTCAATTAAACAGTATTCGCAACCTAATAATGAATGAGGTTAATGTAAAAGAAATTAAAATTGATGATAATGTTGAAGATTGGATTGATTACGAATTTAAACCAAATTTCGAAGTTCTTGGGCCAACTTTGGGTAAAGATATAAATAAAGTAGCAAAATATCTCTCCAATATTACTGAAGATCAAAAAAGGTCTTTACTGGATCAAACATCTATTGTTATAGATAATTTAAATGTAAATGTTGAAGATATTGATATTAAGTTAAAGAAAAAGAAAGATATTGAAGAATTAGATATAGTTGAGAATTTTAGTTTATTACTAGATACTGAACTAAGTGAGTCTTTACTAATGGAAAGGCTCTCACGCGAGCTAGTTTCGTATATCCAAAAAGAAAGAAAAAATCAAGGACTTGATGTCACAGACAGAATAAAGTTAACTATTTCATCTGAAGACGAGTTTGTTCACGAAACTATAACTAATTTTTCAAAATATATTACAAATGAAACACTAACTTTGGACTTGATTACTAAGAAGGACTCTTCCATGAACAAAGTTTATGATAGATTTTTAGATATTTTTATAGAAAGATCAACAAACAACTCTTAAGATATACGGTTGAATAAAATTAAATCCAAAAATAAGAATTAGTGGTGATAAATCAATTCCAGCCATGCCTATTCGTAGTGCTGGAATTCTAGATCTAATTGGAGCAAGTATTCTCTCAAAATATCTATCTAATACACTTTTTACTTGTCCAATAGGATGGTCATATGGTACCTGTATCCAACTTAGAATTATCCATGCAAAGAGGGAGTAGTAAAATAATCGAAATAATAAATATGTAACACTACACATTTATTTTATACAAACCTAAATCTTGGAGTCTTTCTCTTTCTGTAGAACTTAATGAAGAGTTTGATGGCAGTATCAAAAAAACACCATCACGATTTATTGATCTTATAGTTGAGTTGCTCATAAAAGCCATTCCTGTTACAAAATCTAAAATTCTTCTTCTCTCTTGTTGGTCAGGTATATCTCTTATATCCATTGCGACTATAAATTCGTCTTTTATTGCAATTCCTAAATTATGAATTTCAGAGAATGATCTTAAAGCTTTAATTTCTACTTCATCTTTAGGTGAATGAACCCTAATGTCTCCAATATTTTCGTCATCAATAAATCTATTTTCTCCGGATGGCCTAACAGTAGTTTGTTGAGTTGACATAACTTCCTCAACAGACTCAGGCTGCTTTAATCCAATTGAGATAAGAAATTTTTCTAACATTATGTAAATAGTTTAGTTCCTATACGAACTATTGTAGCACCGTAATCAAGTGCTACTTCGTAATCATTAGACATGCCCATTGAGAGTTCACCTTTGTAACTGTAATCCGTAATTAATTTTTCATTTACTTGATGCATTTCAGAAAAAATAGTCTTTGGGTCAGAATTTATATCAGGGATTGTCATTAAACCAACTACGGTAATTTTTTTCTCTATGCAATATTCATAAAATTTAAAGACTTGATTTTTAGTCACTCCGCTTTTCTTTGGATCGTTGTCTATGTTTACTTGAATTAAGTAATTACAGTCATTATCTAGTTTTTCTGATATATCGATTTCTTTTTCTCGTGAAATTGTATGAATGTATTTAAAGTTTTTAACAATTTCTTTAAGTTTTCTGGATTGTATTGGAGCAATAAAATGATAATCAACATCTTTATAAACTGTTTTGTGCAAATTAAAGTCAGTTAATCTATTTTCGCCAAATTCTCTAAATCCAAATTCATACAAAAATTTTATTTCTTCGTTTGTCCTATTTTTTACTACTGGTAAAAGTTTTGCACCATAAGACACAACTTTTGAATTAATTAACTCTAAATTACTTATTTCCATATAACACCGAATTGTCTTGCGGTAGTTTTATTTTCTCTATAAGAATTGTAAGAACTGTTGCAGATTGTACATATTGACGATACTTCAACTTGAAAGCCTTCTTTTTCTGATAAATCTTTCAAGACTTTTGACATATCTAAAAAGAACATCCCATCTCGTAGTTCGGTATAGTCATTAAAGTATTTTTTGACATCCTCTTTAACTTCATAGCAACATGACCGTGCATGTGGGCCAATAGAAATTGATAATTCATTTACATCAAATTTTTTGACTGCTTTTTCTAATATATTGTTCTTCAGACCTCTCCACCCAGAATGAATAGCGCCTATTCTTTTTTTATCACTTAATAGAATTGGCATACAGTCAGCGGTTTGAACGACTAATCCTAATTTTGGCTCTTCTGTATAAATTCCATCTGAATCATATACTGCTGATGATTTCACAAAAGTGACTACGTCGGAGTGAGTCTGATTCATTGACGCAATGTATTCAATACCTGCATAGTCTTTTAAATTATTTACAGATTTAACACTCTTATCCGAAAATAAAGCCTTGGGAATTAATTTTGATTCGATCATCCTTTAATAAAATCAGGAAGACCGTCACCTCCATTATTCTCAAATTCACTTGACTCTTTAACTCTTCTATTTGGTCTAGGACCAAAACCTGCCGCTACAACAGTTACCTCTACAGCCTCTCCAAGAGTTTCATCAATTGTATGTCCAAAGATAATTTCAGCATTATCATCGGCTTTTTCTGTAATTACTCTTGCAGCTTCATTTATTTCTTGAAGTTTCAAGTCTTCTGAACCAGTTATAGTTATAAGTACTCCCTCTGCACCATCCATTGTTGCTTCTAATAATGGTGAAGAAATTGCAGCCTGAGCAGCATTTGGAGCTCTTTGTTCTCCTGTTGATCTGCCAATACCCAAAACAGCATTTCCTGCATCTTTTAGAATTGTTTTTACATCTGCAAAGTCAACATTGATTACTCCTGGTTGAGTGATTAATCCTGAAATACCTTTAACGCCATTAGACAATATTTCATCTGACTTAAGATAAGCCTCACTTGCTTTAATGTCTTTATCTGAAATTTGTAAAAGTCTGTCATTAGGAATCACAATAAGAGTGTCTAGTACATCTCTTAATGCCTGGACTCCTTCTTCTGCTTGAACAGATCTTCTTCTACCTTCGAACCCAAAAGGTCTAGTTACAACTCCAACTGTAAGAGCTCCGAGCTCGTGAGCGATTTCAGCAATAATTGGTGATGCACCAGTTCCAGTACCTCCACCTTCTCCAGCAGTTATAAAAACCATATCGGACCCTTTTAAAGCTTCCTCTATTAATTCACGGGAATCTATTGCAGCTTGCCTTCCAACTTCAGGATTTGCACCTGCGCCAAGTCCACGAGTAGTTTTTCTACCTAGATCAAGTTTTAAATCAGCTTTGGATCCTAAAAGACTTTGTGCGTCAGTATTAGCTGCAACAAAATCTACACCTTTAATACCCATTTTTATCATTCTGTTAACAGCATTTGTTCCACCGCCACCAACACCAACAACTTTAATAACAGCTGTGTAATTCCTAGGTCTCATATTTAAATTGACTCCCTTTTCTTTAGTACTTCTTTTACTTGCCATGTTTTAATCTCCATTCAATAAACAAACAATATCACTGGTAACAAATTAAAACAATACATTTTTATATTTTTATATATATCTATAGTTTAGATTTAGATTTATAAACAGTCAGCAACTATATCTTCTTTACTGATAAAACGAATTTCCCCTTTACATTCTGATTTTTCAAGGAGAGACCCTAGTGCCGAAGATTTGCTGCCAAGATCCAGAGGTTTCCCAAAGTTGATAACAGTGTCGCGATACTCCCCAATGAAGGTTTCACCGTCGTATATGAAATTAAAAGTGTATACATCAAGGTCATAGCTCTTGAGTGTCATAATAAGTGATACCATTTCTCCATTAAATCCAGCAGGTACAGGGCCGTTAGTTATAGTAAGAGATGATATGTCAATTATTTTATCTGAATCAGTTTCTACCATATTTTTATAAAGGGTGCTTTTTTTAGGTACTGAGCCTCTTAAATCAGTAATAAATAATATCCTATCGTATTCAGTCAATTCTATTGTTAATTCATTGGGATAATCTTTTGTAATAATTAGGCTTTCTATAGTTGGTGTCTTTAGTACTTCATTAGAAAAAGAATCATTATTAATTAACCAAATTGACTGGCCTAAAGCTAATTTAATTAACTCAGTTTCATCAAATAGCTCATTACTACCGATTACTTCAACTTTACTAACCCTAAAGTAAGAAGAGTTTATTGAAAAGCCAATATTTAAGACTGTTAATAAAAAAAGTGTGAATATTAAAAATGATCTAAAAGATACTTTTTCTTGTTCATTGAAATCAATTTCCATTTAGATAAACTCACCAATAAACTGAATTTCTTCTTCTAGCTCAATACCATATTTATCATTTACCTTCTCTTTTACATGTTGTACCAATCTATATAGGGACAAAGCTTTTGCTCCTTTTTTTGCAATGAAAAAATTAGCATGTTTTTTACTAACACTAACGTTGTCGATTGAATATCCCTTTAAGCCTGTTTTTTCAATTAACTCCCCTGCGAAATAGTCTTTAGAGTTTTTAAATACACTTCCAGCGTTGTATATCCCTGGAGGTTGACTTTTTTTTCTGATTTTATTAAATTCAGACATTTTCTCAGAAATTTCTTCAGGGTTGCCTTTTTCAAATTTTAAAATTGCCGACAATATAACTTTATTGCTTAGATTATTAGATTTTCTGTAACTGTAATTTATTGATTTCGAATCTAATTTAATTATCTGTTTTTGATCTAAGTCATAACAATTGATCTCTACCACATTGTTCCCTATTTCATATCCATAAGCTCCAGCATTCATTTTTAACGCACCTCCAATTGAGCCAGGAATACCTAACAAAAATTCTCCTCCACTTAAATTTTGCTCTTTTAAATACCTTGACAAATCTGGTAAATACACACTAGAGCCAACTTCTAATGCATTTCCTTCATTAAGTAAATTTATAAATCCAAAGTCTGTTTGTAAAACATAACCATTGTACTCGCTGTCAGCAAATGCAATATTTGAACCTTTACCAAGAACAAATGTGTTGCTACTGTTTATTTTTTCAGATATCTTAGAAAAACTATCTACATTATCTATAGTTATAAAGTTTTTACACAGGCCACCAAATCTATATGTAGTTACTGATGAAAGATTTACGCTACTTGTTTTCATTTAAATATTTTAATATCTGAGGACCTAAAAGAGTAATATCTCCAGCTCCAATAGTGAGTATTATATCCCCTGGAGAAATATTATTCTTCAAATAAGGCGGTACCATTCTCGGTGATTTTATATACTTTATCTTTTCGCTTTCAAACATCAGACTAGATACTCCTGGTATTGGCTTTTCTCCTGCTGAATATATGTCAGTAATTAGAGTTTTATCGGAGTATTCAAATGATTTACTTAAGTCATAAAAATTGTCTCTAGTTCTTGTGTATCTATGTGGTTGAAACACTACTATTAATTTACCTTTTGTATGGTTCTTTAAGGCTTTTGTAGTTGCTTTAATTTCAGTTGGATGATGTCCATAATCATCGTAAAAATGTACGCCATTAAATTCTCCAATAAACTCAGTCCTTCTTTTCACTCCTGTGAAATGTTCAATTGCATTCAAGCTTTGCTCTATTGATAAACCATTCAAATTTGCTAAAGCAATTGCTCCAATAATATTTGAAATAAAGTGATCCCCTATTAGTTTTGTTTTAATTTTGAACTTTTTTCCCTTATATTCAAAATTCGAATATGATTTTAATTTGTAATTGGAATCTTTAGTGAATGAGTATGAAATGTCCTCTGGTCTTATTAGTTTTGACAATTGATCATCATCAACATTAATTACGCACTGACCTTCAACATTTGAAATAACATGTTTAAAAGCTTTAACTAAATTTTCAAAAGATTGAAAATAATCAATATGATCATGGTCTATATTTGTTACAAGTAAGTTTTTAATTTGAATATCTTTAAAAGTATTGAATGCTTCATCAGTTTCTAGTATTAAGGGAAGATTTTCATCACCATAATGGCCTCCAATGCCATTAAATGAGGTAACACCACCATATATATATGATATGTCAATATCATTAAATTTAAATATATGAGCAAGTAAGGCAGTTGTAGATGTTTTACCATGTGTTCCAGTTATACCGATTACGTCAACAGATTCTGATAGTAATTTCAGAAAATCTGGCCTTTTTAAAACATTTGGTTTATTCACAAAATCACCTAAGAAAGTAGATTCCATATTTATTGCTGATGAAACAATATATAATGTTTCACTGTTGTACTTAGAGTTAGAGATATCGTAATCTACTTTTATACCGTCATTATTAAGAAGATTAGTTATATATGAACTTCTTTGATCATATCCTGAAACTTCTATACCCTTTTGAAATAAATATTTTGCAATAGAGCTCATGCCAGAACCACCAATACCAATTATGTAACATGATTTAAAGGTACTAATTGATATGCTCATAAATTTCCTTGGCTATAGTTTGATTTCCAATAGCTATTTTTGGTATATCTAAATTATTAGATTTAATTTTTAATGAAATTTCTGAAACTTTGTTTAATAACTCATCAAATGAATTCACTTTATATCCAAAATTTCTTTCTTCTAAATATCTTGCATTTAACTCTTGGTGCGACGATGTGGTGCCATGCTTGTATGGTATTACTATTTGTGGAATACCTAAATAAGCAGCTTCAAGAGAACCTCCCCCAGCACGACCAACTAATATATCAATATTTTTGTAAAAATCATCCATGTCATTTAAGAAGTCGTAACTTTTATAATTTTGAAGTTCTATTTTTGGAATATTCTTAGCTTTGCCTGTAATGTGTAAAACATTGTACTCGGATTGAACTTCACTATTGAGAAACTGTTCAACATAATTATTTATTTCTTCAGAACCTTGACTACCTCCAACAAAACCAATAGTTTGAACTCCCGATGAATTAATTTCTTTTCTTCTTAGAGTCGTGTTTACTACTGGTCCAGTATGTTTCAATTTACTCTTATATATGTTTTGAGTATCTTCAAATGATGTAAATATTTTTTTTGCAAATATTGCACTTATCTTATTTCCTACGCCTGCATAAATATTTTGTTCTTGAATAAAAAATTTAGCTTTCAAAATTTTTGAAACAATTGCAGCTACAGGAGCAATGTATGCCCCTGTTGTAAAAACTACTGATATATTCTGACCTTTAAGAATTTTACTTATCTCTCTGATAGATCCTAAAATTGTAAAAATATTAAATATGTACCCCACTAATCCTTTCTTTGAAACGAATATTTCTTGAGTATGAATGCTAACATCTAAATTATCTAGATATTCTCTTCCCCGATTGTCACAAATAACAAATATATCTTCATTATTAGTTCCTAATTCTTTTAATTCTTTAATAAGGTTTCGTACCGGTAATACATGTCCTCCAGTCCCAACACAAAAAAAACATACTTTTTTATTCATAATCTCTTGAATACATAATACCTAATGCTATAAAAATCGAAATCATAGCACTTGATCCATAAGAAACAAATGGAAGAACGATTCCAGTAATTGGCAAAAGACCTACTGCGCCCCCTAAATTTACAACCGTTTGAAAGAAGATCCAACTACCAAAACCAACAGAAATTAGTTTTTTAATTTCATTTTTTTCTCTAATTGCTATAAGAAAAGTCGTTGATATTAATATAAAGAAAGCTAAGACCAATAAAAATAAACCAAAAAATCCATACTCTTCACCTATTATCGACGATATAAAATCTGAATATGAGTTAGGTAACATGCCCCACCTAGCTCTAGATGTGCCAGGACCGAGACCAAAAAGACCTCCTGAACTTATAGCAATTCTGCTTTGGTGTAGCTGGAAACAGTCCCCCAAAAGATCAACACCATAGTCACACTTTCTGAAAGCTTCTATCCTGCTTAATCGGTAATCGCTTGAAGTTGCTACTAAGTAGAGAGGCAAAATAGAAGCAAAAATAGTTAGCGCTGGGTAAATAATTTTGATTTTTGAAAAAAATATTTGTGAAAATAAAATAAAACAAATTGAAGCAAAAGTGCCATAATCTGGCTCCAATAACACTAAGAAAGCACACAATAATGGTAAAAAGATAGATCTTATAAACTTTTTAAGGTCATTATCATCTGTGATATCATTAGAAATTTGTTTTGCAACCCACAATATAATTAAAGGTTTTGCAAGCTCACTTGGTTGAAAATTAACAATCCCAAGATCAATCCATCGTCTACTTCCTCCTACTACTATTCCATAAGTTAAAACTAAAAATAGTGTGGTAGTAATAAATACCATTGAAATAGAAGAGAATTTTTCAATGAAGTTAATATTTAAATTTTTTAAAATATTAAAAATTATTGCACCGAGTATTATCGCAGTTAAATGACGCTTTATGAAATAAAAATTATCACCATAAAGATTTAAACCTTCAACTGATGAAGCAGACACATTCAATAATATTCCAAAAGAAATTAAAAATAGGACAGAAAATATATTTAGTCTCTTAATAAAATTTAATGAATCGACTTTCAACTTATTTCACCTACAATCATTTCCTTAAAATATTCTCCTCTTTCCATATAATTCTTAAAATCACTGAAACTTGATCCACCGCATGAAAATAGAACAGTATCAAAATTTTTATAATTATTTTTTATATACTTTTTTAAATCTTCGAAATCTTCATATTCAACAACTAAGAAATTATCACTATTGATATCAAATTCAGAATTTTTAGGTACTATAATTTCTTTTATTTCATTTGAAAGAGATAATCTTTTAATATCTATTCCCTTTAAAAGTCCGTGCATTATAAGCATGCAATTTTTAACTTTGTAAGATGCCTTATTAACTGATTCTAAATTCGTTGACTTTGAATCATTTATGAACTTAACTCCATTTTTAGTGTGAAAATGTTCAAATCTATGTTCTACAGATGACTGTGAAGTTAAAAAATTTAAAACTTCTTCTTTGGTTATAGAAAATTCATTACAAACATCTATAAAAATAGATACAAAATCATCAAAGTAATTATCTAAATTGAATTTTTCCTCATTAAATTTTTTGACATTTTTAGTTAATATTCCTTCTGTCTTGACTTGACTATCAACAGGTCCTAAATAATTATTTTCCTGATTAGTTGTAAAATTAAATATTTTTAATTTAGAAAATACATACTGCTCAAAAGTTTCATGCCAATCAATATGGTCTTGATAGATATTTAAAACAACAGCCATTTCAAGTTCTATATTGTTGATATGAGTCAGCTGAAAACTTGAAAGTTCTAAAATCAAATAATCTAAATCTTTCGAATCTGAGATTAAATTTAATGGTGAATTTCCTATGTTTCCAGCTGGTTTACTTTTAATATCATATTTATTTAAAATTCTGTCTAATAATGTAACAAAAGACGTTTTGCCATTAGTACCTGTGACACCTATAAGTTTTACATTATTTATTTCACTGAATAACTCAATGTCTGTCATAATTTTAATTCCACTGGATGATGCCATTTTTAGAATTTCATGATCTTTTTTTATACCAGGAGATACAAAAATAGTTTCTATATTGTTAATGTTTTCTGTATTAAATTTATATTTTTTATCTATATTTTCTAAATCATCGTGTATTAAATAGTTTTTGTTTTGAGAAATTAAATATTTTTCAATATATTGTCCTGTTGAGCCGTATCCAAGTATCAGTGAAGACTTCATTGACCAAATAATACATAATCTGCATAGAACAAACCCAGTCCAATAACTACAGCAATACCATTAATTATCCAAAACCTCACAATAATTGTGGTTTCAGCCCAATTACTCATTTCAAAATGATGATGAATTGGTGCCATTTTGAAAACTCTTTTTTGTCTATATTTGAATGAAAGTATTTGTACAACTACAGAAACTCCTTCAAGAATAAAAAGAAAACAAAAGAAAAATATTAATCCATCTGCACCCAGAGCAAATAATATTAATGGGAATAGAGAACCTAGGAAATGCGATCCTACATCTCCCATTATAATTTTTGCAGGATTGGTATTCCACCATAAAAATCCTAAACAAGCACCAGCTACAGCAGAAATTAGTAGCGAAAGTTCAACAGTTAGGAAATCATCACCTATAAAATTGGAATAATACGTTGGATGACGATAAATCCAAAAAGAGATAATTAAAATCCCTCCAAAACTAATTGCGCTACTTCCGGCAACCAATCCATCCAAACCATCTGTAAAATTTACCGAATTTGTAATACCTATAATAAAAAATATAATTATCAACCATTTAACAATGCCTATATCAAAACCTAAACCGCTAAAAAAGTAGAAGTTTGAATCATAATTTAAAAATATAAAATAGTAAGCACTAATACAACCAATCAAAAATTGTAAAGCAAATTTTTGTGTAGGTTTTAATCCTAAATTTCTTCCAGCTTTAACCTTTAAATAATCGTCTATAAAACCTACCATTGCCATAAGAAAGGCCAGTACAAAAAGTAAAATAACATTTACATTCATAGAAGTTAATTCAACTTTAAACCCTTCTCCAATAGTCCAAAAATTTATATGAGATAATGAGTAGCCAGCAATAGTGCCAAAAACAATAAACAATCCTCCCATTGTCGGAGTTCCTTTTTTGTGATCGTGAAAATTTACCTCTTCTTGAATTTCTTGTCCTATATTTCTAGATCTGAAAAAATTGACACCAATCAATGTAGAAAAAATGACTACAAGAAAACTAATGCCACCAGATACAATTATTCCAATCAATTTTCTAACTCCATAATTTCTTTAGTAATTTGAACGTCGTCAAAAGGTATGAATTTATTATCGATTTCCTGATATTTCTCATGTCCTTTACCTAATACTAATAAAACTTCATTCTCTTTTAATAATTGTACTCCTTTATGTATTGCTTCTTTTCTATCTAGGATTACATCTGAAGTTTTATTTAGTGGAATACCTTCAAGTATATTTTTGGATATTTCTAAAGGGTCTTCATTTCTGGGATTATCATTTGTGATGATAACGTAGTCAGCATTTGAGGAAGCCTCTCCCATTTTCATCCTCTTGCCTTTGTCTCGATCACCTCCAGCACCTAATATTACATTTACTTTTTCATACTTGTTTTGAGCGTATTTAATTGCCTCTTTTATTGCACTAGGAGTATGTGCATAATCTATTATTACAGTTTTATTGTTTCGATTTATTGTTTCAAACCTTCCAGGTGGATTTACAACATATTGACTTTTATGTATCAAATCTTCCAGTTCAAATAAATTCGAGTAATAAGCCATAGAAAAAGCTAATAAAAAATTTTCAATTAATTTTGGGCCTGATAAATTAATCTGACACTCAACTTGATTACTGTCGATTGTGAATTTTAATATTTGTTCATCTATTTCTTTATATCTAACATCATTGTAATCATTTGTACCAATGCTAAATGATTCGATATTTGAAGCACTTACAATTTGAGTGCTTTCCGAAGAATCAATATATACAAACTTTTCAGACACTCCTTGTTGAAATAATTTTGCTTTAGAGTTCAAATAGTTTTCAATTGAACCATGATAATCTAAATGATCTTGGCTCAAATTAGTAAAACCAGATACAAGAAATTTTAAATCTCCTAGTCTGTTTTGATCAAGAGCATGGGAAGAAACTTCAAGCGACACTGAACTAATATTCTCCTGTTGAAGCGAGATTAATTTTACAACATTAAATAATTTTGGGGTAGTAAGAATTTTCTCATTAGTGAATGAATATTTTTGTTTCTCATCAATAGTTCCAATGAATAAATTATCTGAACCAATAAGTTGATTCAAATAAAAAGCTGTTGTGGTTTTTCCATTAGTTCCAGTTATTCCAAAATAATTAAGACTTTTATAATTTGGACTTATCCTTTCAAGAATATAATTAAATACACTCTCATAATCTTCAAATATTAAAACTTTTTCATCTTGAATATCGCACTTATTACTTGTAATTACAAACTTCGGATTTTCATTTAAAGATGAAGAAATATATTCATTTAATTTATTATTATCATCATGATTTATGCACAATATAGAGCCTTCAACTACATCAAATGTATGGTTTACAACTTTTGAATAATCTATATCCAAACTTTTTAAGTATTCTAAATTTAGATTTTTCAAATTTATTCTCCTGGTACTAAATAGCTTACAATTTTTTTGAATATTGGAGCGGCTGTTGATCCACCAGTTACATATTCAGTATAAGGAGAAACCGAAGCTCCCCATAAGATAACAGATCCAACAATTGGTCCTTCATTTGTTTCTATAAAACCTGTAAAAGAAGTATTAAATCTATAATCTGAATATCCCACTCCCTCTATATGTGATCTGCTTGTTCCAGTTTTACCACCAATTGTATAATTTTCCATAAAGATTGACCGTCCAGTTCCATTTTCTCCTTCTACTACATTTATTAGTAAATTTTTTAATCTCTCTGATGAGTTAGAGTCAATTACTTGGTTTGGCGAATAATTAGAATACGGAGATTTAATTAATGTTAAATCAACATTTTTACCACCATTAGCAATAATGCTGTAGGCTTTTACCATTTGCATTTGAGTAACATTTATTGAATATCCTATAGACAATGAACTAAGGCATGTTGTACATATTTTATTTGGATCAAAACTTCCTTTAGACTCACCAGACAGCTCTATCCCTGTTCTTTTTGAAAATCCAAATTTTGAAAGAAATTCTTCTAAGTCATTAATATTTAAATCTTTTGTGGCAATAATTGTTCCAACATTTGAAGATCTTTCAATTATTTCTTTTACTGAAAGGTTGTAGGGTTCATGTTTAAGAAAGTCTTTGTAGCACCCTTTATAACCTTTGAAATCTTTTTGACATGAGTTTTCAATTATCTCAATAGTGTCTTCAACATAGTATTCTGTTTTTTCGTCTAATAAACCTTGTTCTAAAGCCAGTCCTATAGAAAATATTTTTAATGATGATCCTGGTTCATATTGTGCCCTTGTACTAATTAAGTCAATATTTATTGATTCTTTATCTCCTCTCTCTTCAGCAGAAATTAATACTTCTCCAGTATTAGCATTTGCAAAAACAACCGAGCAATTGAACGCTTCTGTGTTTATTAGTGCTTCTTTACATAAGTTTGTAGCTAAATATTGAAGTTCAGAGTCAAGAGTTAATATCAGATCTTCACCATGAATTGGTTGAGTAGTTTGAATATTTGCTTGTGGAATAATGCTTCCATTTGGCGCTGCTTCATAACTAATTTTTCCATCAGTACCTTCTAGTGTGCTATTAAAATAAAGCTCTAAACCCTCAATCCCATAATTGTCTGTATCAACAAATCCAATAATTTTTCTTATAGATGGAGTATGGATAATCCTTTTACTTGATGGTTCTACCATTACACCATCCAGACTCCAACTTTTTATTTCCTCACCTTTTTTATATTCAATATTTCTATCAAGATAAAAAAACCTAGAGGAATTCAGTATTTTATTAGCAATTTCAATGCTATCTTTTTCAAGCAATGGAGACAAAAGTGTGGAAACCTCTTTGATGTTTTCTACTTTATCTGGATATATTCCTATGTTGAATGATTGTGTGCTTGTTGCTATTGGTTGAAGGTTTTTATCATATATACTCCCCCTCTTAGCTTTAAGAGTTTCTGACTTTATACGGTAAGACAATGCTTGCTCTTGAAAATATTCGGAGTTTGTAAATTGTAAATCGTAAACATTTTTTAGAAATAAACCACTAAAAATTGTAAAACTGCTGAAAATAACAATAAATAAACTCCAGTTCTTAATTTGGTTGTATTTCATTTTCCTAAAGTCCCAAGAATTTCAATTTCAACTAACTCTGAATCAATTTTGTAAGGTGATGAAAGATCCTTGTTAACAATGTAAACATCGAGTTTTTTAAAATTTAGTGAATCTGAAATTTTTTCAATATTTTCAATAGAATATTTCTCTTGATATAAATTAAACGTTTGGTCTTTAAGAATTTCCAATTCAATAATGTCTTGATTTACTATTGACAAGTTGGTTGACAATTCATTTATTTTTATGTTTGTATACAAATTCCAAATAAGTGAAGAGAAAATTGAAATTACAATTATTAATAGAAAATTTTTAAGCTTCATATTTTCACCATGAATCTAAGAACCGCAGACTTTGATCTAGGGTTTTTTTTAATTTCATTATCTGAAGGCGTTCTTTTTTTATATTTACCTAGTTTGAATAGTGGAACATTTTCACAGATACATATTGCGAGTTTAGGATCGCATATACACCCTTTTGTCTCTTTGTCTACAAATTGCTTTACTGTTCGATCTTC
Organism: uncultured Candidatus Actinomarina sp.; assembly: GCA_902610815.1. Classification (GTDB taxonomy): domain Bacteria; phylum Actinomycetota; class Acidimicrobiia; order Actinomarinales; family Actinomarinaceae; genus Actinomarina. The sequence goes on from CACLXG010000001.1 coordinate 352,772, forward strand.
AATTGAGTGATACGAAAGAAAAATCATAATGCCATTTGATTTGATAAAATTTTTTGCAGCTTCTAAAGATTCAATTATTTCACTAATTTCATTATTTACTTCGATCCTTATAGCTTGAAATATTTTTCTTACAGTGCTTTTAGTAAATTTTGGATTTTGGCGCGGCAGGGATGATTCAATAACACTTACTAACTCGTTTGTTGTTTGAATAGGTCTATTATTAATAATTGTTTCAGCTATTTTTTTTGAATTACTCTCTTCTCCATATTCATAAAATATTTTTAATAATTCTTCATAACCATAATTATTTATAACTTCTTTAGCAGATAACTCTTGAGAAACGTCCATTCTCATATCAAGAATTGAATCATGTTGGAATGAAAACCCACGATGCGGGGAGTCAATTTGATGTGATGAAAGACCAAAGTCATAAAAAACACCACTTATTGACTCAATATTATTATTTTCTAAATATTCTTTAATTTTCGAAAAACTGTAGTGTTGGACATCATGGGTATCTGGAGAGTTATTAACCGCTTCTAAATCTCGATCTAGTGCTAAAAAATCAATATTATTATGATTTTTTTTGAAGTACTTAAAATGGGATCCATATCCATATGTTGCATCTATAAATATTCCATCTGGTACATCAATAAGCAAATCAGATATTTCTGATGTCATTACCCCATCGTGTGTCAAATACTCTGCCCTGTTTGTATTCATACCCAGCTCTCTAGAACTGGCACCAATTGGAAAGTTGGGCGGAGTAAGGGTGTTCCAATTTAGTTGTCTAGAGAGCTGGCTATGAACCTATCCTTTCACTTCATTAATATTTGCAAATGCTTGGTCTGCTTCGTTTTGGATTTTCTTCCAACTTCTTGTTGACCAAACTTCAACTACTGGGCCTGATCCAGTAACGGTCACTTCTTCGTTGATGTCTATACCGCTATATGCACGTAGATTTTCAGGTACCTGCACTCTTCCAGCAGAATCGATTTTTACATCTACAGCGCCACTAAACAAAGCTCTTCTTAATTGCCTAGATGTTCGATCTGTAGAAGGGAGCGATGCCATTTTTGAGGCTTCATTTTCCCAATTGTCTTTTGTTAATATTTGAAGACAATTATCTTGTCCCTTGGTGATTACACAGCCCTGTTGAAGCTCTTCTCTGAACTTTGAAGGTATAACTACTCTACCTTTAGAGTCCATTGTATGTTGAAACTCACCAAGGAACACTTTATCCGCCTTTCGTGCCTTGAACCACTTTTACACATTATATGACACTTTATGACACTCTGCAACACTTTTTGAAAAAAATTTTTTATGCTGAAATAAGGTATTCTTCCCATGAAGGATCTGGATTGCTGCCAACAATAGTCTTAATCCAAAAATTATCTTTTGGATTAGATGGAGAATTTTTAAGGTTCAAATGTGTTTGATGTAGAAGCTTATCGGCTTTTATTAAATTACACTTTTTGCAACATGCAACAACATTTGACCACTCATGTAGACCACCTTTGGAACGAGGAATAATATGATCAACTGACTCTGCAGATTTACCACAATATTGACATGTAAAAAAATCTCTAATAAATATATTTTCACGATTTAGAGCTACTCTCCTAGCAAAAGGAGCTTTTACAAAATAAGTTAAAATTCCAACTTTTGGAACAAAAAATTCTTCTTTCTCAGAATGTAAAATTATTTCAGAATTTTTTATAGCATTTATTTTCTTATTATGCATTAACGAGATTGCTCTTTTAAATGATACAACAGAAAGAGGTTGGAATGTAGAATTTAAAATTAAGGTCCTATGACTTGATAGGTTCATGGTAAATCTAAGCTGATTTGATTTCTATGCTTGAAGTTCTTGACTAAGTACATCATCTTCCACTTTAGTCAATAAATTTAAAAATCTTTCTTTATCTAACTCAAATTTGGAAACATCTTCTTTAACTTCTTGAGTAACGGAGTCAATTGTTTCAAAAAATGTAAGCTGTCCATTTTTCAAAGCATCAAAAACTTCATTGTCTTCAACAGAGTATATTGTCTGACCATCTGACTTAAGTTTTACTTCTGATAAATGTTTTGTAAGGTCACCATTTTTAGTTAAATATTTCCAAGCTCTTCTAACTCTTTGAATACTCATGCCATTATCAAGTAATGTCTTTATAACCCGTAAGGCAACAATGTCTCTAAAAGAGTAAAATTTAGGAACTCCAGGTTTTCCATCAGAAGATTGTAATGATGGAGATACTAAATTTACTTTGTCCCAATATCTTAATTGATGAGATGTGCATCCTGAAAGATAGCATGCTTGCTTTGATGTAAAAGCATTTTTCTTCAAACCTTACTCCTAAAAAAAATGATGTATATTTAATTTAATTAAATTTTTTATTTTTGTCTAGAGCTATCTTGGTTTCTTAAGATTTTAATTACTTGTTTAACATTCCACTCTTTAACGTTTTCAGCTTTTAAAAGTGATCTTGTATTTGCAACAAATACATATCCAGCAACTGCCATTACAGAGAAACCAAATATAGCTATTGCGGGTTGAATTATATAAGTACTGAACATTGTCAATAGTCCCAAAACAAACACAAAAAAAGAAATAACTGCTCTATTTCTTGTAAATTTTGAAAGAGTTGAGTCTTCGACTGTTTTTGCTAAACCAGGATCGTCCTTCATTAACTCTTGTTCAATTTGTTTTAAGATTTCTTCTTCTTTTTTATTCAAACCCATAAGTAAATCTTAATATAAAAATGAGTTAGTCTAAAATAATGAGCAATTTATTTCTTAGACATGGTGAGGTTCAAAACAAGAAAGATGTGTTTTACGCAAATCTTCCTGGATTTTATTTAAGTAGTAAAGGTGAGAAGCAAGCCAAAGATGCTGGAATAAAAATTAAAGATCAATTTGAAATAAAAAATATTATCTCCTCTCCTCTATTAAGAGCAAGGCAAACAGCAGAAATAGTTAATAGTGTACTGAAAATAAATATAACTACATCCTATAACATAATTGAATGGGCAGGACCTAGTGATTGGATCGGAAAAACTTGGGACGAAATTAAATTAACACAAAACTTCAAGAACGCTGATGACAGTCCATTAAATTTAACAAATACTGGAGAATCTTTAAAAAACGTATTTGATAGATTTAACAATATTTATGAAAAATGTGAAAATACACTTTTTGTATCTCATCAAGATACTATTAGAGCATTTACTTACTTTTTTTTAAATGATAAAGATTTCACAAAAAATAGGCCCGATCATTGTGAAATACAATATTTTAAAAATTTTGAATTATACACATACTAGGTATGTCATATATAGTATATTAAGTGATACTTATAATAAAATAATATAAAATAAGCAGTCCTCCACCAAATGATCCAATGAATCCCAAGCTACCAACTATGGGTTCTAATGATTTAAAAAATTTTGAATTAAAGTTTTCTAAGTATATATCAACTATCTTCCTGCTAAGTTGAAAAGAAATAAATCCATTGAAAAAAATATATACAAAACTTAAAATCGTAATCCAAGGGTTAGGAAAATTCATAATAAGGTAAAGTTAATATAATTATGAGATTTAGCAACAAGACTCGGATTTTTATATACACTTCCGTAATTTTATTATCTAGTTATATTGGCTACCTTCTTGGAAATACATTTTGCATTATCTCTGATGAAGGGAGTTGTTTAACGAGTGTTTTAACTTATGTTGGTGTGATTAATGTATTCAATCTAATTGGTGTTTTTGTTTTGGTAAACTTATCTGAAAAATCAATAACAGAATGGAATCAAAACTTAGAAGAAGAATGAACTAACTTGTCACAAATTTCCTCAATGTCATTTTGTTCTATGTCTTTATGAAACACTAATCTAATTGATTTCTCTCCAATTAGTCCTGCATTAATTGATTCGTTATAAAAAATATCTAATAATTTATTTGGATCTTCTTCATTTTTAATATTCAAAAATATCATGTTTGTTCCTTTGTAAATAATGCTCTTTATTTTTTCATTGTTTAGATTTGCGTTTAGGAACTTGTAAACTTTTTTGGCTTTTGCATGATCTTCTAGAATACTTTCCCTGCTTTGTAGGGCGGTTTTTGCCATTGAAGCAATTACGCCAACCTGCCTCATTCCTCCCCCAAGTTTTTTTCTATACTCCCTCGCCTCATTTATAAATTCCTTGGAACCAAGCAGCATAGAGCCTATAGGTGCTCCTAGAGCCTTTGAGAAGCAGAATGTTAAGCTATCACAGTAATCCCCATAATTCATATTATTTTTATCCTCTTGTATTGCATGCCATATTCTTGCACCATCTACATGTAGCTTAAGATTATGTTCCCTCACTATCTTGCTTAAAGATTTTATTGAATCAAAAGATACAATCGAACCTCCAGATGCCAGATGGGTGTTTTCAATCGAAACAGTTTTGATTATGGGTTTGTGGACTTTTGACTTTAATATAAGTTTTTCTACATATTCTAAATTCAACTCTCCATCTGTATGTTCAGCATCACGAAATTGTACACGAGATAAGAAAGCTGCAGCACCATGTTCATAATTTTTAATATGTGAGTCATGAGGAGTAATTACTTCTGTACCGGGATCATTGTGAATTAATAGTGAAATCTGATTTCCCATTAGACCTGAAGAAACAAATAGTCCTTTTTCAAAACCTAATAGATTAGCACACTCATCCTCTAGATTATTTACTGTAGGATCTTCAATATACTCATCATCACCAAGTTCAGCATCTAAAGCGCTCTCTAGAATCTTCTTAGATGGTTTTGTTACAGTATCTGATCTTAAATCATACATTAGAGAGCTGCCTTAATATTTTTCATTGCTTGCCTAATTCTTTGTTTATTTTCTACTAAGGCAATCCTAATATATCCCTCGCCAAATTTTCCGAAACCAACTCCTGGTGAGACAGCTACATTTGATTTTTCTAAAATGTCTAATGTAAATTTTAGTGAATCTTTATTAAATTTTTCTGGAAGTTTTGCCCAGACAAACATAGTTGCGTCAGATTCCTGAACAATGAAGTCTAAATCTTTTAAATGCTCGACAACTAATTCTCTTCTTTCGTTATAAACAGTCGACAATTCAAATGGATACTGGTCTAATTCGTTTAAAGCAACAGTAGAAGCAATTTGTATTGGTTGAAAAGTTCCATAATCTATGTAAGACTTTAACTTTGTAACTGCAGCAACTGCATCCGCATTACCCACTGCAAATCCTACTCTCCATCCAGCCATTGAATATCCCTTAGTAAGGGAATATAGCTCAACACTATGTTCTAAATTTTTGTCAGAAGTTAAAAGTGACGGAGGTTTATTTCTACCAAAATATATTTCTGAGTATGCAAAATCATTTACAATTAAAAAATTATATTTTTCTGCTAGTTCAACAAGGCTATCGTAAAAAACCTGATCAACAGTTAGTGTTGTAGGATTATGTGGAAAGGAAATTAATAACAATTTTATTTTTGTTTTCTTTAAAATATCATTTAATTCTGTCAAAAAGTTTGACTTATCAATACAATTAACTTTTATGGTTTCTGCTCTTGCTATTAATGGAGCAAAATGATGTATTGGATAGCTTGGATCTTGAACTACAACCTTGTCTCCAGGATTTAAAACGGACATTAAAAGGTGCGTTAACCCTTCCTTACTTCCAATAGTATTTACAACATTGAAATTAGCATCAAGATTAACTTGATAATTTTGTTTATATTTTTTAGCGATAGCTTCCCTTAAACCAAATATTCCCTTTGATACTGAATATTTATGATTTTTTTTGATCCTAGCTGTTTCAATTAATTTTTCTACGACTTTATCATGCGTTGGCAGATCAGGATTTCCATATCCCAAATCAATAATATCTTTTCCCAAGTGACGTGCAGTAATCTTCTTTTGATTTATTTCATTAAATAAATATTCAGGAAAATTATTGATCAATTCATTGCTATATTTATTCATCTAAAAATATTATCTATTGTTTTAAAAAAAATCTCTGGATTTGAATCTTTTAAAACATATATTTTTTCATAGTTCAATTTACTAGCAAAAAAAATTGGATTGTCCGCTTTCAAACATAAACTTAAATTTCCTCTTGGATGCTTAATTTGAGAAAACTGAAATTCTTTTTCGTCAAATGAATTTTTAGTGCCCATCCATTGATTGATTCCAATTGAATACTTTTTCATTAATTTAAGTTTTTTTTCTGAGTTACCACCAATAAACAAATTGATATTGTTTTGTTTAAACTTATTTGAATCTACTATTGCATTAATTATTTTTTCAATATCGTTGGAGAAATTTGGTCTTTTTTCAAATATATCATCACCCGTACCAATTCCTAATTTAAAATTTTTAATTTCTAGCAATTTATAAATGTATTCGTCAAATAACTTATCATATGATCTCGCATTAATATTTAATACACATAGTCCCAATCTAAATTGATCATCTACAACTTCGTTAAGTTTGTAGATTCCTTCAATAAATTCATAAACATCTAAATTTTTACCAGCAGGGTTTACTCCATGATCAAATAAATATACGGTATCAATGTCTATGGACATTAATTTTTCTGTTTTTTCTTTAAAATTATTTTTGAAGAATTCTCCGGGAAGTAAAACAGAGTTAACTGGTTTCATTAAAAGCAAGTGCTGCAGCTCCAATTATTCCAGAATCTTCTCCTTGCGAAGCAATAAATATATCAGGAAAACTTCTAGATGGGAATTTATATCTATTCTTTATATCGTTCTGAATAAGCTCAACTAAATCAAATGGTTCAGACGACATAGTTCCACCTAGAACAAAAGCTTCATTATCAAATATTTCAAATAAACTTAATAGTCCATTTGATATGTTTTGAATTATTTCATCTCGAGCAGCGGTTTCTGATTCTGTTAAGTTAAGTGTATTATCAAAAAGAACTGAACCAACATTTTTAGTAGCAAATATTTTGGCAAGTTCTGTATCTTGATCTTTCTGAGTTAGTTCTGTACACTTTCTTGTCCATACAGATGCAGCAACTGATGATTCAAAACTTCCCTTTTTTCCACTATCTCCTTCAACTTCTCTATCATTTGATGTAAGCATATGTCCAATCTCTCCTGCGTTTCCTCGTCCTCTTAACAATTTACCTTCAGAGATTATTCCTCCGCCAACTCCTGTACCAAAAGTCAACATTATCAAATTTGAATATTTGTCTTTGTAATTTAAAAAATACTCACAATAAGCTGCTACGTTACCATCATTATCTAAATGAAATTCATAATCTGTAAAATTTAATAGCTTTGAAAAATCAATATCAAATTGTAAGTGTGGACCATATAAATATTTGTTGTTAGCTGAATTTACATATCCTGGCATAGCTACTGAAACTTTAGAAACATTTGGAAGATTATCTTGAATAATATTGGATAAAGAATCAATAAATTTCTCTTCATTGTGTGGAGTTGGTATCTTATCTTTTTTTAAAACTTCAAATGACTTATCAACAACACCATATTTTACGGTAGTTCCTCCAACATCAAAAGATAGACAATTCATATATAAATTGATGATAATTCTAAATACTGATTAGTTGCTCTAAAATAACTTACATTAATGCAACGTGTAGCACTTATCTTCCAATGCGAAGCTTGTGGTTGGTGTACATCACCAAATAAAGAATACTCTGGTTGATAATTCTCAATGTAATCTTTTAAGCTTCCCCAACCTTGTTCAGTTTTATTAGTGACAACATCAGTAACTAACTCTCTAACAAGTGGAGGTGCATGTGTACAGATTATATTTGAGTCTTTTAAGTTATACAGTTTTTTTGAAAATGTATCTTCGTCAATTTCTCCTCTTGCATTAATTGGTGTTGGAACTCCACCACCAGCAAAACCAATTTTTTTATTATCATATTCAACTATTAACCCATCAACATTTTTCACTGAATTACTTAAGTAAGTATTCATAATATCAACATCGTCTACATTTCCTGGTATAAACCAAACTTCATACTTTTTAAGTACATGAAAAACATCTTCATATTGTTTGTTAATTGCACTCTGCATTTTTTTTGCAATTTTGTCTGGATCAGTTTTATATAACTCTCTCCACAATGTTTTTCTTTGATCAAATTTGTGTTCTTTTCTCAAATTAATCAATTTTATAACATTATCATAACCAAAGACATCCATAGCAATTCCTTGTCCATCTCGGTAGTCAATCCAATTTATTAAATCTCCTAAAATAACTACAGGCCCCTTATTCTGTGGTAGTGATTTAAGATAATCTAACTGGTAGTGAACATCCGACACGAATATCATTTCATTTAATTTGTAACTGCTCCAGTGTCTGATCCACTGACTAGCTTAGAGTATTTATGGAGTACACCAGATTTATAACGAGGTTCTGGAAGGGTTAATAAGGCAAATCGTTTTTCCATTTCCTCTTCAGTTATTATAAGGTCTAGAGTTCTATTTGAAATATCTAGGCTTATAATATCTCCATCTTTACATATTGATATTGGACCTTTTTCAAAACTTTCTGGAGCAACATGTCCAATACATAAACCTGTTGTTCCACCTGAAAATCTTCCATCTGTAATTAACAATACGTCTTTACCAAGGCCAGCACCTTTTATAGCTGCTGTTATTTGTAACATCTCTCTCATTCCAGGACCTCCCCTAGGCCCCTCATTACGAATAACAACAACTTGTCCTTTTTCTATATCACCATTAAAAAGTGCATCAAGAGCATCTTGTTCACTATCAAATACATTTGCAGGGCCGGAGAAATTGTTTATATTTATTCCAGCAGTCTTTACAACTGAACCTTTTGTAGAAAGGCTTCCTTTTAATACTGCTATCCCACCTTCATTAGAAATAGGATTTTCTGGAAAACTTATTACATCTTGATTTTTTGGAATTTCAACATTCTCTAAATTTTCACCAACTGTTTTACCAGTAACAGTCCTACATTCTGGATTTATAAGACCGTTTTCTAATAAAATTTTTGAAACAACGGGAACTCCCCCAATTTTATCTAAGTCAACCATATGAAATTTTCCGAACGGTTTCATATCTGCAAGATGAGGAACATTTCTACTTAGTTCATCAAATGTCTCTAAACTTAGAGACATTTTAGACTCATGAGCAATTGCAAGTAGGTGAAGAACAGCGTTTGTGCTTCCTCCTAAAGCTAACACAGTAGTAATTGCATTGATAAAGGCCTCTTTTGTCATTATGTCTCTTGGTTTGATATCATTTTTTAATAAATAATTTAATTGTTTTCCTGATTCTTCAGCTGCAACTCGAAGTCTGCTGTCTTCAGCTGGTATTGAAGCTGTACCTGGTAAGCTCATTCCAATTGCCTCACCAACCGACGCCATAGTATTAGCAGTGAACATTCCGGCACATGATCCAACACCTGGGCACGCTGCACACTCTATTTCATATAAATCTTCTTTTGTAATCATTCCTTTTTCATATGCACCAATGCCTTCAAAAACATCAACAATTGATATATCTTTTCCTTTATAAACCCCTGGTAAGCTACTTCCTCCATATAGAAATATCGCAGGTCTATTTATTCTGCCAGCTGCCATCAACATTCCAGGTAGTGACTTATCACAACCAGCAATTGTTACCATCCCATCAAATCGTTCTGCATGCATTACAAGCTCTACTGAGTCCGCAATAACTTCTCTTGAGACAAGAGACGCTCTCATGCCTTCGTGCCCCATTGATATTCCATCTGAAACTGCAATAGTTGAAAAAATTAGTCCGGCAGAATCAGGACCATTAACACCAACTTTTGCATATTCAGATAATTCAGGTCCAGTTAAATTACAAGGTGTTACTTCATTACCTGCTGAGACAATTCCTACTTGAAATTTATTAAAATCATCATCTTTTAACCCTACTGCACGAAGCATAGCACGAGCGGCAGATTTACTTACACCTTGTGTTACGTCATCAGATATTTTTGCCATAGAATAAGAATAGATTATTTAGACAATGAAATCATTTCTTTTAATTTTTCATATTCTTCAATAATCGTGTTATCTTCAGAGTCAAATGAGTTAATGAAATTTTGATATATATTATTATCACCAATTTTAAAGAGTGCCCACAAAATATACATTTTTAAATGTGATGAACTTTCGGGATAAATCTGCTCTAAAAATCTTAAAGTATTTTGATCGGGATTGTTACCAAGCGCAATAATTGCATTTCTTTTAAGGTATTCAGCATTTCTTTTTGGAATATAAAACCAATAGAACATTTCATTTAGTTTTTCGTTATCTTCTCTAATAATTTCCTCAAGTTTAACTTGTTGGTTTTTGTTAAATATAACTACATTATTATTTTCTTGCCCAGGCGGACAAGAAGTAAGGCAGTCGTCACAACCATAAAATTTATTTCCTATTGCATTGCGCATTTCATATGGAATAAATTCAGGTGACTGAAGCCAGTAAGATATACACTTATTTGAATCAAGTTTGTATTCACTATTTAATGCGCCAGTTGGACAAGATATCTGACACAGATTGCACTCACCACAGGAATAGTTTGTATTTTCACTTTCTTCAAATCTATGGTCTACATATATAGTTGCTAGTAATTGCCAAGGTCCTGAGCCTGGTGTTAACATCATTGTACTTTTGCCTTGCCATCCCAAACCAGATGATACAAAAAAAGTTCTGTCGTAATGATTAGGGTTATCAATAAAGGATTTAAATTTAATATTTAATTTTTCAAAAACTTGTTCAATTTCGATAATTTTGTTTTTTAAAGGTAAATAATAATCTTTTTCTGCAAACCTAGCGATTTGACCATGGCCGGGAGAGGTCAGCATGGATGGTTGTGTTTTGTTTTTGTAGTTGTAAGTAATCAAAATTGCAGATTTTGCCCAGTTAAACTTATCACCTAAGCCTGAATATTCCGGATTTGAAAAAGTAAACTTCATATTTGCATGAAGTTGATTACTTTTTATTTCACTAATTTCTTCTCCAAAATTTATTTTTGAAGGTAAATTAGTAACTCCTAAATTAAAATTTGAAGAAAAATTTAAATTATTTTCTTCAAAAAAATTTATAACATTTATATCTTTCATTTTTTTAAGGTTTTACTATAGTTATTCTAAATGAAAAATTTAATTGTAGTCATTTCAGAATTAGTGCTTTTACTTAATTAGCGCTCATTTTGCTTTGATGAGCGCCTCCCAAAAAGGGAGGCTTTTTTTTGGAGATATAAAAAGAAAATGACAAAAGAACAATTGACTGGCGCAGAACTTGTAATAAGGGGTCTAGAATATCTCAATGTATCAACTGTTTTTGGTGTACCAGGTGGTGCAATTTTACCAGCCTATGATCCACTATACGATAGTCCTATTAGGCATATATTGGCTAGACATGAGCAAGGTGCTGGACATATGGCAGAAGGTTATGCTCAAGCAACTGGTGAGCTTGGTGTTGTAATAGCTACTTCTGGCCCTGGAGCAACAAACTTAATTACACCATTGGCTAATGCTTTAATGGACTCTACTCCTCTTCTAGCGATTACCGGACAAGTTGCCTCTACTGCAATAGGTAATGATGCTTTTCAAGAAGCTTATACTGTAGGTCTTTCAATGGCAGCTACTAAACACAACTACCTAATCACAGATGCTTCAGAGATTCCACAGGTTTTAAAGGAAGCAAAATTTATTGCTACTACTGGTAGACCTGGTCCGGTTTTGGTTGATATACCAAAGGATATTTTAAACCAAATAGCTGCTTGGGTTGAGCCCGGTGATCTTGATTTACCTGGTTACAAGCCTACAACAGAGCCAAATCCAAAAATGGTTCAACAAGCTTCTGCTTTAATAAAAAAATCAAAGAAGCCAATTCTTTATGTGGGTGGAGGAATTATTCATTCAAAAGCTAATAATGAACTTTTTGAACTAGCTACTAAATTTAGTATACCTGTTGTTACAACTCTGATGGGAAGAGGTGCTTTTCCTGATGGTCATGAATTGTGTCTTGAAATGCCTGGTATGCATGGAAATTATACAGCTACTACTTCAATTCAAAATGCTGACTTGTTAATTGCAATAGGTGTAAGGTTTGATGATAGAGTTACTGCAAATCCGTCATTTTTTGCTCAAAATGCAAAAGTTATTCATGCTGATATTGATCCAGCAGAAATTGGAAAAGTCCGTGATGCACAAGTTCCTATTGTAGGTGATGCAAAAAGTGTCATTAAAGGACTTATTGAAGCTTTGGGAGATGAAAAATTAGAAACTGAAAATTGGGTTTCAGAACTTAAAGATATGAAGACTGAATTTCCTTTGTCTTATAAACAAGAAGAAAAAGGCCCTCTTAAAGTTCCCTATGTTCTAGAAGAACTTCAAAAGTTAACTAAAGAAGAAGCAATTGTAGTTGCTGGTGTTGGTCAACATCAAATGTGGGTATCACAGCATTGGAACTTTACTGAACCAAATACCTGGTTAAATTCTGGCGGATTAGGCACTATGGGTTATGCATTACCCGCTGCAATTGGAGCAAAAACAGCTTATCCTGAAAAACTAGTTTTAGCTTTAGACGGTGATGGCTGTTTTCAAATGACATGTCAAGAATTAATCACTGCCTCAACAGAAAATATACCAATCAAAATTGTGGTGTTTAACAATGGAAACCACGGTATGGTTCGTCAGTGGCAAAAGATTTTTTACAATAGTAAGTTTTCAGCTTCTGAGCTAACACATGACACACCAGATTATCTTAAACTAGCTGAATCTATGGGCGCAGTTGGCTTAAGAATGATGGAAAAGTCTGATATAGAAAAAGTGTTTAACAAAATGTTAGAAATCAATGATAGACCAGTTTTAGTTGATTGTGTTGTGGATCCAGATGATATGGTATTTCCTATGGTGCCTGCTGGTGGGAGCAACGATCAAATCATTATGAATGAAGAGGATCTTAAAAACTTATGAGCGAGAGAATTTTGTCAATATTAGTTGAAGACAAACCTGGTGTTTTAGCTAGAGTATCGTCCACTATATCAAGGAGAGGCTTCAATATAAATTCTTTATCGGTTGGTCCAACAAATATTGAGGGAAGATCAAAAATGACAATTGTTACTGAATTAGATGCTGTTGAACAAGTAAAAAAGCAGTTAAATAAACTAGTAAATGTCATAAAAATAGTTGAACTTGATCCAAACATGACAATAGAAACTGAAGTTTTACTATTAAAAGTTTCGATAAATAAAGATTCTCAAACATCCGTTATAGAGAAAGCATCACTATCAAACGCAACTTCAGTAGATGTAGGGCAAGATTTTGCTATTTTTGAGTTAACAGGTTCATCAAAAGATTTAGATAAATTTGAATCTTTAATGAAACCATTTGGAATCATTGAAATGGTTAGGGGTGGAAGAATAGCTATACAGTCTAATCTATAAGGAGACAAGATATGGAAAATAAAATAATATATGACTCATCAATAGATCAAGAATTGATAAAGTCTATGAAAGTGGCGGTGATTGGTTTTGGTAGCCAAGGACACGCACACTCACTTAATCTACACGAGTCCGGTGTTGATATTACTGTTGGCCTAAGAGAAGATTCTGAATCCTTTAAAAGAGCTGAAGATATGGGTCTCAATGTAGCAAATCTTGAAGAAGCAACAAAGAATGCCGATGTAGTCATGTTGTTGTTGCCTGACCAAATTATGGCAGATATATATAATGATCAAATTGCAAATCATATGAAAGAAGGTGCCACTCTTTTATTTGCTCATGGCTTTAATATCCACTTCAACGAAATTGTACCAAGAGAAGATTTATCTGTAGCAATGGTTGCTCCAAAAGGACCTGGGCATCTTTTAAGAAGAACTTATTCTGAAGGAAGTGGTATGCCCTGTCTTGTTGCTGTACATAAAGATGCATCGGGAAGTACTGAAGATTTAGCTATGTCATATGCATCAGCAATTGGCGGTGGAAGGGCTGGAATATTAAGAACTACTTTCAAAGAAGAAACTGAAACTGATTTATTTGGGGAGCAAGTTGTTTTATGTGGTGGATTAACGGAGTTAATTAGAAATGGATTTGAAACTCTAGTAGAAGCTGGTTATCAGCCAGAAAGTGCTTACTTTGAAACACTTCATGAAGTTAAATTGATTGTTGATTTAATGTACGAAGGTGGATTTGAATGGATGAGACATTCAATTTCTGATACTGCAGAGTATGGAGATTTTTCTAGAGGTTCAAGAATAATAACATCTGAAACAAAAGAAGAGATGAAAAAAGTACTTGATGAGATTCAGTCAGGTGCATTTGCTAAAGAATGGATGTCACAGGCTAGAGAAGGTTCTCCTTTCTTAAATGAGAAAAGAGCAGAAGCTTCAAAACATCAACTTGAAGAAGTTGGAAAAGGGTTAAGAGAGATGATGCCGTTTCTAAATGCTAAGGATGTAAAAAAAGATAAATGAGCGACGATAAATTAGTCATATTTGACACAACTCTGAGAGATGGAGAACAAAGTCCTGGTATTGCACTTACCCCATCAGAAAAATTATTAATTGCTCAACAACTTGAAAAATTGAAAGTAGATGTTATTGAGGCGGGTTTTGCTGCTTCATCTCCTGGAGATTGGGAGGGTGTTAATTTAATTGCAAAAAATATAAAGAATTCAACCATAGCATCTCTCGCAAGGTGTCATCCAGATGATATTGAACAAGCCTGGGAGGCAATAAAAGTAGCTAAAGACTCCCGAATACATGTTTTTACATCAACTTCACAAATACATATGGAACATATGCTAAGAAAGTCGAAAGAAGAGGTATTAAAAGACGCTAAAGAATCTGTTAGGTATGCAAAAAAATTATGTGAAAATATTGAATTCTCCGCACAAGATGCAACTAGAACTGATAAAGATTTTTTAATTGAAGTATTAAAAGTTGCTGTAGAAGAGGGTGCAACAACAATTAATGTTCCTGATACTGTAGGCTATGCAACACCACAAGATTATTTAGACCTTCTTAAAGCAGTTTATGAAGAAGTTAAAGGGCGAAATGATGATGTCATTATTTCAACACACTGTCACAATGACCTTGGGTTAGCTGTAGCTAACTCACTAACAGCAATAACAGCTGGTGCTAGACAAATTGAAGGTGCAATTAATGGAATTGGGGAACGTGCAGGTAATACGTCGACAGAAGAAATAATAATGGCTGTAAAAACCCGTCAAGATCAGTTCGGAGTTGAAATTCAAGCTGAAACTCAAGAAATTTTTGAAACTTCAAGATTAGTTTCAAAACTAACTGGATATCCTGTTCAATATAATAAAGCAGTCGTCGGTAAAAATGCTTTTAGCCACGAATCAGGAATTCATCAACATGGATATTTAAGAAATACAACTACTTATGAAATAATGTCACCTGACTCAGTTGGTCAAGAAGCAAAAATTATACTTGGTAAGCATTCTGGTAGAGCCGGATTTAAAGATGCTCTTGATAAGTTAGGTATATCTTTAAATAATGATGCATTCAATAATGCTTTTGATACATTTAAAAAGATTGCAGATAGAAAAGGTGAAATTGTAGAAAATGAACTCAGAGCAATTGTCGGACAGGTAGAATCAAGTAGCGATAGTCCAAAACTTGTGTCTGTATCTGTCAACAGCAAAGATGAATTTGCTTCTGCAAGCGTTACACTAAAAGTTGGAAATGACGAAATAACAGAAGAGGCAACCGGAGATGGAATGATACATGCTGCATTTACTGCAGTTAAGTCAATCCTCAAATCAGACGCTACGTTAATTGATTATAGAGTTGAGAGTATTACGAAAGGTGCTGACGCAACAGCTGAAATTGTAACAATAATTAATGATGGTCACCTAATGAAGCAAGGAAGAGCTGTTTCTACTGATGTTGTTCAGGGTTCGGTAGAATCCTTTTTGAATGCATTGAACAAATGAGCAAAGAATTTAACATTACTTTATTACCTGGTGACGGAACTGGTCCTGAGGTTGTCAATGAAGCTGTCAAAGTACTTGAAAATACTTCTGAACAATACAAAATAAAATTTAATTTTCTTAACAATGATCTTGGTGGTGATAGATATTTAAGTAGTGGTGAACTTGTAACTGAAAAAGATATCGAACAATTCAAAAATTCTGACGCGGTTTTACTTGGAGCTATTGGCCATCCAGATGTAAAGCCTGGAATTCTAGAGCAAGGAATTCTTCTTAAATTGCGTAAAGAATTTGATCAGTATATTAATTTAAGACCTGTAGTTCTTTATCCAGGAGTGGAGACTCCCCTAGCAAATAAATCTCCCGAAGATATTAACTTCGTTGTTGTCAGAGAAAATACAGAAGGATTATATGCAGGTGCAGGAGGCTACATTCATTACGGAACAGAAAATGAAATTGCAACGCAAGAATCAATTAATTCATATTATGCAATTCACAGATGTATAAAATATGCTTTTGAATATACAAAAAATAACAATCGTAAAAAAATTACTTTATGTGCAAAAACAAACGTACTTACTTATGCTCATGATTTATGGGAGAGAATTTTTTATGATGTTGCCAAAGATTATCCTGAAATAGAAACTGATTACGGTCATGTAGATGCTGTCTGTATGTGGATGGTGAAAAATCCTGAGTGGTTTGATGTTATAGTCACTGACAATATGTTTGGTGACATTATTACTGATTTAGGTGCCATGATACAAGGTGGTATGGGTATTGCAGCTGGAGGTAATATTAATCCTGAAGGTGTATCTATGTTTGAGCCAATAGGTGGCTCAGCACCAAAATATACAAATAAAAATGTTATCAATCCATTGGCATGCATCGGAGCAGCAGCAATGATGGTCAAACAACTTGGTGAGGAAAATTATGCAGAGGATATTGAAAAATCGATAATTGAAACTGCTATAAAGCTTGATTCCCTATCAGCTGGAAAAATGGGTATGTCCACTAGTGAAGTTGGTGACTCCATAGTCAATTACATGCAACAAGTTAATGACTAATGAAACAACTTATCTTGAGAATCTTTTAAATAACAGAAAAGTTGTTAGAAACTATAAAAAAACTTCTTTAGAAGATACTAACTTAAAAAATATTTCAAAGTTTTCAATAAAAATTCCTACCGCAGGATTTTCTCGTGGAATAGAGATTCTAAATACCTTTGATGTTGAAAAGATAAAAAACGTATCCAGAATCTTTAATGAGGATAATTTCATTAAAGATGGTAAATCTCCATGGATCTCAAACTCCTTAGCTTTATTTTTTATATTGGTTAACGAAGAGGCTTATCACCATAGATACTCAAAAAATGATAAAACAAACGCTGTAAACTCCAAAGATTGGGATGTGCCATATTGGTATGTTGATGCTGGTGCAGCAATGATGAATTGTATTTTACTTATAGAAGAAAAAGAGTTATCTTCAGGGTTTATGGGATTACATAATATCGATAGAAAAAAAATACATGAGGAATTTAAAATCCCAGATACTTATCAAATAATCGGAATGATTACTGCTGGAGTTGAAGATAGCAACACAGATATTTCTAAAAATAAACATAATAAAAAGAAACTGATACATAATGAATTTTTCAGCAGATAAACAAATAGATTCCCTCAATAATCCAGAGTATAAATTTTTAGTATCTCTTAAAAAAAACCGAAATAGAAAAACAAATAATAAATCTCTTGCAGAAGGATTTAGAGAATGTTACCAATTAATAGAATCAAGTTACGAAATAGATACTTTGTACTTTTGCAGTGATCTATTTATTGGAAATAATAATCAGAATCTTTTAGAAGAATATCGAAAATCAAATGTAAGAATAGTTGAGGTTTCAAAAAAAGTCTTCAATGCTATATCTTATAGGGATAGGCCAGATGGTTTTGTATCACTTTTTAATACAGAACATATTGGTATAACTTCTGAAATTAATGGTCCTATTTTGATACCTGATCAAATAGAAAAACCTGGAAACTTAGGAACAATGATAAGAACGGCAAAGTCTTTTGGAATAAATAATGTTTTTCTTTCTGATGAAATTACAGATATTTTTAATCCAAATGTCATCAGGTCTTCTATTGGACACTTATTTAATATGAATATTTCAAGTGGAACAAATAAAGAAATAATTGAATTACTAGAAACTAAAAAATATCAAATTATATTACTAGACCCAGAAGGAGAAACTGCTTTAGAAAATTTTAAACCTGATGCAAACTTCGCACTTGTTGTTGGTGCTGAACAGTATGGCATTTCAGATGATTGGTTTGAATCTAATCACGTATCTTTAAGTATTCGATCAACAAATAATGTTGACTCACTTAATGCATCTACTGCTGCGGCTATCGGTATGTGGGAATTAACAAAATAAATTGAAATTTGTAAAAAATCAACATCTTGTCATTTTAGATGTTGAAACAACTGGTATTAAAGCTGGTGTTGATAAAGTTATTGAACTTTATATGCTAAAACTATTTAATGAGGAGGTTTTAGATGAATATTATTCTAAATTTGATCCTCAAATAGAAATACCCCTCTTTATTTCAAACCTTACCGGTATATATCCATGGCATGTAGAAAATTCTCCAAAAATTGAGAATGAAATAGAGAAAATAAAAAATTTCGTGGATGATTCTGTAATAATTGGTCACAATTTAAGGTTTGATTTATCTTTCTTAAATTATGAATTGAACAAAAAAAACTTTAATGAATTAAATAATATGACACTGGATACATTAAATCTCTCAAGAGCGTTGCTGAGAACTAAAGTAAAAAATCATAAACTCGTAACCTTGAGTAAATATTTTAAAACAATTAATCAAAATGAACATAATTCCAAAGCAGATGTACTCACAACTTATGAAGTATTTAAACACTTGTCATTATTTGATGAAATCAAAAATAATGAAAGTATTGAAAAAGTTAATAAATTTTTAAACAGTATTGATTCAAATTTAAAAAATAAATTTAATTTACAAAATATCCCAACTTCACATGGTGTTTATGTATTTTTAAATAATAAAACTTTAAAGTATGTTGGTAAATCAAGTAATTTAAGAAATAGAGTCAATTCACATTTAAGCCACTCAAGGAGTTATAAATCAAATAAAA
Organism: uncultured Candidatus Actinomarina sp.; assembly: GCA_902610815.1. Taxonomy (GTDB): domain Bacteria; phylum Actinomycetota; class Acidimicrobiia; order Actinomarinales; family Actinomarinaceae; genus Actinomarina. The sequence goes on from CACLXG010000001.1 coordinate 371,930, forward strand.
TTGTAAATTCTTCAAATAACTTAAAGGTCATAAATCTACCTAATGAACTCATTTCATTAATTGTTGAACAACGATTAATAAACAAATTTAAACCTCAACTAAATAGAAGTGGGCGAATACCAAGAAATATATACTGGATAAAACTTAAAAGTAACAAATCAAATTTAGAAATTTCAAAAATTGAATTATCAAAAAATACAATTTTTCAAATTGGTCCTTTCTTGAGTTATTCAAAAGCTAAAAATTTTAAAAATTTTTTAGATAATAGATTTGAAACAGTTAGATGTAAGAATAATAATTCAAGAAAAACAAAATGTGACATATCTATACTTTTAAATTCACAATGTGCATGCATAGATTCATTTAATCTTGAAGAGTATAACTACAACTTAAGAAAAAAACTGGATTTATTTTTTAATGATACAAGTAAAGAAGTAAAGAGATTAAACGATAAGTTAAATGCATACTCAAAAGAACAACATTTTGAGGAAGCCCAAAAAATCAAAAATTACATATCATTACTTCAAAATTTTCTTGAGTTCAATAGCTTTAAAGAAAAAATAACTTCATTTGATAAACAGACTATTAAAATTTTAGAAAATTTAAACATAGAGATATCTAACACTAGAGTAAATCTTAAAATTGAACTAAGTGATGAAGATATTGAGTTTTTAAAAATTAGTCCAAATAACGACACTATTATAAATTTTTATAGTGAACTTCTGTTAATTTTACGTTTCATTAGAAATAAAGAAGCTTATACAATAGGAAGATGAGTTTATTTTTCAAATCAAATAATTTATCCCTTGGATATGGAAATCAACTTGTTTTAAATAATTTAGATATATCACTAAAAGTTTCAAATAATTACGAAATTATTGGAAAAAATGGTTCCGGAAAAACAACTTTAGTTATGTGTATAAGTAATAACTTTATTGGCAATACGTTCAATTCAAATATTGAAAGAGGAGAATGCTCTTTTATGGAGATTGGTTCTAATCCATCATTAATTCCAAAATTATCCCTTGTAGAAAATATAAAATACTTTCTTTACAAAGAAAATATTAATGAAAAGTTAATTATAGAAACACTTAATAAATATCAATTAAATGAATTTAAAGAAGATTTAATTGAGGAATTTTCAAGTGGAATGGTTAAACGAAGCGAATTGGCTATTGCAGATTTGAAAAAACCAGACGTTCTTTGTATTGACGAACCAAAAGTTTATTTAGATGAAAGTGGAATACAGCTTTTATTAGATCTATTAAATTATCGAGAGACACAAAAGATTACTTCAATTTTATCAAGTCAAGAAAGCATAAACGCACTGTCCAATATAGAAAGAACTATAGATTTAAATGATTAAGAAATACATCATTAAAAAGGAATTTAATTTGGAATTCAGAAATAATACCTCATTATTTTTAATCACACCAACTATGTGTGTTTTAATTATTGTATTTCCTATTCTTTCAGAAAATAGGTTTCGAGTAGAAAATGATATATTTGTCATTGTCCAGCTTTTATTTCTAATTATTTTTACAACACTTTTTTCAATAAGGAACCCTATGGAAGAGCAAGCGCTTATCAAAGAATTAAATTTTGGAACAATAAAAAAAATAGATTACTTTTATAGTAAAACTATTGCTGAGCTTGGAATTTTTTATCCTCAAATTATTCTTCTTTTAATTTTGTTTTCAGGTTTCACAAATACTTCTATTAACAATTCAATAATATATATTATTTTCTCCGTTTTATTCTTTTGCTTGAATGCAATTATGGTAAATCTATTTTTTCAAATGTATACAAGTTTTAATAGTAGATTTGTACAATTTATTATAATTGTTCCAATTTACATTGGGTTTGCAATATTAATTGCTCCAATATGGTTAGGTGTTAATCAAGAAATTAGTAATATTTATTTATTGATGCTTTTAGGAATAACTATGATCATTTATTCATTTACTAACTTTTACATAAGGAAAACCCAATGATGCTTTATGGACCTCTTGTCGTGTGGCTTCTTGTGACCATCTTTGGTCCATATGATGTCACACAAGGTGTATCGTCAAAATTACTTTATATTCATGTTCCAACAGTGTGGATAGCATACTTAGCCTACACTCTTACATTTGTGTATTCTGCACTATACTTCTTTTCTAAAAAATTTAAATACGACTCTTTAGCTGTTGCTAATGCGAAGTCTGGTGTGGTATTCACCATTGTTACATTGCTATCGGGTTCTTACTGGGGCAAACAAACATGGGGAACATGGTGGGTTTGGGGTGATGCTAGGCTAAATCTGACTGCAATTCTTTTATTAGTGTATTTGGGATATATTGCTTCAAGACAATTTAATAAAGATTTAGGAAAAACAGCTAAAAACTCATCGTTGATAGGAATTTTTGGAGTTGTTCAAATACCCATCCTCCATTTTAGTGTTATTTGGTGGAGGTCTGTTCACCAACAAGCTAGCATTCTTAGCCAAGAAACTGTAGCCTCTGGAGACGCCCCTATGTCCTCTGACATACTAATTACTCTTTTACTAAGTGTGCTATTAGTGACTATTGTTCATACATTTCTCACAAAAAGATTCAGAATTTCAAATGATATGTCATGGGACAATTATTTAAATCCTAAATCAAGGGCTAAAATTTAAATAGAGTGAAAAAAAATTTTATTATTGTCCTTTTGGGCATTGGATTAATTATTTATGCAAGTTCAATTATTGCATCTAGAAATACTATTTACTACTATACGACCTCAGAAACTCTGAATATTGAACTAGAGAATGAAGAAAGAATCAAATTAGGGGGTTTTGTAGTTGAGGGAACTATTGTTAAAGATGGTGGATTTACAAATTTTACAATAACTGATGGAAATGAAGACATTGAAATAATCTTTGATGGTTTTGTACCAGAATTATTTCAAGAAAATATGGGTGTGATTCTTGATGGGGTGTTTAGTAATGACACTTTTCTAGCAGATGATATGCTTGTTAAACACGACAACGAATATGTATCAAGCGATGGTGAAACATATAACGTAGAAAATTATTCAGAATGATTTACAACACTGGAATTATTTTTAGCTGGATAAGCTTTGCCTTATTGGTAATTTTATTATTTAATAAGAAAGAAATCTTTACAGAAATACTCGTAAGATTAAACCTCTTTGTACAAGTTTTCTTATTTTGTTTACTGGAAATAGGATTATTTTTGAATGACTTTTCTATTTCTTATATAGCAAACTATTCTGCTGAATCTACTCCTCCGTTATATAAGTTTGCTTCTTTATGGGGTTCCTTAGATGGATCTATACTTTTATGGAATCTATGTTTAAGTTTCTTTATGTATCTTTATTTAAAATCATATAAAGATCTTTCATCAGATATAGATATAAAAATTTTTTCATTAATTATGATCTTTTTTGTTGGATACACAGTTTTTAGCTCCTCTCCTTTTGCAGGTTGTATTGAACTTGCAGCTATAGGTTGTAATAATTCAAGTTTGTTACCTTTTCAGGAATTAGTAAGCAGTAACATTGGGCGTGGTCCTAACCCTTTACTGCAAAATCATCCTCTAATGGCAATCCATCCACCAATGCTATACATAGGATATGTTGGGATGACAATGCCATTTGTTGCTGCAACAAGCAGGTTGTATTCAAAAAAACAAAATGCCAACGATTGGATAGAGGTTGCTGAAAAAACAACTTATATACCGTGGTTATTTCTAACAATCGGAATAACACTTGGTGCTGCCTGGTCATACGAAGTTTTAGGCTGGGGAGGATACTGGGCTTGGGATCCAGTTGAAAATGTCTCATTTATACCATGGCTTTTGGCAACAGCTTTTCTTCATTCAGCAAAAATACAAAAGTCTCAAAATACATTATTAAATTGGAATTACATATTGGTTGGCTTAATGTTTTTATCTACAATATTTGGTACTTTTGTGACAAGATCAGGTGTCTTAATTTCTGTACATGCATTCTCTAATGGGAATATTGGAACTTATCTATTATTTGGAATGATGCTTTTTGGAATTATTTTTATTGTTATTGGATCAAAGAATATTGAATATTTTTCAAACTCAAAAAAAATAGAAAATTGGTTCGGAAAAGCAGGGTTTTTTGTTTATAACAATATTTTCTTATTTTCCTCTGCTCTAGTTATTTTTATCGGAACAATTTTTCCACTAATTTATGAAACGCTTTATGACAGGCAAATAACTATTGGTAGATCTTATTACGATATTCTCGTTGGGCCTCTTTTAGTCATATTATTAGGGCTTATGATTTTCTCAATCAAGTTAACTATAAAAAATTTAAATATCAATAAATGGTTTAAAGAAAATATGATTTTAATCAATAGCTCATTAGCAATAAGTATTCTTACTCTGCTTACATTTGAAAATTCATATATTTTGGTTGTTACTGTAGCAGTATCATTTATGTTAATTCTTATAACTGTTAGTAACTTATTTAAAAACTTCAGAAAGTCTAAAATCAATAAATCATACTGGACAGGCCAAATAGCACATTTAGGCATTGCTATTTTTGCTTTTGGAATAATTTTGAATGTAAGTCAGAGTTACTCAACTGAAAAAGAAATCAATTCATTTGAAGAATTTAGCTTTAACAATCAAACTTACTTTGTTTATGACTCAATTGAAGAAAGTTTTCCTGAAAAAAATGTAATAAAACTTCCAATTTCAAATAAAACTACCACTAAATTTACTTCTTTGAATATATTTAATAATTCTTCTCAACAAGCAATAAGCTCACCTGCAGTGTTTAGAACCTTTTTAAATGATGTATATATAACTGTAAAATTTATCGATGAAAATAGTTATAAGCTTATTGTCAGAAATAATTATGGAATTTTTATAATGTGGATAGGATTGTTTGTTTCAAGTATTTCATTTGTACCAAGATTAAGTAAAAATGAAAAATAGATATTTAACTCTTTTGCTTTTAGTTTTACTATTTACATTACCTAGTTTATTTCCAGATAATGAATCTAGATATGAACAGTGGAGTAAATCATTGCTGTGCCCAGTTTGTCAAGGTGAAACTATTTATGATTCTCCGTCCGAATATGCAGACGATATGGGTGCTATCTTGATTGAACAGATTAACGAAGGCTTAACTGATGATCAAATATATATATTTTGGGTATCAAGATATGGTGAAAGAATTATTACCAACCCAATAAATCGCAATTTAGAAATACTATTTATTCCATTGACATTAGTTTTTGGGTTTGTTTTATTGTTTGTTAGGAAATTGTATGTTAAAAAATAAATGGCTATATGCGGGTCTTTTCATATTTCTATTTCCATTCTTTCTTTTAATAAATTTAAATGACAACGCCTCAGAAATTGCTAATCAAAACACTAATTTAGAAGATGTATCAAATGCTGAAATGGAAAAAGTTATAGAACTAAATCCAGATATATTTCCAATGAGAATTGCACTTGCTAACCGCTATTTCGAAGAATTTAATTACTCAAGTGCTCTTCCCCACTTCATGCACGTTGCACAAAATTCAGAAGATTTAGAATTAAAAAGTCTTGCTTTAGCTCAAATAGGATGGATGGTTCATGATTCAGGTGACACCCTAACTTCGCTTAATTATATCGAAGAAGCTTTAGCTATTTCTCCTGAATCCTTACTAGCAAAAACTTATCTTGGAATTATTCTTATTCAACAAGAGGAAACCAGAAAAGAGGGGTATGAAATATTAACATTCCTAAAGACCGATCCTACTTTATCTAATGAAGATCTAGAGATTATTCAAGAAATATTGTCGATATATGAAAATTAAACTTTTAATTATTTTATTATTGTTTTCATTTTGCAGTTCCGAAGTTGTTGACGAAGGAATATTTATTGATCCAGTAGATTTGAAAAATTTAAAAATATTGGAGACAAATGAGAATATTGATTTATCTAATAATAATTTTTTAATTATAAACTACTGGGCATCCTGGTGTTTGGAGTGCATAGAGGAACATCCTTATCTCATTGAACTGTCAAAAACCAAAGGATTTGAAAATTCTGTATTTATGCTTTCTTTTCAAGACAGTAGAGAGAATGCTCTCAAATTTATAAACGAATATGGCGTTGGCAACATTCAGTACGTAGTTAATCAAAATAGTAAAATCGCAATTTACTCAGGTGTCTTTGGAGTGCCCGAAACACACATTGTAAAAAACGGAGAAGTAATAAAAAAATATATTGGTCCAATATCAATAAATGATTTTCAAGAAATAATAAATAATTATTCACATCTAACCAATTAAGAATTATTATTATTTCTGTGAAATGGATAATCGCGATTTATCGAGGAAAGTCCGGACTCCACAGAGTAATAGAGCTGGGTAACTCCCAGGCAAGTAATTGACGGAAAGTGCAACAGAAAACAAACCGCTTATCTTTGATAAGTAAGGGTGAAAAGGTGGTGTAAGAGACCACCAGTTGTTTAAGTGATTAAACAAGCTTGTAAACCCCTCTAGGAGCAATACTAAGAAGCAATTAGCTGGCTCGGCAAATAATTGCGGGTAAGTAGCTAGATATATTTGGTAACAAATATACAAGATGGATGATTATCGTATGTGCAAACATATACAGAATCCGGCTTATAGTTTCACAAAATCATGAGTGCCCCTACGGGGGCACTCACCTAAAAATAGTCTTTAGCTAATATATATAAATGACAAAATTTTCTTACTTTCTAGGATCTGAACAATGGCAACCTGAAGATTTAATAAAGCACGCTGAGATTGCAAGAGAATCAGGCTTTGATATGTTGACTATTTCGGAACACTTTCATCCCTGGGTTGATGATTATTCAGCTTCTAACTTTACATGGACAACTCTAGGTGCACTTGCTAACAAGCTCCCAGAATTAGATCTTGGCACAGGAGTCACTACCCCACTTTGGAGAATACATCCAGGTGTAATAGCTCAAGCTGCTGCAACAGTTGACCGACTTTCACCCTCTACATTTCATTTAGGTGTAGGTACGGGTGAAAATATTAATGAAGGACCGTTAGGTTATGATTTTCCAAAATACGAAGAAAGAAAAAATAGACTTATAGAAGCATTAACTATTATAAGAAGATTGCTTGATGGAGAAAAATTAAACTTTAACGGAGAATACTACACAACAGAAAAAGCAAAATTATATTCCCCTCCAAATGGAAATATCCCAATATGGTTAGCAGCTGGTGGACCCAAGTCTGCACAGGTAGCTGCTGAATATGCTGATGGACTCATGATAAGTGTTAAAGACCCTAAAGACTCATATGAAAGAGTAATAGATCCTGCAAAGCAGAGATCCGAAGAATTAAAGAAAGAAAATTTATCAATTCATACTTATAGGTGGACTATGTTTGCTGATAATGATGATGACGCTTGGACAGCACTACGATCATGGAGGGGCTTAAGAGCACCGAGTAGGCTTCAGCAGCTTGATCCTGAGGCATTGAGAGTTGAGGCAGACAGTTTTCCAAAAGAAGAAATTATGGGTAAATTTTCAAAAGCATCAACTATCGATGATTTAGTTGGTATTTATAGTCCACTAGTTAATGAATTTGATTCTGATATAGTTACAATTCAAATTTCTTCCATTAATCAAGAAGAAACAATCAAACTACTTGGCAAAGAGCTTTTGCCTAAATTGCGAAATTAAGTGATTAAGTATTTTCTGATTGGTTCAATTGGAGGATTACTTTCTGGAATATTAGGCATAGGAGGAGGAGTTGTTTTCGTTCCTCTTTTAACCTACTTAACAAAAACTGATTTTAAAACCAATACCGGTGTTTCCTCTTTAGCCGTTGTTTTTGTTGCAACAGGAAGTAGCATTACTTACATTTTTAATGATTTTTCAAGTGGAACAAATTTAGTATTTGAAATTTTAATAATAATTATTGGTGGAATAATTGGAGGATATTTTGGCAGTAAACTAACTGCAAAAATAAACACTCAATTACTTAAAAAATTATTTTCTATTTTACTGATAGCATCTGCATATAGAATAATCTTTTCAACAACTGTCACCGCAACTTATGAGGACAATATAATCTTATATTTTTTTATTGGTTTTGTGTCTGGGGTCGGATCTGGTCTTTTAGGTATTGGTGGAGGAATAATTAGAATACCAATGTTAATTTTTTTCGGTGGGTTTGAACAAATTATTGCACAAGGGATTTCACTGTTGACAACGATTCCTACTGCTCTTACTGCTGCTGCAACTAAGATTCGTAAAGAAAAAAATTTACTTAAAATAGGTTTAATAGTTGGAATATTTGGTGTATTAGGTTCAGTAATTGGAGGTAGTTTAGCTTTCAGTATTATTCCTCGTGATACATTGAGTATTAGTTTTGGAATATTCCTAACTTTAGTTTCTGTAAATATGTTTATTTCTAATAAGTAAATTTACCGGTATTTATAAATTCTTTTAATATTTGAATATTTCTAAATTTAAAAAATAAATACAAAATCCCTATTCCCCCAAGTGCTATTTTGTAATTTTTAGTTAATGAAAATATATCTTCTGAATTTTGAAATAGTGGATAAAGAATTATGCTTTGGTTTAACCAAGTAAAGCTAAGTACTAAATAAAAAAAGGAACCTATTGAGAATAATAGAGAATTTGCTCTAAATAAACTTCCTCTCTTTGTGGCAATCATAAAAATAAAAAATAAACTTACCGTGAAAAATATGCTGTGCCCTATGTATTCATTTTGATTTGTAAGCCCAAAAGAATATAAAATTGAGTCAAATATAACCGGGAATAAACTACCAAAGATAATAAATCTTAAGTCAGCATTTTTATCTTTAAATATGTAAAGAAAAAGATATATAGATAGACCGCTAGTCCAAAATAAAATCATGAATCTAAAGCAATATTAGCAAGTTCATCTGCTCGTTTATTTTGCTCTCTTGGTACATGGTGGATTTCTAGATTATCAATTTTTTCTATTAAATCATTACATTGATTGTATAAATCCTTTAAATTTTTTGATTTAACTTTATACTTTCCATTTACCTGCTGTACAACAAGTAAAGAATCTAAATAAATCTGTATATCTTTTAAATTATTTTTATCACAATAATCTAAAGCAGTTCTTAAACCTTCATACTCAGCAACATTGTTTGTGGCTACACCAATCTTCTTTGCAATAGTATGCACTTCTTGTTCATCATTTTGAATTGAGATACCTATAGACGCTTCTCCCGGATTAGACCTAGAAGCACCATCACAATAGATTTTGTACATTAAATTACAACTCCCATGCAATATGGACATTGTTGAAAACTAGAGTTCATAATTTCATACATTTCATTTGAAGTGAGATCAACACCACAGCAACCACATTGATTTTCCCTTTTGTAAGCAGCTATAACTTCAACACCTTTTGATTTTAAATCATCATATAAGTCAATTATTTCTTTAGGAAAGCTACTTAATAATAATTTTTTTTCATCCTCATATTTACCTATTTTTAGATCAATGTCTCTCCATTCGCTTTGTAATGTTTTAGATAAGCTTAAGAGACTAGGTTTTAAGGTTTCTAATGATTGATCTATATAATTAATACTCTCTAACTCATCAGAATTTTCTTCATTTAGTTCAATTAAAGATTTTTCATAATCTAATAAATTTTTTTCAAAATTTTGCTTTTGTAAATTGTAATTTTGTAATTCAGATGCATCTAAGTTTGCGTTTAACTTTTCATTTATCGTTTCAATTTTCATCTGTGACTCTAAAATACTTTTTTCTATATGATTCTTTGTGTCAAAGTACAATTGCAATTCATTTACAATATTTTGTTTGTCGCTTTGTAGTTTTTTAAATTCTATCTCATGAGTTTTAAGCTCTTTTACTGTTGTACCTTCTGATTTTTCAGATATTAATTTGAATATTTCATTGTCTAATTCTTGTAATTCAATTAGGTTACTTAATAGAAATGGCTCATTCATAAAAATCTTTATACAAATACTCTAATTCTTGATTTAAGGCTTTATTTATGTTTTCAACAAACTTTTTCATTCCTGGAATTTCTGTTGTTATATGACCGACTTGAAGTAGTCCCATATTTGCATCATCCGCTTTTAATAGGTATCTGTGTGAGATATCTCCCGTAACAAATACATCTACTTCTTCTAAAATCTCATCGATAAATTGTGTACCTGATCCTGGGAGAATAGCTATTTTATTTATTTCCTTAAGCTTATCAAAATATTCATTTGTCCTTATAGAGTTTGTATTCAATTTATGCTCAACGAGTTTCTTGAACTCATCATTTGATAATGCCTCGATGTCTCCTATGCGTCCAGCACCAAAATTACCAAAAGTGTGAGCAAAAGTTTTAGTGTTTTTCAGATTAAATATTTCAACTAATGTATCAGCATTGCCTCCATCGCAAACATCCTGGGCAGTATGTAATGTGATTACATTTATTGAGTTATCCATAAATTCTTTAGTTATCATTTCTGGAAGCATGGTTTCAGTATCATCATCTTCAGCCACTTTCTTAAAAGAAGGAGGATGATAAGAAATAACTGTGTTTACATATTTATCCTTACAGTATTCCAATAATGATTTATCTAATTCATGACCTATGACAACACCTTTTACTTCATCTTGCTCGGAGCCTATTGTTATACCTACATAATCGTCTTCAAATGCATACTCAAGTGGAACTAAGCTATTGACAATATTAAAAAGTTCAGAAACATTCACTTAAATAATATTAATAATGTTAATTATAAAGATTTAGCTGTTTTTTTATTATGATAATTTGCCCAAAACACCAAAAGAGTTGGAAGAATTAATATCGATGCAACTAAAGCAAACCCTAATGCTACAACAACTACTTGACCCATTTGTTGGAATGGTTTTAAAGAAGAAGTCATTAAAATACCGAAACCAGCCATAGTTGTAAATGCTGAACCAAATAATGATCCTCCAGTAGTTTTAAGCGTCGTTCTCACAGCATCAACAGGACTGTCAGTAATTAATAAAGTCTCTCTAAATCTATTTGTAACATGAATTACAAAAGGTACACCAATACCTATTGCAAGACCAGAGAGTGTAGAAGTTACAGGATTTAAAGGAATGTCTAAGAAATACATTCCAAGATAAGTGCCCATAACTATTGCAACAACTGGCAGTATTGTAATCACACCTAAGAAAGGTTTCCTTATATCAATTAAGTAGTAAAGAATTAAAAATATCATTGACGCAAGTATTGCAAATATCAATGACTGAAACTGTGATTCAGAAATTAAATCACTAACACTTTGTGTAACAATAGCATCATTTGTTGCTGCAATTGATATTCCCAGTGACGACATAGGTTGAAATGCATCATAAATATCATCTCTTAGTTGTGCAGCTCCAAGAGATCCTGCAGAAGTTGTAATCTTGACTTGCTGAGCTGCAAGTTTGTTATCATCATTGAAATATAAAGTAGCTAGAAAAGCTTCTGAATCTAAATTAACTAGATACTCATAAAGTCCTTGCACGTCTCCAGTTTCTTTTACCTTTAATGCATCAATGCCTTGTGCTCCTGACATAAGATCAACACCAAAGGATCCTAAACTTCCCAACAACGCCATATCTGGCATAGCTGGAGGTGCACCAGGTGCAGCCCCTTGAGGAGCTAACAACTGTCCAAGTGATCCGATAACTGATTCTGCAGCAACATTACCTGCATAAACTACTATATTTTCTTTTTCACTCAAATTATTTATAGATGCTATCAATGCATTGTGAGCTTCAGGAGTCGCTAAGTTATCCGCTTCAATAAGAACGCTTGTTGTTTCACCAAAGCCACCACCAAATTCATCTGTTAACAGCCCTAGTGTTTGAACAACAGGATCATCTTCCGGTAAGAAATCTGTAAATTCAAATATAGTTTCCAAATTGGTAAAACTAAAATATCCATATCCGGAGATTGCAAAAAGTAATACCAATGCGAAAATCTTTAATTTTTTTGGAATTATTCCACTTGATGCAGCAATTTTGTTTAGAACACTATCCCCTGATGAAGAAAATGCATCTACATTTATATTTTCTTTTTTTTCAGCTCTTCTATCCAATAAAGTTCTGATGGCTGGGACAAATGTCATCACTAGGAAAAAAGCAAAAAATATACCTGTTGAAACAAGTATTCCAAAATCTTTTAGTTCTGGAAGAGGTGAAACAATGTTTGTCAAAAATCCCACAATTGTTGCAAGAGTTGCAAGAGTTAGTGCAATTCCAACAGATTTAAGTGTAGAGGTTGCTGAGCCTCTTACAGTATTTCCCGACCCAATTTCTTCTCTATATCTTGAAGTAAAATGAATAGCATAGTCAACTCCAAGACCAATTAAAATGATAGGAGCAATTTGTGACACTTGGTTTGGTGCACCAATAATATCTAAAAATCCTGGGCCTAATATAGTTCCAGCACCTTGCATCCAGCCAATAGATAACAAAATCGCACCTAAACTTAAAAGCAAATCGCTAAATGTTCTTCTTCCTGATTTTAAGATATTAAAACCTTTTCTTGGTCTGATAAAGAATATATAGGCCAAAACAACAAGAATAATCAAAAATGCCTGTCCAAATAAAATACCTATTTCCTCTAAAAAGTCATCCCCCTCATTGCCAAGCAAAAGACCAAATGAAAATCCAGAAACTTTAATGTTTCCAACTGAAATTTGATTTAGTGCATCTGCAAGAGCAACTTCCATGCGTGGTTGTTCAATGAATGCTCCATCGGATCCGCCAAAATCTTGAACAATCATAGAGCTATCAATAGTTATAATTGCCAATCCTGCTGTTGCGGTAGTTGTCTCTTCATCATAAGTTGACGATAAAAGAGCTGAGGCAAATGCTTTAAATTCAGGTGGCATTTGGCTATTTGATTGGTTGTATAATTGTTTAAATTGCTCATCTGACATTGCACTTACATTTAGAGCTGGATTAAAAGCTTTAGCAAAATCGACAGGAGCAAAAAATCCTTGGATAGCTGCACCTTGTTGTTTTACTAAATAAGGATATATTTCACTTTCTAGTACTGCTTTATTTATTTCCTGCCATGCTAAATAACCATCAACAGTTAGTACATCTTCTCCAGACATAATAATTTGAAAAACTGATTGAGAACCTGAAGTTTGAAAATATTCACCTAATTTAGATTGTGCTTGAATTTCTGGAGTATCTAATTCACCTCCAAAGCTAGTACTAAGTTCTTCAGCTTGTCCAGCCATATAACCAAAAAATCCAGTAAGAATTAATACAACCAAAATTGTTATAACAGGTCTTTTAGTTGCAGCAGAAGAAAAAAAGCTTGTTAAAAGTTTCATAGTAAACAACAATAATGTACAAAAATTTTTACATGTATTTATTGTTGTTAAATATATGTAAATTTATATAAAAATTAATATAAACAATATGTTTACAAGTTTATTAACAGCAACAATTTTTAGCATGGTTGTAGGTACAGCTGTAGATCATGAAACAGAACCCACATATAATAAAAACAAAATTGATAATTATGACGTTATTACAATATCTCAATCTGGAAGTCTATATTACAGTGTTACAAACCAAATTATTGAAAGTGCTAATAATTTAAATACAAATTTAACGTTTATTGGTAGAGCTAATGTTGGTTTAGATTCAGTAATATCGCCTTCTGGTGAAATTGAATTAACTTCACTTGAAAATTATCTTTACAACATTTCATTAAAAACAATAGATTCGTCTGTTACAAATTACTTCTACAACGAAAAAGTTTCAGAAGCGATAAGAAATGATCAAATAGTTATATCAAGTTTAACTGCTGATAGGTATGATCTCTCAATTGGAGATACGTTAAATTTAATAGGAGTAAATAGTCAACCTTTACAAATAACTGTTGGAGAAATAATTAAAGATTCCGATTTAGGCTGGTTTGAAGCTGTTGTAAATAAAGATATCGGATACGAACTTGGTATTTTCAGAAACATTCAAGCAATTTTATGGGATACAAAGATAAATGAAAACCATTTTATTGAGCTATACAAAAATATTGAATACAAAAGAGTTAGATATACTTTTAGAGAGCGCAAGGCGAATAAGAATTGGGTTCTTCCAACTGCTCTTGTAAAAGAAATGTTTGGTGATTTTCAAATTAAAGAGCGAGATGGTACTTGGATAACTACCGAACCTAGTTGGAGAGAAAAGAACATAGAGCAAAAAAGGATGCCAATTATTGGACTTACTACCTGCCATAGATTGATGTGGGAACCATTAGAAGGTGCATTGACTCAAATAGTTGAAGAGGGCCTTGGGTACACATTATCAGTTGAAGACTTTAGAAAGTCTGGTGGTTGTTATGCACCAAGAAGAATTAATAGATTTGATGCAGGTGGAAGCATATCCCGCCATGCTTGGGGAATAGCAATAGATATAAATACAAAATCGAGTTATCCACCTAGAGTTGTAGAAATTTTCAATTCTTGGGGCTTTGCATGGGGTGGGACTTGGACTTCACCTGATGAAATGCATTTTGAACTTAGGGACTTATCAGCCAGTGTTTCTAAGTCCAGCAGCTAAACCATTAACAGATAACAATAAAGAGTTCCTCTCAACCTCATTTAACTCTCTACTTTTCATTTTCTTCATTAGTGTAATTTGAATTAAAGAAAGAGGATCAAGATAAGCGTTTCTAATATTTAGTGTATTTTTTAAAATTTTATTATCATCCAGCAAGTTATTGTGTTGCTTTATTTTTTTGATACATTCCATCGCTAATTTTGATTCTTTTAGTATGTCGTTGTAAATCTTCATTTCTTCTTCATCGAGCAAATTATCAACATATAATTTTGCAATTTTTAAATCAGACTTTGCAAGTGTCATTTCAATATTGCTTATTAAATTTTGCATAAATTCTGAGTTTTTATATATTTTCCTAACGTGATTTATGCCATACTTCTGAATCATGCTGTCAAAAGCTAATCCAGAACCATACCAGCCAGTTAAGGTATTTCGAGTCTGTGCCCATCCAAAAACCCAAGGTATAGCTCTGTAGTTTTGAAGTGACTTAGTATTCTTTTTTCTTTTACTCGGTCTAGAACCAATGTTTAAGATCGATAGAAGCTTTACAGGTGTTCCATTTTCAAAATAGTTAATTAAGTTTTCATTAGTAAAGAATTTTCTGTATTTTTCATAGGATAAGTCAGATAATTCTTGAAAAAACTTTTGATTATGTATTGTCGTTTTGAACTTGTTTCCAGATTCATTGATAAATGCAACCGAACCTAATTTAATATTTTCAAAACCAAGATATCCAGTTGAGTACTTATCAGAAATAACTTCTCCTTGTTCTGTGTATCTAATTTTCGAAGATATTGTCCCTTTTGGTTGGGAACTTATTGAATTATAAGTAGGACCTCCTCCTCTACTTATAGTTCCTCCTCTACCATGAAAAAAAGTGACATTTACGTTTTCTTTAACTCCTTCCTTGAATAAGTTTATTTGTGCATTAAAAACATTCCATTGAGAAGAGATTATTCCACCATCTTTATTTGAATCAGAATATCCCAACATAATTTCTTGATTATTATTTTGATATTTTTTAATAAATTTTTTATATTCATCATTTGAAAATAGATTTTGAAAAATCTTATTTGAACTTTGTAAATCATGAATCTCTTCGATTAAAGGAGTGATCGAAGGAATATTCTCTATGGGAATTAGTTTTTTACACAATTTAAATAAGTTAAGGATATCTTTATCAGACTTTGTCATTGATAAAATAATTGAATTGAAAACATTTTTACCATATATATTTTGTAACTCTGGTATCTCTTTAAGTAAATCTTCAAAGTCTAAAAATTCTTTACCTGCCTTTGCTTCAACAATTGATGAATTCTGTCTTACATCTAACGAAACGCCGTGGAACTCAAATTTTTTAACAAAATCAATGAAGTTAACTAGTTTTTTGTTTTTTATCTTGTCTCCGAATATTTCGGTAACACTTTGCTGAAATAATAAAATATCATCTAAAAATTCTTGATAATACTTATAACCTTTTTTGTTTATTTGAAAATTTTCAAGCCTATGAAATACTAGTGAAAGAAATATTCTAAATGGTTCATCAAAATTTACCCTTTTGTAATGTTTGTAGTCTTCAGGTAGTAGTTTTTTATAATCTTCTATTCTTTTTGTTAAGAGTTTTGGACTCTCTACAAAATCAGTTGAAATACTAAACTCTTCAGAAAATTGTATAATTGCCTCTTTGTAAATTTGTAAAATCTGATTTGAATAAATCTTTAAAGCTTCTTTTGTTACTTTTGTTGTTACATAAGGATTGCCATCTTTGTCAGCACCAACCCATGAGCCAAATTGAAGATTAAAGTTTTTTGCTTTAGATGCTATTTCTTCATCTTCAATGATATTTTGGTAGACATCTTTATATAAAATATCTAAATAATAAATTAAAGATTTTACTTCATCAATTGGATTTGGTTTTGTAGATCTGACTTCTCTTGTATACCAAAGCTGTGTAATCAAGGAGTTGATTTCATTCAAATCGTTTGAGTCATTAATTTTTATAATTTCAGCAATTTTATATATTTTTTTTAATGTAGACTGACGAGAACTTTCAGTTGGATGTGCGGTAAATACAGGAACAAAACTTAGATTTTGCTTTGTTACTTTTTTAATAGATATTCTAGATTTTTCTAATGTATGCTCTCTAAATACTTGTTCAGCTATGTTTGATAGATAGAAAAAAATTGTAAATGCTTTTGTAATAATATAGATTTCATCTGGATTAAGAGAATTTAAAGTTTTAAAGATTGCATCTAAGTATTTATTATTTTTAGATTGTCTATATTTTTTTGAATTTAATCGAATATTTTCTACTATTTTCAAGTATTTATTGCCAGCTTGCTCTTTAATTACATTACCAAGTTCACTTCCTAGTAAATTTATTGTTTTTGATAAAGAATTAAAATTAGGATTTATTTTATATCCTTTCAACGTTTGTAATTGTAAAACTTCCAGTTGAATCAAATATTAAAGATGTTATTTCGTTGAAATTTATATTTTGAAAATCGGAGTGAGGAGTGTGAATCAAAATTAGATCATAATTTGAAAAGTTTTTTATATTTACTTCTTTTAAAATAGAAGTTTTGTTGACTATAAGCTCTTCGACAAATGGGTCATAAAAAGATACATCTGCACTCTTTTCTATAAGTGCCTGAACAATATCAATTGCTGGAGACTCTCTTGTGTCACTAATATCTTTTTTGTAAGCAACACCTAGTATTAATATTTTTGAATTCTTTAAAAGTATCTCTTTTTTATTCATTAACTCACTAACTCTTGAAACGACATAGTTAGGCATTGAGTTGTTTATTTCTTGAGCTAATTCTACAAATCGAACTGGTTGGCCAATCTGTCTTGTTTTAAATGATAAGTATTTTGGGTCAATAGGAATACAGTGTCCACCAACACCAGGACCTGGCCTAAATGACTGAAAACCAAATGGTTTTGTCTTTGCAGCTTCAACAACCTCCCAAATATCAATGTCTAACATGTTTGATAAAATAGCCAACTCATTAACCATCGCAATATTTACTTGCCTATATGTATTTTCAATTAACTTAACCATTTCAGCTTCTCTTGTTCCAGAAACTTCTATAACTTCATCAATAATTGATTTATAAAATTTCGATATTTTTTCTAATGACTTTTTGTTTATACCACTAACAATTTTTGGAGTATTTTTGAATGTCCACTCTTTATTTCCAGGATCAATTCGTTCAGGTGAATATCCCAATAAAAAATCTTCTCCAGCTTTTAAGTTTGAAATATTTTCAAGGATTGGCTGAACTATTTCTATAGTTGTCCCTGGATATGTAGTAGATTCCAAAATTACAATTTGACCTTTTTTTAAATTTTCTCCAATACTTTTTGAAGCAGCTTCTACATAGCTTAAGTCTGGCTGGTAGTCAGTTAATGGTGTAGGAACACTTATTACTATATGTTCACTGTCACCTAAAACATTTGAATCCGAAGTAAATGATAATTCTTCTGAAAGTGCATCACTTAAAGCTTTATCTGAAACATCCTCAACGTGGGATACAGCGTTATTTAGGTTTGATATTACAGAGTCATTTGTGTCATAACCAGCAACTTTCAAGGTATTACTCGCCGCTTCAACCGCTAATGGTAGCCCAACATATCCAAGACCAATTACCGCAAGATCGTATTTAAATTCACTCATATCTAACCAAATAAAATTTCATAAATTCTATCAGAAGTTTTACCATCCCAATATTTAATCATTGTTTCATTTAAAATATTACTCTCTAAAGAATTATTTATTTCATTAATTATATTTTCCTTATTTATACCTATAACTCTATTTGTTCCTTTTGTAACTGTAATCGGTCGCTCGGTTTCTTCTCTTAGAGTTAAACAATTTTTACCTAAATATGTGGTCTCTTCTTGAATACCTCCTGAATCAGTAAGAACTAAGCTACTGCCGTAAACAAGGGACATAAAATCAATATATGAAAGTGGTGCTATAAGATGGATATTTTTAAAAGAAATTTTTTGGTTATCGATAAAGTTTTTAAGCCTAGGGTGTGCTGGAAGTATAATTTCATAAGATTCTGTAAACTTGCCAACTGCTTGAAATATATTGTTTAAAATATTATCAGTAAGGTTAGAAGGCCTGTGAAGAGTCATTACAAAAAATGGTTTCGTAACATTTAGTTGCTCTTTTACCTCTTGTAAATTTTCAATTATTTTTTCTTTATTTTCTGACAAAGTGTCAATCATAATATTTCCAACGTTGAAAATCTTATCTGCTGAAACTTTTTCATTTAATAAATTTTCCATTGCCTCTTCAGAGGGAATTAATAATAAGTCGCTTATTGCATCAACCATTATCCTGTTTCTTTCCTCTGGCATATTTAAGTTATGTGATCTTAAACCTGATTCAACATGAAATAAATATTTGTTTGTATTTTTAGCAGCTATTGAAGCTGCGAGAGTAGAGGTTACGTCTCCAAATACGCCAACTTTGTCTATTATGAAATTATTAAATACTTTTTCTAATTCTTCAACAATATATTGAAACTGCTTGCTTTGAGAATCTTTTGGAGCATCAAGATTTAGATCCGGACTTCTTAAATTTAAATCTTCAAAAATATTATTAGACATATTTTTGTCAAAATGCTGACCGGTATGAATAAATAAAACACTCTTTTTATTTTCTTCTAATTTTTTTAAAAGCGGAGCGGCCTTTACAAAATTTGGCCTTGTACCAACAACAAGAGCAATATCATATTCTTTAATCACTACTTTATGATTTTAGTGATGAAATAGTTATTAATGTACAACTATCATTGAATTGGTGAAAAAAAAGATTGTTTTAAATGCATGCGGAGTTAAATCATTAGGTGGCGTAAAGCTTTTTATTGAGGCATTTGAGTACTTTTCAGATTTAAATGAATATATTATTGTTTTATATTCTGAAGATGAATTTTATGGAGATTTAAAAAATCAAACTTATGAAAACAAAAATATTAAATTTATACAGCTTACAAAAAAAAGGTATCTTCACCCCTTTTTAAACCTATTGATTGAAAAAGATTTAAAAAACGAAATTAATAGCAGTAGTGGAATTATTCATTTTGGAAATTTTGGATTTAATACTCAAGTGAAATCATTTATTTTTGTACAGAATATACTTCCACTCATATCAAAAAATATAAAAAATAGAATATTACTTTTTTTTATAAATAGAAGTTTTAAAAAGTGTGACAATATAATTGTTCAATTAAGCCATACAGCTGAATTAATTAATAAGAAATATATAAAAAAAATTATACAAATAGGAGAAATTCAAAATACAAAAGTAAAAACCAATAAGAATAATAATATTGTTTGTTTCGGGAGTGACGTACCAAATAAAAATTACAAATTTATGTTAAATGTTTTAAAATCCTTACCTGATAAAAACAAAATTACAATAGTAAATCCACCAAATAAATTAAAAGAATTAAATTGTGTGTTTACTGAAACACATGAAGAAACCTTGAAGGTGATGTCTTTAAATGGAATATATTTTCATGCAAGTGAATTTGAGACTGTAGGGTTACCACTTTATGAGGCTCAAGAACTTGGATTAAAAATTGTGGTACCTAATAAACCTTACTCAAAATATTTTTTATCAAATAATACCTTTCTTTATGATTATAAAAGTACCGAAGATGCAATTAGTAAAATTTACGACGCAGGCGTTGCTGAGGAAGACTATATATTAGCTAACTCTTACTCTGAAAAATGGGAAAAGGTTTTAGATAAAATCTAGTTTATTTACTAATGTTCTAGGAGAGTATTCTTCAAGAAAAGCCTCATTAGAAAATTTATAAATATTTGCAAATAAATTATTTAATTTTCTAATAAAATCTTCTTTATCTAATTCTTTTGAAATAACTAACAAATTAGGATACTTTTTTGATATTTCAACTACTGGGTCATCTTCTATTTCAGCAAAATGAACTACGGGCTTGCCTGTTGAAAGATATTCAATTACTTTACTTGGTAATTGTGCAGCGTTCTTATTTCCTATAGATAAAAGACAATGAGTTGAAGATGCCATAATTTTTAGTGCTTCACTTCTTGAAACCATGTTCAAAAATTCATGATTATTCTTTTGTAACAAATGCTTGCTTATTTCAATTTTTGAATCAGGATTAGTAAACCATTTAAACTTAAATTCTTCCAAATCTTCTAGATAATTTAAAACATTCTCAGAACTTCTTACTCCCTTCGTTAGAACTCCAAAATATCCAAAAATTATAGGCTTAGACAAATAATCATATGAAAGTGTCAATTTGTATATATCTTCATCAAAAGTGCTAATAGGCATACCAACCATTAGCTTTTTTTTGTCAATATTGAAATAAGATGAATGAGTTTCAAGAGATTCTTTATGTGTGAACAAAATTTTATAAGCTAAGTTATAAAATTTTTTTTCATAATATTTATTTAAAAAAAAGTAAATTAAATGATTGTTTTCTTTTGCATTTTTCTTGAGTAAGAAAGGATCTCCAATATCCATAATCCACTTCTTTTTATTTTTTTTATTTAATATGTATGCAGCTAGATGGGATGAAAATGGAAGACTAACAGAAATTATATAATCATAATCCAAGTTTAAATTTTTTTTATTTCTCAAAATAGAAGTTATCCAAAACATCGAATAATCGGGCCAGGAAAAAGTTTTGTATAAAAACCTGTAAGAAAGTTTTAATATCCTAAATCCGAAATTTAATAATGAAGAACTGTGAGACTTGTTAGAACCCTTTCGTAAATTTTCTACAACCCCTTCTGGATTTTTATTACCAACGTATATAATATTTTCTTTTTTTTCTTCTTGAGGCGTACCAGTTAATACCGTAACCTCATGACCTCTATTATTCAATTCATCGTAAATCATTTTCCATCTTGTGGTTCTAGGACTTTGGTGGGGCAAGAATTGATGTGAAACTATTAAAATTTTAGACATTCTTTTTCTCACTTAGAAATAAACCAATGAATGTTGCAAGCCAAACACTAAATTCTTCACCTTGAAAAAAATACATTATTAATATTACAAAAATTCCCATATTCAAATATTGATTGTATTGACTACGATCGACTGGTAAGTTTTTTAATGTTCTTATTAGTAACAGTATTAACCAAGCAATTCCAAATATTCCTGTCGAAAATAAAATATTAAGATAAAGATTATTAAATGAAACAATACTATTTTCATATCTTTCAATTATTACCCCATTTCTAATGGAGTATTGCAAACTTGCCTGAGTTTTATTAAGTGCATAATTGTCTGAAAATTTTATATTTGAAATACCTAAACCTGAACCCAAGATACTTATATTGTTTTCATAAATGTTCTCTCTCACTATATTTAAACTTTCAAATGAACCAATTCCCGAGTTAATTACAGCAAACAATCTAGAAAATATACTCGTAGCAATATTTGTAGAATTTTTTGCTCTATCCTGATCATCATCATAATATTCGCAACTACAGTAATCAGGTGAATAAGGAGGACACTGGTCTTCATCTAAAGGTGGGAATTTATAAGCAAATAAATTTGAAAACACCAAACAAGTAATTAAAACAAATATTGGGATTAGTAATTGTAAATTTAATTTTGATAATTTATATGAAGATAGCATAAAAACAAGAAACGCAGCAATAATAAAACTTAAAACTCCATTAAGGCTTCTAGTTAAAACTAAACAAGTTATAGGTAGTAAGGATAAAACATACCAATATTTTTTTTCTCTTGCATTATAAAAATATAAAGGAATTGTTGGTGCAATCCAAATAGCTAAAAAACTTGGTTCTCTAAAAGTTCCGTAGTTTCGTAACACAGTACAGGCTTTTACAATACTTTGAAATCCAATTCCAGTCCCCATCCTGTTCCTAGCTAGGTCAGGAAAATTCATTACATATGAAAAATAAGAAATTAATGAAAGGATTGAAATTATGATTGATGCATATGAAATTAATTCAATAATTTTATTTGTATTGTCATTGTTTAAAATTTTATTAACAGAATAAATTATAGAAAAAAAAGAGAAAAAATTTAATATCCTTAATGAAACATACAATAATGGATTGGCGACTGAGTTGGTGATCAACGTTTCATATTGAAAAAATAAAAATATTAAAGTTATGCATACGCAATATAAAGTCCAAAAAAAATATTGCGAGGTTAAAGAGCTTATCTTAAATTTTTCATCAATAAAAAAATTGAAAAATAACAATATAAATATTGCTGTAGATAACCACGGAAATGGTATACCAAAAATACTGAATGCATCTAATGCATTAAATAAAAAAGCTATAAAAAGAATCAAATATATTAAATTTTTATTTTTTAAAATCAACTAACCCTCTTATATCCATTTGAAAACAAAACTTTTACACCGTTATTATCTTCACCCCAAGAAGTATATTCTTCTAAATCGACATCATGAGAAAAATCTTCAATTAATACCTGTCCATCATAAATTGAAATTTTTCTATAAATTCTTTTTCCATTAAATTCTGCATAGCCTAAAAAATTATTTTTATTAAAAATTAATGTATGACCATCACCCATGTAATTTAACCTAAAACAATCGAATGCGTCCTCTTTTGGAATTTTAATATTAGATTTAGGACCCCAGTGAAATTCTAAAGATCTAAACTTGTTTCTTAATTTAATATCATCAGTATATGTTCCTGTACCTGGATCTCGTGTAATCCATCTACTATTTGAATAGCTCTCTATTGACAACTGATCATAATGTGAGTGACCTCCAATACCATTTTGACCGATAGGTCCACATCTTAAACTAAAATATTCATCATTATTTCTCCAGACATATAATCCAAAATCATTAAAACAATAACTCTCATAATCTTTTGAAAATATTTTTATTTTTTTATGACTAACTTTTGGCATTTGTTGCAAAGAAGGAGTGTCTGAATTAATTTCAAAATTAAATTTTTGTTCTATTTCAAACCAATCAAATTTAGGATAAAGTTTGTCAATTAAATCAATTAACCAAGTCATTTGTAAAGGTGCTTCTTCATCAAATCCAAAATAAAACAATCTACCTGAGTCATTATCTCCTACTTGAGCCAACTCACCATTGACCATTAGCTTTGTTAAGAAGATTTTATTGGTTTTTATTATCTCATCAATTTTTGGTAAGACTTTTGATTGACTATTAAACTCTTCAATCGCCAACTTGCATATTATTAAGGCCTCCGTAACAAAAGCTGCGTAATGTGTAGAGCCCTCAAAGCTTGTACCGTCTTCATAAAACTGCTTATTTAGCTCTGAAAATAATTCATTTTCATAATATAAAAATTCTTCTTTATCATGATCAAAATTGAAAGAAGCAATTGTTAAAAGAATAGATGTCAACTCAATTAAATAATGGTTGCCTACAACATTTCCTTTGTTTTCAAGATTGCTTATTATGAATTCATAATGTTCACTAATATAAGAAAATAATAATTCTTTGTTATTTCCCAAAATTTTAGAAATCTCAAGATTTTCCTCTAATGCGAAAAGGTGAAAAATTAAATTTATATTTCTTATAGCTACATCCATTGGACTATTCCAATAAATCAATGGGAAACTACTGACATCAATATTTACTGATTTTGCTTTCTGTAAATATTGTAATCTTGAAGCTTCATAAGGAACTTTTACATCAGCAACGTTGAAATACGCTGGTTTTAGTTTTTTATTTGAAAATTTATAGTTTGTAAAAATATCATTTGTCAATACATATTGTTTTGAGTATCGACCAAATATTTTAATATTATTTACATCGACCATTTCATTTGGATTTGGTCTGCAATTTTGATTTATGAATTTCTGAAATTTAGTATCTTTTCGAATGAACAGTCTAAAGTTAGATGGAAATTTTATGTTAGATCCAAAAAAATAAGTTAAATCATATTTAATTTTTCTAAGAAATTTTTTAAAACTATTCATAAGATCTTTTGAAACTATAGGTGGTGATTACTCCAATGAAAATTTGAGATAAAATTATTGATAGTATTGCAGGATTTCTCCCAAAACTATGTATAAAGTAATATATTCCGATCGATACAACTGATCCAAATAATATAGATTTTGTTAAATTGATTTCAAAATTTAATGCTCTAGAAAATATAATATTTATGCGTGACCAAACCATAACTGGTAATGCAAAGAGTATCCAAGAAGTATATGTTGAAACTTCACTAAAATCCGTTCCCAACAATGAAATAAATAATTCAGATGCTATTCCTTTAAAAAAGAAAAATGCTATTGGGATTATAAATGATATTAAAAATACTCTCTTTAATTTTATTCTAATTTCAGAAACATCATTTTTATTTTTGGCTTTGCTCAATTCTGGAAATAATATATCAAGGCTTGCTGCAACTAGTTGGAAGATTATCTCTAAAATTCGCCTTGACCAGGCCAGTACACCCAAAGTGGAACCTGAATAGAAAAGCCCCAATAAAACAATATCTAATTCTGAAATAAGCGCACTTGAAAAGGTTGTAAGAACCATCTTTTTGCCAGATGCTTGCAAGTCGTTTTTAACAGTTGTATTCGAATTTAAATCAATATCATTTTTTGGTATAGAAAAATGAGCAACAGCAAAAAATATTAGAAGGGTAATAACCTGAAAAATAATCAATGAAAGTATTGAAAATCCTTGCATAACAAGAATCCATGCACCTAACCCATAAATAATTGTGCGTAGAATTATTTGTTTAGAGCTAGTTACAAAATCTCCTTTAGCTTGATAGTAAGCAAGAGCCACATGGATCATTTCATTAAAAACAAATCCGATAAGAAATAAAATTGTCATTGGTAAATCTCTCTTAAGAATTAAAGTTAAAGGTATTAAAATAATTAAACTCATTAATAAATTTCTCAGAATCAGTGCATACGCATTTTGAAACATCGATTTAGAACTTTTATTATTTTGAGCCAAAAATTTTGTTACAACCAAAGCCAATGACATTACTGCAGCTGTACCGATTAACACAGAAAGACTTTTGGAAGAAGCGTACTCACCATACATCTCAGCGCCATAAACTCTGCTAATTATTGTTATTAGAAAGAAGTTAACTGATAGAAGAATGAACTGCATAAGTGATATATAAATTGTATTTTTCTTCCAGTTATTAATCATTGAACAGTCCTACTTAAATGCCAATTAGCAAGATTAGACAAATACCATTTCTTTTGATAATCAGATCCAGAAAATACTTTTCTAAGGACACTCGGGTCAAACAAATGTGTTGAAGAGTTAAAGTTCCTAACCGACTCATAAAAGAAATCTTCATCTTTTTTTATCCATTCGCCTACTGGAGCTCTAAATCCTTGTTTTTCCCTAAAAATTATGTCTGACGAAATATAATTTTTTGCTACTTTTTTAAGCAAAGGTTTTCCAGAATAATCAGGAATCAATAATTCTTCAGGTATAGTCAAAATAAACTCAACCAGCTTGTGGTCTAGAAACGGCACCCTAGCTTCGACTCCTGATTGCATTACCAGCTTATCCATTCTCATAAGAAGTAGCTCAGGTAACCTTACTTTTAAATCTATAAGTGTCATCCATTTGGACAGCTTTGCATCTTTTGAAATAAAATAATCATCCCAAAGATTATCAGCAAATCTAATCAATCCTGAATCTATTGAAATATCTCCAGAGACAAGTTTATTAATTTCAGCTAAATTGAAACCTAAGGCTCCACCAGCAAAAGTAGTATTTCCATACAACATATTTGAAAGCAGATTTAGCCTATGATTGGTAAATTTTGAAAATTTATTACTTCTTGAGGAATATGGTTTTTTAAAATTAGAAAGTTTTAATAATCTGTTCCAATGATCATATCCATAAAAAAGTTCATCAGAGCCTTCACCAACTTGTACAACTTTAATTCCAGATGATTTAGTAGCTTTCGCTAAAAAATATAAAGGTATGCCAACCTCATCACCAACAAGATCATCCTGATAATAAGCATAATTATCAAAAATTTCTTTAAAATTATCAAAATTTATATTCTGTTCATAAAGGTTTATTCCAATTTCTTTAGAAGCAAACCTTGCTTCTTGTAGTTCCCCCTTATAACCCTCAAAGCTTTCTTCATAGTCAACATTAAAAGCTTTTAAAGCGGTATCTGTATCTTGTTTCATTAGCTTTCCTAAAAGCGAGGAGTCTAAACCTCCTGATAGAAATAAACCAACCTCAACATCACTAACTTTTCGATATTCAACAGACTCATGTAGCAGCCTATCTAATTCATTGGCAACTGTTTCTTCATTCAAATCATTATTGATTGAAAATGTATACGGATCCCAATAAGTCTTTTTTGAAATTATTCCATTCTTATCTATTCGAATAAATTGCCCAGGTTCTAATTTATTAATATTTTTATTGCCAGTTCTGTCAGCTGGTACACAAAGGTGTCGTAAATAGGCTAAGTAAGAATCTATATCCGGCTCAAAATTTATTAGTTTTGATAATTCTATAGCCTTAATTTCTGAACCAAAGATAATCCAACTATCATTAGCGGAGTAATATAAAGGTTTAATACCAATACGATCTCTAGCCAAAAACAATTCACCAGACTTATTGTCATAAATTACAAATGCAAATTGACCACGAAGTTTATCCAATATTTTATCTTGATATTCGATAAAGCCCTGCAATAAAACTTCTGTATCACCATTTGTTATGAATTTATAACCTTTTGTTTCTAGTTCTTTTCTCAATTCCTTGTAATTGTAAATTTCACCATTAAAAACTATTGTGTATCTTTCATCATCAGATTGAAAAGGCTGATTTGAACGATCGTTTAAATCAATAATGGATAACCTCGTATGAATTAAACAAATAGAATCATTTATAAAATTATGAGAAGAGTGGTCTGGACCTCTATGTTCTAGAGATCGCTTTACATTCTCAACAACTGTTGGGTCAATTTTGGAATTGTTTAAGCTTATAATTCCAGCTATTCCACACATTTATCTAACTTTAATGTAATATTTTTTATTTAAAGAACATAAATTATTTTTGTTTAAAGTAATTAGTATGAAATATTTTATTGATTATATTTTTTTGTTAATCATTTTCCCTATTTTTACTGTTGTTTTTCCAATAATTTCCTTAATTATTTTGTTATTTGATTCAGGACCTGTAATTTACTCACAAAAAAGAGTAGGACTAAAGGGTCAAGAGTTTAAATTACACAAATTCAGAACAATGTCTGTATCTTCAGATGAAAAAATTCATAAAGATCACTATAAAGATCTTTCACAAAATAAAAAAATTGAGCCATCCTTAACTCCTGATGATCCAATCAGAATTGAAAATGATGATAGGATTACCAAAATAGGGTCTTTTTTAAGAAAAACTTCTTTAGATGAATTACCAAATATCCTAAATGTTTTGAAAGGTCAAATGTCTATTGTTGGGCCTAGACCGTTAGTTAAATATGAGTCTGATCTTTATGGAGAATACAAAGAAAAAAGGAATTCGATAAAGCCTGGGATTACAGGTCTAGCTCAAATCCAAGGAAGGTTAGATTTAAGTTTGCAAGAAAGACTTTACTGGGATATAAAATACGTTGATAAAAAGTCTTTTAACTACGATCTAATTATTATTTTCAAAACTGTTTATTCAGTTCTCTCAAGAAGAGGAGCAAATTAAGCTACTGTATTTGGTACTAACAATTTCTTTATTTGATATATTTTGCTGAAAATAACTTATATTCTCTAATATTTGATTTACTTTTTCAAGATTTTTTATTTGTTGCAGTGTAATTTCTAATTTTTCAGGTTTTTTTAAATCAATGTTGAAACCCAATTCGTATTTATCAATTAATTCAGAAACAGCAGAATTAGGATTAGAAAAATTTATTAGTATTTTATTCATATTTAAGTAATCAAAAGTTTTTCCCGGAAACCCTTCAATAGTTATTTCATAATCTAAACAAATTAATGCGTACGGAATATCTTTTACTTTTTCCTCCAAATCTTCTCTAGGAAGATAGTCATTTATGTTTATATTGTCGTTTGAAAATTTAGATAAACTTGCAAATTCTTGTCCTGCACCATAAAGCTCAAACTTCCAGTTTTGGGGAAATTGCTCATTAAAAAAATTTATGAAAGAACTTATGTTTTGTGGCCTTCCAGTATTCCCGGCATAGAATATACTTTCTAATTTCAGGTTTGGTTTAAAATTACTCTTTGGAAATGGTGAAAAATGATTTATTGTATGAATTTTATTTTTATTAATACGTCTTTTTTCAATTAAGTATTTTTTTAACTCTTCAGAGTTAACTACAACTTTACTCACACTTTTTAATGAATAGTTATCAAGAATTTTAAACAAAGATTTTAAAATTCTATTTGGTCGTTCATCTAATTTTTCAGCTATCTCTGGATACAACTCCCAAAGTGAATAAATCGTATTTATTTTTAAAATTTTAGTTGTAAAAATGCATACCAAATTCATAGTTGGTGGATAGCTAAAAATTAATATTTCTTTATAGTCTTTTCTATTTTTGTAAATAAATCGAATTGCTTTAAAGTTAAAACCCAACCATTGAAAAAATCTAGATGAATTTGAAAACTGACGCGGGTTCGATTCTATGTAATGAACTTTTATTCCTTTAAACATTCCAACGCTAATATTTTTGTCGTTTTGATTGTATGCTTGAGCGCTTTTTAAATTGTATTGAGGTGAGCTTGCTAAAACTTCAATATTGTTCAATTCTTTATTCAATGCATCAGCTATCTCGGATACAATCATGCCTGTTGAAATAGTGTCAGGAGGAAAAGTTAAAGAATGAATTAAAATTTTTTTCATTTTAAAAATGATCTTGAGATATCAAAATCATAATTTTCTCTAGCGTGTTTGTTAAAGTTGTTATTTTTATTTAAATCTATCAAATCATCAACAATTACTTTAGAAGCAGTTCCATTGCCAAAAGGGTGTTTCCAAACAGTACTTTTTAATTCATAAGCTTTAAAATGTACATCTTCTAGATTGTCATTTTTAATAGTAGGATCAAATTTTATAGATGATTTGACCTCATACACTTCTGGTCTTTCTGTACTATGTCTCATCTGAACTGTTGGGATTCCTAATATACATGCTTCTTCTATTACTGTTCCTGAATCAGATAAGCAATAAGATGAGTTTTTGAGTAGGTAGATAAACTCAAGGTAACCAATGGGGTCTACAACTAAGATGTTATTATTTAACTTCATTCCCGAATCTTTTAACTGTCTTTGAGTGGCGTATCCCATTGGGAAAACTACTTTTTTATTAGTTGTATTTATTAAATTAATTATGCTTTCAAAGCTTTCTGAACTTAAAATATTTTCTCTTCTGTGGCAAGTAACTAATACGAACTCGTCTTCTTTGATAAAATTTTTGACTTTATCATCAAGAAAATTAACCCCTGTATCAAATAAATCTTTAAATTCATCAAGAATATCAACTATAGGGTTTCCAGTAACTTTTATTATGCTGTCAGATATACCTTCATTTAACCCTTGTTTCTTATATGTGGGAAGATATGAATAAATTCTATCTGAAAGATGATCAATTGTTTTTCTGTATTTTTCTTCAGGCATTCTCCAGTCATATGACCTCATACATCCCTCTATGTGAACAATTGGTGTATTGTGCTGTGAAACACCTATAGAACCCATCACTGTATTAGTATCACCCAGAAACATAACAGCTTTATATTTATGATTTTCTAGGTGTGAGTAAGTTTCATTAATTATCGAGGAAACTGTAGTTGCATCGTTTGTAACATCGATATTAAATTCATAATCTGGTTTTGGAGTGTTTAGTTGATTAAAAAAAACATCTTTCATATTTTCTGAATAATGTTGTCCAGACCAAATAAAGTCAAAATCAATATCTGTACTTTGATTTAATAATTTTATTATTTTGCTTGCCCTAATTACATCAGGCCTAATTCCAAGAATTAATCCAATATCTTTCATGTCGTATTAAGAATACCTTTAGTTAAACTGCTTTCAGATAATTCTTTAATATTTTCTTCTATTGTTGGAATATTTCCATATCCGGCATCTAACCATAATGTTTTATTTGCATCTTCGTTTTCAGTTTTTAAAGTTCTATTTACCGAATTTTCAGAGTTAATTTTTTCAACCTTCACATCAACACCAAAAAACTTTTTAAAATATATTAATAAGTCGTATTTTGAAACCTCATCCTTAGGTATTACATGTTGTAAATTATTTTTGAAATTATTAGTTTTAATCATTCCGTGGACAATCTTTGCAAAATTTAATGTTGTAATCCCATTCCACATATGATTCATAAAACCATTTACTTTTCCTTCATTTTGATTTAAAAACCAATTTAGCAAAGACTTTCCCTGGCCTGCTTCTGGCCCGACAATACTTCCTCTTAATAAATATTTGTTTAAATTTACTGCTTCTCCACCAATTTTTGATTTTCCGTATACATCAATTGCATCTTGAAAAGAAGATTCTATGTAATCACCAGTTGCACCTGAAAAAACACAGTCCGTACCAATTTGAATAAATTTAAAATTATGTTCTGAGGCAAGGTTTGAAATTTTTAATGGAAAATAGCTATTTACTTCTAGCGCTTTATTAATTGAATTGTTACTTTCTTCATTAATTTCAGGTTTGATTAGCCCAATGCAATTTATCAGAAAATCTGGATTTATATCTTTGATCAACTTTTCTAAATCATCAGTTAATGCGTCAAATTTATAAGAATTTTCATGTGGATAATTCTGCTTATTATTTCTATAAGTTAAAAATATATCAAATTCATTAGTGTTAATGAAATATTTGGATACCATATTTCCAAGCATTCCACCTGAACCAAGTATCAATAACTTATTCATAAAAATTTGGATTAAGTTCGCTCCACGGATCCCAAAATTTAGAATCAAAACGATAATCATCTTTGACCGACTTATCTAAAGGTAAAGATGAGAAGTATCTAATACTATTATTTTCAGTTAAATTCATTGCGCCATTTGCATAATTATTTGGTACATACAAAATTCCATCTGTTGGAGTTAAAGTAAATTTATGAATTTTTATATCATTAGATGGGTTATCAAAATCTTCTATGTGTACAGCACAAACTAAGAATTCTCCCTCTTCAACACTAATCCACTTTTCTTCTATTTTGTGTCCGTGCCAAGCTCGAACTGTTTTTATTAATTCATTCTGCACTTTATATGTTCTAACTACATTTTTTAAATTAAGTTCATTTGTAAAAAAAACCGTTCCCCTATCGTCTGAGTGTGAATTGCTCGAAAACAAAATAGGTTCCATTTTTATTTAACTCCATATTTTTGTAAAAAATTTTGATTTGAATATCTAGGGTCATTTATATCTTTAATTCTATTTGAAGAAATTAACTCATACATTTCATTTATGCCTTGTGTTAAATCGACAGTGGCTTGAAATCCAGTAGCGTCTTTTAATTTGTCACTAGAAACTTGGTAATTTCGAGCATCTTGAAATGGAAGAGGTGTTGTTTCTATCTCAACGTCACTAATTTTGTTTTTAATCTCGTTAGCAATTTCGATAATTTTAAAATTTTTGTAATGAATATTAAATACACCGTTTGTTTGAGTATCAAGTGTATGAGCTATAGCATTTGCTACATCTTTCACATGAAGAAGAGGCCTCCATTGCTCACCCCCAAAAACACTCATTTTCTTATCAATATAGGCTTTGGTGGTTAAGATATTTACAACTAAATCCAGTCTAATTCTTGAAAACTTATCACCAATTCCAAAGAGGGTCCCTAATCTAAAAATAATTGAATCTGAGTCAGCTAAATACTTTTCTGCAATAAGCTTTGAAGAAGCGTATTCAGAAAGTGGATTAACTTCAGAACTTTCATCAAGAACCCCTTCTTGAGCTCCGTAAACTGAACATGTAGAGAGAAATACTATTTTTCCTTTAAAATTTTTAGCAAGGTTTTTTACAGTTTCTGAATTAATTTCGTGAGTAAGGGCAGGATTTATTGCACAAGCTCCATCACCCACCAAAGCGGCTAGCCATATTACAGCATCAAATTGATCTAAAATATTGTTAATTTTTTTATAGTCTCTAATGTCTCCAAATATAAAATTTACATTTTTCCTGTAAGAATTTTCATAAATTAAAGAATCATAAACTGTAACTTCATTTTCTTTTAATAATAAATCTACTATGCCACCTCCGACATAGCCTGCCCCGCCAACAATTAATACTTTCATCTTCTTTAATAGTATATGCTTTTATTTTCTTAATAATTATTGTTTATTTTTTTGCAAAATATTTTCTTACACAAATATATACCAAGCTTTGTTACCATGTTTACTGTGAGTAAAAACATTCTTGTTACTGGGAGTTCAGGTTTTATTGGCTTTAATCTTTCAAAACAACTACTCAGTGAAGGTCACAATGTTACAGGTATTGACTCATTTAATGAAGCTTACGATCCGAGTTTTAAAAGAATAAGACAACAAATACTTAAAAAAGATTCAAATTTTAAAGATTATGAATTGAATTTAGATATTTATAAAAATTTAGAACATATTAGAGATACTGAGGATTTTAATTATGATATTGTATTTCACTTAGCTGCAAGAGCAGGTGTGAGGCAGAGCTTTTTAGATCCTGTTTCATATATAAAAGATAATGCTATTGGCACTACAAACATAGCTAATTTTGTTAAAGAACTTGGAATAAAAAAATTAGTCTTAGCTTCAACATCCTCAATTTATGGAAATAGTGGCACAAATAAGATGGTTGAAGGAGTTGATGAAAAGATAGAACCACCTTCAATCTATGCCGCTTCAAAGTTGTCTGGTGAAGTGTTTGCAAAAAATATTCTAGAAAATTCAGAAACTAATGTTATCATTACAAGATTCTTCACAGTTTATGGTCCTTTTGGAAGACCAGATATGTCAGTCTTACGATTTATACATTGGATTGTCGAAGGTAAGAAGGTTAATTTATTTGGCGACGGTAAACAATCAAGATCATTTACATATATTGATGATGTAACTGAATTATTAATTTTATGTAAAAGTGTAAATACTGACTGCACGCTAAATGTCGGAAATAATCAAACTTCGACTTTAATAGAAGTTATTCAATATATTGAAGAAACAACTAATACAAAAGCAAATATTGATTACCAGGAACGAGCATACAAAGATCCAGATATCGTTTTGCCATGTTTAGAAAACACAAAAAATATTACAGGCTGGTCTCCTAAAACAGATATCAAGAGTGGAGTAGAAAATACTGTAAAATGGTATTTTGAAAATAGAGATTTGATTAAGAATCTAAAATATTTGTAGGGTTTATGAAAAAAATAATAGTAACTGGTGGTGCTGGATTTATAGGAACAAGTTTAGTAAAAGCATTGCTAAGAAATGATGTCGAAAAAATACTAATAATTGATGATCTTTCAACGGGTTCTAAATCAAATTTAGATAACTTTGTCTCAGATAACAAAATAGAATTCATTCATTCAAAAATTGAAGATATTGAAAATATAAACAAAGTATTTCAAAATTATGATTTTTGCTATCACCTTGCAGCAGGTGTTGGAGTTCAATATATTATGGATAATTTAAGTGATTCACTGCTAACGAATATTCTTGCTACCCATAAAGTTTTGGAGGCTTGCCAAGCCAATAATCTCCCAGTTTTATTAACTTCAACATCTGAGGTGTACGGTGTCGCTGAAGATAAAGTTTGGACAGAGGAAACAAAAAGCTTAATTGGGCCTACTACAAAATTAAGATGGTCATACGCTGCATCAAAAATGATTGATGAGTTTATTGCTCTCTCTCTTTATGAAGAAAAAAAGGTTTCACCAATAATTGTTCGTTTATTTAATATAATTGGGCCTAATCAACTCTCAAAATTTGGAATGGTTGTTCCAAGATTTATTGAAGCTGCCATTAATGATGAAGATATATTAATTCATGGTGATGGTTCTCAATCCAGATCATTTACTTGGGTAGATGATGTAGTTACCTATCTAATAAAACTTGCTGAGTTAAAAGCATATGGAGAAATATTTAATATTGGTCAAACAGAGGAAATTACAATAAAAGAACTTGCTGAGCTTATTATTGAAAAAAGCAATTCTAATTCAAAAATTATTTTTAAAAGTCATGAAGAAGTCTTTGGGAAGTCTTTTGAAGACCCAAATAGACGTACTCCTGGAATTAAGAAAATTGTTGAATTTACTGGAATTAAACCAAGTAAAAACATTGAATTTATGATTGAAAACATAATTAATTACAAACAAAATAACTAGTAAAGTGAATATTCTTATAACAACTGGAATATATCCTCCAGATGTTGGTGGTCCTGCAAGGTTTGTTCCATTAATTGCAGAAAAATTGTCTAATAAAAATAAAGTAAAAGTTATTACTTTAAGTCAAGACCTGAGTAATTTGGACAAGCATGATTATCAAGTTATCAAGATTTTAAGAAAACAAAATAAATTTATTAGATTTTTTAAAACAGTCTTTCTAATAGTCAAATTTGGAAGAAAGTCAGATATTATTTTCATCAATGGTTTGTGGCTTGAAACATATTTTGCGAACTTATTTATAAGAAAAAATACAATTAGAAAAATAGTAGGTGACCCGGTTTGGGAAAAGTATTATTCAAAATATAAAGTCACTGAAGAATTTGATGAATTTCAGTCAAAAAAATACAACATTTCAATAGAACTTTATAAGTTTTTTAGAAATGTTTCTATAAAGTCTGTCAATACAATAATTGTACCTTCAGATCATTTATCAAACTTTATAAAAAATATTGGCTTTTCTGGCGACTTAATGCAAATAAACAATGGAACAAAAAAAAGCAAAGATATTGAAAAAATATATGATGAAAATAATTTTTTAATTGTGAGTCGCCTAGTTAGGCATAAAAATATTGATCTTATAATCAAGTCATTTAATGATTTAAATAAACAAGATTCTTTAGACTTCAAACTAAACATAATTGGTGAGGGGCCTGAATACAAAAATATTAAAAATCTTATAGAAAAATTCAACTTAAGTGACTCTATAAACCTTGTTGGCTCAAAATTTGGTAATGAACTTGAAGAATATTATAAAAATTCAAATTACTTTTTACAAATATCAAGTTACGAAGGAATGCCCCATTCAATCCTTGAAGCAATGAATCATAAATTAATTGTTATAGCATCTAAATTTGGAGGAAATTACGAACTTATTGGTAATAATGACTTTGGCTATATTGTTGAAAGTCTTGAAGTGGATCATGTTAAAGATTCTATAAAAAATGCAATTAATGATAGCCAAAATCAAACCATAGCCTCAAAAGGTAAAAATTTAGTAAATCAAGAATATAATATTGAAATAACCACACAAAAATATGCTGAAGTAATTTTTAAAAATGAGTAAGAAAAAAATACTATATTTAAACCTTTCGACTGACGAAAAAGATATATCTCTAGGATTTTCAAATTCTTGGCTGTCAAAGTTTGCTGATAAATTTGAAAGTGTGGATTTGATATCACTCAATAAATCTTCAAACAATCGAACCGAATTTAAAAATGTCAATATTTTTGGTATTTCAGAATCAGAAAAGTTGTCAAGGATTCATAAATATTTAAAACTAAAAAACTTAGTCAAAGATTTAACCCAAAAGAATGATTACATCATATGTTTTTCACACATGTCCCCTCTACTATCAATAATTGCTAATTGGTACAATAAAAACAAAAAGACAATATCAATTCTTTGGTACACTCATCCAATGCCAAAAGAGCTAATTAAGAAAATTGTTTTATACATTAGTTTATTTTTCAATAATCAGATTGTTACAGCCTCTGAATCTTCATTTCCATATTTTTCAAAAAAAGTTAATGTAATTGGTCATGCAATTGATTACGGCGCATTTTTAAATAAAAAAACAAATATTAGTAACAATGATTTTGTTATTTTAAGTAGAATTTCAAAATCAAAAAATTTGCAATTGAGTATTGATTGTTTTTTAAAAAGTAAATTCAATCAAGATTCAATCACAGTGATTGGAGATGCTGTAACAGATGCTGATATGGAATATAAAGCTTTCCTTACTGAAAAATATAGAACAAAAAACAATGTAATTTTTAAGGGCATGATTCCTCACAAAGAACTGCCTGATGTTTTGAGAAGTTATTCATATCATATCAACTCAACTCCCCCAGGATTTTATGATAAGTCTGTTTTAGAAACGCTTGCTGCAGGTATATATAATTTTTATTTAAATGCTGACTACGATAAACACTTTGATCCAAAATCATTAAAGTATACAAAATTTTCATCTAAACAAAATTCATTAACTGATTTGCTGAACTCAGTTTATGAATTGAATGATAATAAGATTTTAGAAATTATTTCATTCGCACAAAACAGTGTCTCAAAAGAATCTGTAGAAACTATTTCCGATAGAGTTTTGTCTACAGTTGAGAACTAACCCAATCTATAGTTTTAGTTAATCCATCCTCTAGCTTTACTTTAGGCTCCCAGTTAAGCAATGTTTTAGCTTTAGTAATATCTGGTTTTCTTTGTTTGGGATCGTCTTGAGGTAAGTCTTTATTGATTAATTTTGAATTTGAATTTGTAATTTCTATTATTTTTGATGCAAGTTCATTAATAGTAATTTCAGTTGGATTACCAATGTTGAATACATCATTATGCTCAGATTCCATTAAAGAAACAATGCCGTTTACAGTATCTTGGACGTAGGAAAAGCTTCTTGTTTGAGATCCATCACCGTACACTGTCAAATCTTCACCTTTTAAGGCTTGAACTATAAAATTTGTTACAACTCTTCCATCATTTAATTGCATTCTTGGTCCATAAGTATTAAAGATTCTAACTACTTTTGTTTGAAGATTATATGTTCTGCTGTAAGTTGCCGTAGCCGCCTCAGCAAATCTTTTTGCTTCATCGTACATACTTCTCTCTCCATTGGGGTTCACATTACCCCAGTATTCTTCACTCTGTGGTGAAACTTCAGGATCACCGTATATTTCCGATGTTGAAGCTAGTAGATAATCAGCATTCTTTACTTTTGCTAGTCCTAAAGTGTTAATGGTACCAATACTTCCAGCTTTTAGTGTGTTTACTGGATTTTCTTGATATGCAATCGGTGATGCTGCACTTGCAAAATGAAAAATAAAATCAATTTCTTCAGAAATATCTATATGATCTTGCACATCATGTTGAATAAATTTTACATTTTTGTATTCCAGCAGATGCTCTATGTTGTTCTTATTTCCTGTAAGCAAATTATCCAATAGAATCAAATCATGATTCTTTTCAAAAAGGGTATCAGCTAAATGAGAACATACAAATCCCGCCCCTCCTGTAATTAAAATATTCAATTTAACTCCATGGATAATAAATTACACAGCTATTTTTGGAACAAAATTTATTAAGTTCACTACTGAATTCATCTTTTTGTGGGTACATAATTGAAACAAGTGAATTTGGTGCAATATCATTAATACTTGATACATGCGAATATTCTGGTACCTGAATCTGTTGATCTAAAATAATAACTTCAATTTCCATTTTTGAGAGTATTTTATAAATATCTATAGTTGGAGAATTTCTTAAATCATCCGTGTCTTCCTTAAATGCAGCACCTACTAAATAAATTTTTTCTAAATTATTGCTTTGTTTTAATGATATTAATTGATTTACAGTCCACTTAAGATGTTCATCATTTGATTCAATTATATTTGATATTAAAGGTAGATTTAATTCATTTTTATTATAAAAATTATTAACTTCGATAAGATCTTTAGGAAAGCATGAACCGCCCCATGAAGGAGATGGTCTAAAGTAATGTAATCCGATTCTGGTATCTAGTCCAACTCCTTTTAATACATCTTGAAGATTTGCATTTGAATACTCAACTAATCTTGTTGCTTCATTTGCAAATGAAAGCCTCATAGGTAAATAAGTATTAGCAAGATATTTAATTAACTGAGAACTTATTGGGTCAGTAATAATTATTTCAGCATC
Organism: uncultured Candidatus Actinomarina sp.; assembly: GCA_902610815.1. Lineage (GTDB taxonomy): Bacteria > Actinomycetota > Acidimicrobiia > Actinomarinales > Actinomarinaceae > Actinomarina. The sequence goes on from CACLXG010000001.1 coordinate 410,619, forward strand.
ATAGCTGCTGTATAATTGCTCCAGCTTCTTAACTTTCTCTTGATTTAATCCACCTATTACAACTCTATCAGGATTAAAAAAATCATAAACTGCGCTTCCTTCTCTTAAAAATTCCGGATTAAAAGTTAAAAGATTTCTATCGTAACCCACATTTTTACAAACATTTTCAATTTCATATGGAGGTATAGTAGATTTTACTGTGATTGTAATATCTTTATTTTCAAGTTTTGAAATCTCTGTAATTGCTGATTCTAAAAATTTTGTATCGACAGAGTTAGTTTCAAGATTATTTGGTGTTTGAACACATATAAATACAATGTCAGTTTCATCCCATTTAAGATCAATATAATTTTCATGAAATGACATACGATTAAAATTTTCTTCCTTTGAAAAATACTCATCAAGGCCAGGCTCAAAAAAAGGTAACTCTTTATTCGCTAACTTATTAATTTTTTTGGAATCTAAATCGATAAAGGAAATATGGTGACCTTGTTCGGCAAAGCCAACACCTGTTACTAATCCAACATAGCCTGTTCCCACTATGACAATGTTCATATTATGCAATGTTAACAATTTATAGTTTTAATATGATAAGTAATGATAAATTATATAGCTCATTGGGATTGGATATTGACAAAATCGCGTGGATCGATTGTAGAAAGTATTGAAGATCGTGAATTTAGGTCTATATGCCCTATTGAGAACAAGACTTTGTTATCTAGATATTATAAAGACAGTATTGACTGGGAAATTAATAGAAAAAATAGTTTTAGATTAAATGGCATATTTAAGTTAATTAAAATACTAAGGACCTTAGAAGATAATTCAATTGTTCATGTTTTTACTTTAAAATCTGGCTTTATTTATATCATTTCTAAATTATTTGTTAAAAAAGAATTTAAAGCAATTCTTTCTATTACGGGATTGGGGTATTTATTTAGTCAAAAAGCTTCGGCTAAAATGTTGAAGACATTTCTAAGACCAGTATTTTACTTATGTATTAATAAAATATATGAAGTAATTATTTTTCAAAATGTAGATGATCAGAATACTTTTCTTGATTATTCAAGATTTAAAAATAAAACTGAGCTTATAAAAAGTTCGGGTATAGATACTGAAAAGTATGAATTAAAAAATAAATTTAATAACACTCTAAAAGTTATTTTTGCTTCAAGGTTGTTAAAAGATAAAGGTATCAATAAATTTACAGAATTAGCAAAATCTTTACAAGATAGTAATTTAGAATTTTTCATTGCTGGTGATGTAGATCTTGGAAATCCTGAATCTCTTAATGAAAGCGAATTAGAAGAATTAAAGAAATTAAATTATATTCACTATCTAGGGTTTATAGATGTTGAAAAAGAGATACATAAATATGACGTTCTAGTATCTTTATCTACTCATGAAGGTTTTTCTAGAATTTTATTAGAATCATCTTTTGTAGGGCTTTATATTGTAAGCTTGGAAAATAATGGCACTAAGTTTATTTCTGAACTTGAAAATTCAGAACTTATTACAACTTTACGTATTGATAGTTTTATAAAAGTACTTGAAAATTTAAAAGAAAATGAATTAGAGCCAAGTTCTAAAAATCGTGAATTCATCAGAAAAAATTTCTCTACTAATGAAGTTGCTAAACAATTTAAAAATATTTATGAGCGAATTTAATGAATAATTTTCAAATAAATATATATTATTCAGCATTATCTGCACTTAGCTTATCAATTATCTTAAATTATTTAATTTTTACTCTAACTAAAAATATAAATTATCGAAATAATATTGAAGAAGTAAGGCTTTCAAAAAGAAATGTGCCGCCTTTAGGTGGCATTGCAATTGCTCTAGCTTTCTTAATTTCTGTAAGACTTCTTGGACAGGCTGATTCAAATTTTTTAACTATAGGTTTGTTTGGAGTTGCAATTGCTTTGTTAGGTGTATTTGATGATTTTTTTAATCTTAACTGGAAAGTAAAACTTTTTTTTCAAATTTTGTTTGTTATTGTTCCAATTGCTTTATTAAATGTATTTTTAAACTTTGAATCAATGATTGGCTTAGATTTAAACAATTCATTAAATATTTTTATTTCAACATTATGGATAGTTCTTTTGATCAATTCGATTAATTTTATTGATAATATGGACGGTTTAGCTGTTGTTGTTACTGGCGGAATAAGTATTCAAATTGTAATGCTTACCTATATTTTTTCACAAAATAAGTTAACAGACATATCAATTATTTTGCTTTTTACAATGCTAGGTTTTTTTGTTTTCAATTTTCCTCCCGCAAAGTTATATCTTGGAGATTCTGGAAGCCTCTTTATCGGTTTTCTTCTTGGATTTATAAGTATTTTGTTTACTTGGAATAATGCCGACAACCAGATCCTTAGCTATGTCATAAGTCCAATTATATTATTCTTCACAATTCCACTGTTAGATTTCTTTGTAATTATGCATTACCGTATATCAAATAAACTTTCTCCGACAACTGGAGGAACTGACCATATTTCTCATAGATTGCTTGCTTTAGGATTTCCTGAAAAAAAAGTACTTTTTCTATTTTTCATTTATTCTGTTTTAAACTTTATATTAATTATTTGCTTTGTAATGCTTGAAGGTTGGTTATCAGTGTTTTCGTTTTTTCTTTATTTAGTGCAATTAATGGCAATGTTTAATTATTTAAAAAAATTAAAAATATTAAATTAATTTTTCTTCCAAATCAATAATCCGTTCTGGGGTGCCTGCATCTATCCACCAAGTATCCAAATTTATACTGGAACATTTTCCTTCATTAATATATAGATTTATTAAATCAGTAATTTCATACTCTCCCCTGTCGGACGGTTTTAATTCATCAATCTTTTTCATACATGTTGAATCAAAGATATATAATCCCACTACCGCGTTGTTGCTTTTAGGTTCTTTCGGTTTTTCCTCAATCTGAATTACCTTATTTCTTGAATCAGTAACAGCTACTCCAAACTCCTCAGGATTTGTTACTTCTTTTGTAAAAATAATTGAATTTTTATCTAAGGTAAAAAGTTCTTCAAAATTGATGTTTTCTATTGGATTTTTACCAAAGAAATTATCTCCAAGAACAAAAACTACTTGGTCCCCATCATTAACGTAAGATTTTGCCTGTTTTAATGCGTGCGATATTCCAAGCTGTTCAGATTGAATTGCATACTCAATATTGTATTTTTCATTGATTTGACTTGTTTCATTTCTTATAAGGGCGTCAAAAGAAGGATTTGTGATTACTACAAAATCTTTTAACCCCCAGCTAATTAATTGCTCTAATTGTTGGAGTATCATTGATTTTGAATTTACTTTTAAAAGAATTTTAGTTGATTGATTGCCTCTAAAACCTTGTAGCCTGGTGCCAAGACCACCTGCTGCGATAATACATTTAATAGCTCCCACAATGTTTAATTATATAGTTATACTAGTTTTTTAAAAGAATGAAAGAAAATCGATACATAATACTATTTGTCATCCTAATTATGGTTGGTATAAGTGCTTACATGTTGTTTCCTAATTTTCAAACTCAAGAATTTGATCAAAGTGTAGTAGAAAACATTATGGATGGTGTAACGACAACGTCCGTTAGTGAAAATTCGGATTCGAATAATACTATCAATCAAGAAGAAAATAATGTCATCGAAAGCCCCATTGAAAGTGAACCTGAAATTGAAAACTTACTTAATTTAAATCAAACATTAGTTATCAAAGACAATATTACCTCTTATTTATTAATTGGATCTGACAAGAGGAGTGATAAAAATGAAGATGGCTATATTGAAGGACAACGTGCAGACGTAATAATTTTAGGATTTTTTAATGAGACAATTAATAAAAATGCTTTGATTTCTATTCCTAGAGACACATTAGTAACCAATCTATGCACAGGTGAATTAGAGAGAATTAATGCAAGTTTTAAACAAAATAACTGTGGAAATGCTGCTGAAAATATAGTTGCTGCTGTTAATAACTTAACTGGTATAAAAATAGAACATATTGCAAGCTTTAATTTTGAAGGTTTTGAGAAAATAATTGATTCGTTTAATGGTATAGAAATTTGTGTAGAAGAAACACAAAGAGAAGGATATTCATTCGAACTTCAGAAAGGTTGCCAGAAAGTTAATGGCTCTACCGCGTTAAATTGGACTCGATCAAGAAACACCGAAGTGTTAATCGGACAAAAAATTGTTGATGAAGATGGTAATGATAAATCTCAGTGGAAAAAAATGGAATATGTAAGTGACTTATCTAGAGTTGAAAGACAACAATACCTTGTAATTCAACTTTTAAATGAGTTAGAAAATTTTTCAAGTTTCGGCGAACTGTTACAGTTTATTCAAGCTCTTGAAGAGACATTTGTTGTTGATGAGGGTCTAAGCGTTAACAAAGCTACAAATATTTTGTGGAGCCTAAGGACTCTAGATTTTAATAATATTCCAAAACTTACAGTGCCAACGACTCCATATCAACTCATTGATGGAAGACAAGTATTAATTCTAAATGGTAACTTTTATGATTTTGCAAAAGAAAATCTACTAATCGAAGAATAATATCCCGAGACTAAATAGCTTATACAAACAAATAAAAATAGTGAAGCATCCGGAGAGTAAATCAAATCATTAGTTAAGTTCTGTAAAAGGAATGCAATTAATACAATTTTTGAAAAATGATTTTTATCTTTATCAGAGAATGTTTTAAGAAGTATAAAAAATATCAAGCTGTAAATAATTACAGACAGCAATGCTCCATATTCAACAGCAAATGTTAAATAACCGTTATGAGCTGTAGTTAGCTGATTCAAGTGAGAGTTGGAGGTTATTTTTCCTGGAAGGGCTACGATTTTATCAACATTTGTTGCTAAAACTCCACTTGATAAACTTAGGTCACCCACTTTATTGCTATATGTACCAGTTTTGTCTGCCCATTCAAAAAATAATCTTGAATCATAAATATACCATTTCCAAGAATGCTTTCCGGAATTAAATTGTGAAGAAGAAGAAATCAAAACTTGTTTATTGCTAGGTATGCTTGGTAAGGAAATTTCAAGGTCAACAATAAAATCTTGGCCTGAAAGATTTAGATTTTGTGGAATTGCAATCCAATACTTGTTCGGTGAATATGAAATCACCCCAAAATCTGTAAATTTAAGTTCGTTAATATCTTCATAACTTATCAATGTATTAGGTTTGTAAAGAAAAAAAGAATCATTTAATTCATTCTTATTGAAATTTACTTTTAACAAATCCTGATTAGTTGTTATAGACAATTTAGATATTTCTCCTTCTAACCAGTTGTTTCCAAAAGATTGTCCATCAGCCCACCCACCAACTTCAATAAATGAAAGGTTTTCTTCTAAATCAATATAATCACCATATGTTTGAGATTCACCAATTTGATTCCATTCTGTTCCATTTTCTGAAATATAAAATTCAACAATTGATCTTGGAGCCAACCCATCTTTGTATTTAAATTTCATTCTTAAAAATGCATGATAATTTTTATATTTACAAGCTGGACATAAATTATTTAAATCATCAATTGTGATTGTACCTCTATAAATCGCCAACTCTAGAAATTTAGATAACTCTCCTATCGTCATAATCCTGTCTGGACAAAGACTTTTAAGGTCATAACTACAGTTGACCAGAAGAGAGTTTGATTCTAGTGATGAAAAATACTGTAATTCAATTGGTTCAACATCAGTATAAATATTTTTTGATAATTCAACCTGGGTACCTAAACCGGTTAATTGATTATAAAAAATACAAGCAAATTGAGATCTTGTAATATTTGAATCGTCTTTTATGTTTTTTAAACATAAATCCTTACTTTGGCTTAATGACTGCTCATTAAAGTTAAAGTACGCAGTTAACACTTTTGATACGTCGATAATCTTTGTCTTTTCAATCTGACAAATTTTACTTTCTTCAACACAATTATCACTTAATATATATCTTGTTAAATAGTTAAACCCTTCATCAGAGTATTCATATCTATAATTGTATTTTTCTGAGCTATCGGAAGGAAAAATATCAGAATTAATCTTATTTAAATCAAAATTGAAAACATTCTGCAATTGTTGTAAATCAACAATGTAAAAAGATGGTTCAAAAGTTTTGTATACATAATTTCCACCCCCGGTACCTATGAGTGGGTTTATATTCTCTATTGCAATATCGCTTAAAACGGCCCTATCGGAACCCTTAAGGATAGTTTGAGGATTAAATGAAAATATAAATAAGGAAAAGACAAAAATTAATGTAGAAAAAATTACAAAAGTTTTTATATTTAATTTTTCTTTTAAATAGAAAAATAAAATTAAAGCAATTACAAATGCAATATAACTTCCTCTCGATTTAGAAAAAACTAAGGAGATTAATGAAATTAAAAACATGATTAAAGAAAATGATTTGAATATTCCTTTATTTAAAAACCATAAATTTAAAAAATATAATGACGCAACAACACATACAAAGCCAAATACATTTGGACCACTACCTTGAAGTCCAGCTAACCTTCCAGAAAGAAATATATTGTTTGAATCAATATTTGCCGAAACCCAACCTGCATCTTGTAAATAAATCCTATCTCGAACTAATAAAAACAAACTATTTACAAGAACTACAAAAATTAGAAAAAAGAAAAAAGTATCTTCAGTATTGTAGAGTTTATTGGCAACAAGATACTTCATGAAAAGATAAGCAAGTAAAGACATGAATACAAATCTAATATTTGTTCTGTTAAGTAAATCTATCCCGCTTGAATTTAAGAATGAGGAATAAATCCAGAAAAATACTGTTATACCTGCCCAAAAGTAATCAACTTTATTGAAATTCTTAGTTTTATTAGATAAAAAATTTAAAAACAGAAACACAAAAATTCCAACTAACGGAATATCTTCTAGTCCGATTCCAAAAAAGTTGATACCGAAGTTTGGAGGGATTAAAAGAGATGAAAAAGCAACTGCTCCTAGAACAAAAAGTTGTTTGTTCTTAGTCATATTTTTTACTATCAAGTGGGCCCGGCAGGACTCGAACCTGCGACCGACGGATTATGAGTCCGTTGCTCTAACCAACTGAGCTACAGGCCCTATTAACTATGAAATTATTGATTGAACTTTAAGAGCAAGGCTCATGTCACCAGCAACTTTTAATTTACCAGTCATGAAAGCAGCTTGTGGACTTGAAGATCCATCCATAATTGCCTGCATAGTTTCAGTATCAGTTGTAACAGTGCATGTAGCTTCATTATCATCTGATGAAATCTCACCACTAACACCATCGATAAATACTATATTATCGTCAGCAACAAATTTAACTGAACCACCTAATACACTGAGGTCTTTACCTTCAGCTCTTTCTTTAACTATTGCAAGATAATCCATTTTTTCCTCCATTCAATTTAATTATAGTGAAAAATTTAATGTATAGCTCCGAGGGTGGGACTTGAACCCACAACCAACGGATTAACAGTCCGCTGCTCTGCCAATTGAGCTACCTCGGATAGCAAATTAATAATACTAGAATTCAAATGGTATTCTGATAAATTTCTTTTTTCTTTTTTAAGTCTTCAACTTGTTGTAACAGGGAAAAGTCTTTTTTTTCTTGTTGTTCAAATTTATTTATTAAATTTTCAATTTTAAAATTCGCAAAATGGATATATAACCTAACAATGGCCTCTTGATATTGATCTGGCAAAAAGGAAATATTTTGAAATTCTTTCCTTTTGTTTTTGTCATTTTCAAGAGTGCTAATTAACTCTGCGTAATCACTGTTTAGTGACAGGATTTCTTTTTCATTTTCTGATATTTCAAAACTATTCTTAACAATATTTGAAGTAACAATATCTTTAAATATTGATACAGAATTTAATGATGTTTCACCTACTTGTTCAAATTCATCCTCTGTTTGGAAATTAAGCTCTCTCTTTAGAATTTCTTTTTCAGTATTTAACTTTGCAGACAGTAGATCTAAAGCTATATCAACTTCCAAAGGGCTTAATTTAGCAGTAATTTTTTTAAAATAGTTAAAGACACTTTTCTTATTTGATTCTTTAATTAGAAATTTATTTATTAAATATTCAATTATTTCGTCATTATTCTTTAATATATCATTAAATGTTTCTGGTTTTGATTCAAAAACATCAGATATGTCTTTATATTCATCTGGAAGATTCAGGCAATGAATTTCAACTTGTTTTGAAATTTGGTTTTTAATTTCTAAGACTCTTTCAGTTGCTTTTAAACCAGCTTCATCATTGTCAAAACAAATAAGAATTTTACTTGTGTATTTTGATACAGATTCTAATTGTTGATAAGTTAATGCAGTTCCCGATGGTGATGCTGCATTTGCAAAACCTAATTTATTTAATGAAAGAACATCAAAATAACCCTCTACAATAAATGCATACCCCTTCTTTTTTGTTGCAGTTATAAAATCATTAGTAAAATAGAGATTCCTATTTTTTTTATACAGTACTGAATCTGAGGAATTTAAATACTTAGGACCAAAATCATTTATTGCCCTTCCACCAAAAGCAATAACATTGTTTCTAAAATTTAATATTGGAAACATTATTCTGTTCTTAAACAGCATGTTTCCATTACTGCTAATAAATCCGAGTCTTTGAAGATCTTCTTTTGTTATTTCATTTGTTTTACAAAATTTATTGAAACTTTTTTCATCTTTACTTATAAAAGAAATTGAATATTTATCAATATCGCCATCATCATATTTTCTAGTTTGTAAATATTCCTTTGCATCTTTAGATTTATCAGATTTCATTATTTCTAAAAAATAATTGTTAATTAGATCTATCTTTTCTTGATAAATTTTAAAATCACTATTGTCACTTGTTTGCGTGTAAGTAAGCTTAAATCCATATTTATCAGCTACAAACTCTATTGCATTCTGGAACTCTAAATTATTGATTTCCTGTACATATTTAAAAATATCACCACCCTCCTTGCAACCAAAACAATGGAAGAGATTTTCGACATCTGTAAAACTCATACTTGCAGTTTTTTCACCATGAAAAGGGCACAGAGCCATTCCTTTTGTGCCCCTTAATTTACCTGATGTTGTAGCAAGAATAAAGTCACTAATTTTTGATCTTTTCTTAAGATCCTCAATAGATTGTCTAGATATTCCCATTAGATATCACTGAAAAAACCAAGGAGATCGGTAATTGCAACTCTTTGCTGATCCATTGAGTCTCTGTTTCTTATTGTCACAGTGTTGTCCTCAAGGGAATCAAAATCAACTGTAATGCAATACGGAGTACCAATTTCGTCTTGTCGTCTGTATCTTTTTCCTATTGATTGAGTAACATCAATTTCAGTTCTGAAGCTTTCCTGCAATATATTTTTGATATTATTAGAAATCTCAATTAATTCATCTTTTTTACTCAATGGCAATATTCCAATTTGTATAGGAGCAATATTAAAATCAAAACGAAAAAGTGTTCTTGTTGTATCGTTAACTTCATCTTCATCATAACTAGAGCAAAGTAGTGCGAAAAGTGTTCTTGTTAATCCTCCAGCAGGTTCTATCACAGTTGGTATTATTTTTTCATTGTTCTCAGAGTCAAAGTAAGACAAATCTTTCCCACTTGCTTTTTGGTGAGAAGAAAGATCAAAGATTCCCCTATTTGCTATACCCTCAAGCTCTCCCCATCCCCATGGATACAAAAACTCAATATCAACAGTTTTTGAAGCATAATGAGCCAATTCATTATCACTATGCTCCCTAAGTCGGAGGCTAGTATCTGGGATTCCAATAGATTTATACCACTCCATTCTCTTTTTTACCCAATAATCAAACCATCTATTTTCATCTTCTTCTTTACAAAAGAACTCAATCTCCATTTGTTCAAACTCTCTAGTCCTAAAAATAAACTGTCCTGGTGTTATTTCATTTCTGAAAGATTTTCCAATGTTTGCAATTCCAAAAGGAATCTTTGCTCTCATTGTTCTTAAAACATTCTCAAAATTTACAAATATACCTTGTGCTGTTTCTGGCCTTAAATAAACTGTTGAGTTTTCATTTTGTACCGGACCAATACTTGTTTCAAACATAAGGTTGAATTGGCGGGGCTCAGTGAGATCTGCTTTATCTATATCATCAGGTACTTGATCAGCTCTATATCTTTCACCAGTTGGTTTATGATCAACCATTGGGTCTGAGAATTCAGCTAAATGACCTGAAGCTTTCCACACTTCAGAACTTTGAATAATAGCTGTATCAACAGGAAAAATAGATATTTCGTTGTCATTGTTAATGTCTTTCCACCAATAATTAGCTATGTTATTTTTAAGTAGAACTCCAAGGGGTCCATAATCATAAGAGCTTCTAAGACCACCATAAATAGAAGAAGCATTAAACACAAATCCTCTTGATTGTGCAACTTTTACAACTTTTTCAAATAATTCTTTATTAGTTTCTTCCATAAGTTCTATTCCTTCTGTTAAATTCTAGTAAGACATCGTCTAATATGTCTTCATTTACATCAGGCCACAAAGTATCAATAAAAATAAGTTCTGAATATGAAAGCTGGTAAAGCAAAAAATTACTAATTCTTTTCTCACCTGCAGTTCTAAGTAAAGCGTCAGGGAAAGGGGCTTCAGGGTACTGAAAATAATTATAAAAACTGTTTTCTATATCATGAAGTTCAAGAATTTCATTTATGTTTTCATTGTGTAGGTTTAATACTGCATTGTGAATTTCATTATGAGACCCATAATTGAATGCAAATACAAGATTTAGAGTGTTGTTGTTTTTAGTCATTTCTTCAGTTTCTTTCATAAGATTTTTATTTTCTTCTGGTATTTTTGCATCTGTCAAATCACCTAAAAATTTAAATCTAACCCCCTTTTGATTAAACTCTTCTCTTCGTCGAATTAAAATGTCTCTGTTAAAAAACATTAGAAAATCAACTTCCTCTTCAGACCTGAGCCAGTTTTCGGTAGAAAAAGCATAGACAGTCAACCATTCTAATTTATTAGCAATGGCCCAATCAATAGTTGTTGAAAGAGAATGCTCGCCTGCAGCGTGACCAGCTGTACGAGGTAGATCTTGATTTAACGCCCACCTTCCATTGCCATCCATGATTATTGCAAGATGCCTCAAAGATTTATTATTATCCATTTTTCCAGACCTTATTTAAAATTTTGTTTTCAATCTTTTTAAGTTTATCTTCATTTTCATGAGAAAATCCAACTAAATGAAGTAAACCGTGAATTAAGATTAATTGGAGCTCTTCTATCATTGTTTTTTCATATTTCAATGCATTATTTTTTATTAACTGCCTATTAATAAATAAGTCTCCCAAAACTTCATCATTATTTTCATTAAGATTATTTATATCTTTTATATTTCTGTAAAGAGGAACAGTTAGTACATCAGCAGGTAAATTTTTTTTAAAATAATGAATGTTAAGTTTTGTAGATTCTTCTTCAGACACAGAGTGTAAAAAGAATTTAAAATTACTCGAAATATTAAAATGCTTTAAATACTCCTCTTTAGCAATCTCTAATGCAGTTTTTTCTTTGCTATAAAAATATCCTTGGTAAATAATTTTCAAATTATTTATTCTTCTTCAGTTATTTCCGGATAAAGGACTCTTTGGTGATATAAGCCTTCAAGGCTAATTTGAAATGATTCTCTTATAACTTCTAACTCTTTGAATGTAATAGGGGCATTATTTAACTGACCATCAGAAATTTTTTCATTGAATATTTCCTCTATTACATTTTTAATTTTTTCTTCATCTGCATCTTCATTCATAAAAATAGCCCTACAAGCAGCTTCTAATGAATCTGCAAGCATCAATATTGCAGCCTCTTTGGAGGAGGGCTTTTCACCTAAATGTCTGAAATCATCTTTAGAAACATTTGGATTCACTATTTTTTCTTTTTCGTAAAAAAATCTTAAGACTGCATCGCCATGATGTTCAAGAATTCCTTGATATACAATTTCAGGAATTTTGAACTTTTTGGCTAATTTAATCCCATCGACTACATGGCTTTTTATTATATTTGCTGATTCCATTGGCAAGAGGTTGTCATGTGGATTTGTAGAGCCTATTTGATTTTCAACAAACATAGTTGGATTCACAGTTTTACCTAAATCGTGATAATAGGCCATAGCCCTTGCAAGTTGGCTGTTAGCTCCAATCTTATTTGCAGCTCTGTCTGCAAGTGTTCCTACTACAAGAGAGTGGTTAAATGTTCCTAATGCGTTATCTTCAAGATATCTTAAAGCTGGGTGGTTTCTATCTGCTAATTCTGATAGTTTGAAACCAGAAGTAAGCCTAAAAATACTCTCAATATATGATATTAAAGCAAACGCTGCTAAATTTGCTAACAAAGCACTTAAAAATGAAAAAATAAGTATCTGCGTTAAATTGCCATCATCACGTAAAAAGAAATATACACCAAAAGCTAGCAGAGGTTGTGTTAAGGAAATATAAAATATCCTTTGTCTCAAAAGTGACCTATCAGTATCTTCAGATAGAAATATAGCTGGAATTATTGTTCCAAGTGCTCCAAGAGCTACTAAACCTATATTTCCACCACCAGCAAGCGCTAACAATGAGCTAGATAATGACAGGATTAAAGTTGCTCTGAGATTTAATAAAGTAACAGATAATATACCCACAAAAGAAACAGGTAATGTATATTGGATGAATTCTAAATCTGAAACCTGAGAAAAGTATGAAACTCCACGCAAAAATATTGAAGAAATCAAAATTAATGTCAGCATTAAGAGCAATTCATTGTTATTAATCCAAATACTATCTCTTAAACGCCATAACAATATATATAGAACTAAGAAAACCGCAAATATAATTGGTATAGCAGCAGTTTGCACAGTCCTGGATTCTCCAGATAAAAAGCCAAACTCATTCAAAGCTTGGAATGTGACTTCATTTATTGGATCACCCTCATTTACAATTATTTCATCTTTAAAAAATTGAACTGTAACATTTTCTACTAATTCTGACGCTTTTTCTTTTTGATCATTCCACAATTCCTCTTCAAGCTTTTGATTAGCAATTAAGTTTTCAGCAATAATTTCTGCGACCGTTGAACTTATTCTGGCTTCAGGAACAATTGCATAAAGTTCACTTGATAAATTTAAAGTTGGCGGATTAGAAACTATAGTTTGCCTCTGTTGGTTTAAGTTTTCATTACCAATGCCTTTTGACAAGAATTCATTAGCTTTGTTTTTTGCTTCAAACTCAATTTGAGTTAAAAAATTTGTATCATTATTTTTATCAGTATTTGAAACTTCTACTAATACTTCAATTGCAGATGTAGAAATTGTAGAGAATAATACTGAAGATCTTATTTTTTGAATCTGTTCAGATTTGCTAAGTTCAATTATTACCAAATTTGGATCAGACTCTTCAATTTCTCCATCCTCACTTTGCTCAAGTATTTCTTCTGTTCTAGATTTAATGACAGTCAAAAACATCTCAGTAATTCCATCAATAACATCTGTAGTTACTGAAGTATCTATAGAATATACAGGTGCAACATTGCTTTTTGCTTTATCTTGAAGAGATTTTGTAGCATTTTCATCTACAACGCTTAAATATCTCGGTGCAGAGAAGCTAGTTGGAGATTCCTCCCCTACTTCTAATTTAATAACTTGATTTTCAGGAAAAATAGTAAAAGATATAAACCATACTGCGGAAGAAAATAGCAAAATATAGAGAATCTTTACTAAATGTAATATATATTTATTCATTATTTGTCTGGGAAAACTTCCAAAATTTTAGAAACAATTTTATTTCTTACAATATCAGTATTCTCAAATTCTAATACAGATACTTCTTCTATTTTTGATAAATTTTTTCTTGTTTTTCTTAAACCAGAAATTGCCCTGTTATTAAGATCTATTTGCGTTTCATCACCTGTGATAATCATTTTTGAATTTTCACCCAATCTTGTGAGGAACATTTTGATCTGACTTATAGTTGCATTCTGTGCTTCATCCAATATAATACATGCATCATTTAAGGTTCTTCCACGCATATATGCAAGAGGTACTATTTCAATATTTCTTTTTTCGATTAAATATTGCAAAGTTTCATTTCCAAAAAAATATTCTAGAGAGTCAAATAGTGGAACTAAGTAAGGATCTATTTTTTGAGAAAGGTCTCCTGGAAGATACCCTAATCTTTCGCCAGCTTCAACAGCAGGTCGTGTTAAAACAATTTTTTTAATTTTATTTTCAGAATACATTTTTACCGCACTTGCAACTGCAAGAAATGTTTTCCCAGTACCAGCTGGTCCAATGCCAAAAGTTATAGTTGAATTTTCTATAGTTTCAATGTATTTAAATTGATTTAGATTCTTAACTTTTATGAATTTGTTATCAACTACATTAAACTGACTTGCTTTTGAATTTTCAAGTTTTTTAGGGTTTTTAATTTTTGCAATTAGCTCTAAATCAGGAATCTCTATTGTCTCATTTCTTGATCCCATCATTATCATTTCATCAAGTATTCTTGTAGCCTCTTCTGTATCATGGTTGCTACCATTGATGTAAACAACATTACCTCGAACATTAATCTCTAAGTTTGGGAACAAAGATTTTATATAATTAAGGTTTTGATCATTTACACCAAAGATATTTACTAATTCTTGATCAAGAGGGATTGTTTTTTCAAGTGTCATTATATATTTTTCAATTTTTCCCCACCGATTAGGTGCAAGTGAATATGGAAAACAGTTTGCATTGCGTCAGAATTAGTATTGAATAACAACCTATATCCTGATTGATCAATATCAAATTCTTTTGCTAAGTTTTTAGCGCACAAAAACATATTGCCAATAAGATTGGTATCACTTTTCGAAAGATCATTCATAGTAGGAATTTTCTTTTTTGGAATTATAAGAATATGTACTTTTGCAACAGGATTTATATCATGTATAGCAAAAATTTGATCATCTTCATAGATTATATCCGAATCAATTTCTCCAGATAAAATCATTTCAAAAACTGATTTATTTTCCATATAATTTTTACATTGTTAATGATAATGCAGATACAGCTGCAGTTTCAGTTCTTAAGCTAAAATCTGATAATTTAAATTTATATTGAAAATTTGATAATTCTTCTTTGGTCCAACCACCTTCTGGTCCAATAGCAAAGGCTTTTGTATTTGATTTTTCTTGATCAAAATTATCACCTGAAATGTCAAAACATGAACTAAAAATTGAGTAATCTATACTATCTGTAATTTCTATTTCTGGAAAAAATGCTGTACCAGATTGCTCAACGGCTGAAATTGCCCAATTATAAATTTTTTCAATATCAACTTTTGTGTTTTGGGTATTTTGTGTTTTACCAATAAATAATTTATAAACATTTAGCTCAACCAGCTTTTCAATCATAAATCTAAATCGATTTTTTTCCCTCAAGTAAGGAACAAAGATAGAAATTTCATTCTTTCTTGAATACTTTTTTTTAGAATTTATTTCAACGTAATCTTTTACAAAATGGCCTAGGAATAATTCCCCTACACCGTTTGTGATGTTAACACTCTCAAAATCTTTTATTCTTAATACATTTCTTAAATGATGAACTTTAGAATCATCTAAAGAGACATTATTCTCATTAGGGTTGATTTCAGGTAAAAATATAGTTGGCGTAAACATTATTGTTTAAGGAATTCCTTAAAAGCTTCTTTTGGAACACTGACCTTACCAATCTGTCTCATCTTTTTTTTACCTTCTTTTTGTTTTTCAAGTAGTTTTCTTTTTCTTGTTACATCACCACCGTAGAGTTTTGCAGTAACATCTTTTCTTAGTGCTTTAATTGTTTCCCTAGCAATAATCCTTGATCCAATAGCCGCTTGAATGGGGATATCAAATTGCTGCCTTGGTATTAAATCAGATAACTTCTTAACTCTACTTCTTCCAATGTATTCAGCATTTTCTTTAGCAAGAATAGAACTAAACGAATCAATTGCTTCCCCGTTAACTAAAATATCAAGTTTAACTAAATTTCCATATTCAAAATCTAAAATATTATAGTCCAATGTAGCAAAGCCCTGTGAAATTGACTTTAGTGAGTCATAAAACCCATTCACAAGTTCTAAAAGAGGCAGCTTGTATCTAACTTTTACCATAGTTGTACTCAAATAATTTAAATCTTCTTGTGTTCCTCTTCTATCATTCAATAACTGCATAATTGAACCAAGATATTCTTTTGGGAACAGAAGATTTATTTCACAGTATTTTTCTTGAATTGATTTGATATCTGTGTATTTTTCAATTTCACTTGGATTACGAATAATTATTTCCTCATTGTTATTTCGTATTATTTTAAATTCAACAGAAGGCGGTGTAACTATTAAAGAAAGATTAAATTCTCTTTCAAGCCGTTCAACTACAATTTCTAAATGTAACAGGCCTAAAAACCCGCATCGAAATCCAAATCCAAAAGCAGATGACGTTTCAGGTTCATAAAAAAAACTTGCGTCATTTAGTACATACTTATCAAGAGAATCTCTTAATTTTGTATAATCATCTGAATCAGCTGGAAAGATACTGGAGAAAACAGTTGGCTGAGGTTCTTTGTATCCTGAAACAACAATTGGGTTATCATCATTATCTTGAACCAAAGTGTCTCCAACTCTTATTTGAGACAGGTCTTTTGCACCGGTAATAATATAACCCACTTCACCTGAAGATAACTTTTTGGATGGATTAAATTTTAAATCAAAATAACCCATTTCAGTAGGTTCAAAAGAAAATCCTGAATTTACTAACTTTAGTTTTTGATTTATGTTTACTTCATCGCCAAAAATTCTGACGGAAGCTACCACTCCTCTATAGGAATCAAAAAATGAATCAAAAATTAGGGCATTTGTATCTTTTGTCTTTTGAACTGGCGGATTAACTAATTCCGGAATCGCATTTAGTAGTTCGCTGACTCCACTACCGGTTTTTGCAGAAATTTCGAAAATTTCATCTTCGCTAGATCCTATTAAATTAAAAATTTGTTTTTTTGCAGATTCTTTATCTGCGTCTATCGAATCAATTTTATTTAATACAGGTATCACTTCTAGTCCAGCTTCTATAGCGGCATAAGAATGAGCAAAGGTTTGAGCTTGTATTCCTTGAGTAGCATCTACTAATAAAATTGCACCATCACAGGCTATTAAAGCTCTTGAAACTTCATAAGAAAAGTCGACATGGCCAGGAGTGTCAATTAAATTAAGTGTTACATTTTTAAACTTAAGCCTTATGGGTTGTGATTTAATAGTTATGCCTTTTTCGCGTTCAAGTTCCATATTGTCTAAGATTTGATCTAAATGTTCACCTGGTTTTATAAGACCAGACATTTCAATCAATCTGTCAGCTAAAGTTGACTTACCATGATCAACATGAGCAATAATTGAAATATTTCTTATATTCTTATTATGTAACATATTTATTAAGTTAATATCTTATATACCGAAAGGTTTTACATGGCTAATATTAATTCACAAAAAAAGAGAATAAGACAAGATAAGAAAAGAAATTTAAGGAATAAATCTATCAAAACTGAGCTTAAAACAGTTCTAAAATCAGTAAATGAAAGCTCTGTTGAGAATAAGTCAAATGCACTTAAAACTTTAGATATAGCTTACTCAAAAGGCATTATTACTAAAAATTTTAGAGACAGAAACAAATCTAAAATTTCAAAACTCTAATAATTTTTTTATAGAAATTAAATATCTTTTGGAATTTTCAATTTCGTATCCAAATTGATTTATACTTTTTTCAATTTTATGTGTATATTGAATAGCTTTATTAATCTTTTTTAGATCTAAACTTTTCAATTTTTTTAATGCATCTGTGTATTTATAATCTTTTTTTTCTTTTAATATTTTAGAAACTTCATTTGGATCAAACTCAATTAACATTTTTTGTCTTAAAAGTTCTTTAATAAAATATGATAAAAAATTTCTAAAATCTCTCTCATTTGAAGTGAAAGAATCCAACAACCTTAAATCTATTGATTTTCTAGAATTATAAATTGAATTGGTTAAATCCCAGGGGAAATAACTCTCTTTTTTTTGAGAATCAAGATACAAAACATCAACGCTCGACCCCAGTGATGTAAATTTAGATAAATTTGATTTTTTAATTTGAAAAATATAATTATCTTCTAAATTGATTTTTAATTTATTGAAAGATGTAATTGTTATAAATTCATCAAAAATAAATTTAAATTTATCAGTACCAAAAAGAGATTGTGCTTGATTAGGAATATCTTTTATTGAAACTTTTTCAAAACTTATATTAAAACTATTTAATTGATTTAGATCTGATACTAAATTATCAGTTACAAGTAATTTCATTATCCGACGAAATTTATAATTTTATCTTGGATATAAATTACTTTTTTAAAATCACTCGTATTCATATCAAACTCATCTTTACAAATGCTTTCTACTTCATCTTGATTTAATCCTATTTCGGTTTCTCTAGTGAATCTTTTTTTGCCGTTTATCTGTATCACAAGTTCATATGTAGGGTCTTTTAAGTTCTCAGTATCAACTTGAGG
The DNA here is from genome assembly GCA_902610815.1 of uncultured Candidatus Actinomarina sp. Lineage (GTDB taxonomy): Bacteria > Actinomycetota > Acidimicrobiia > Actinomarinales > Actinomarinaceae > Actinomarina. The sequence goes on from CACLXG010000001.1 coordinate 429,202, forward strand.
CCATGTGATGTTTATTAAATCTTCACCAAAATAATTTTCATAAACTTCAGAGGCAATATGAGGTGCCATTGGGAATAACAAAATACTCATATTTTTAATGATCATGTCTTTTGAGCTTTTTGATATTTCTTTAGAATTTTTTAAAAATTCTGATAAATCATTATTTAATTTCATTAAATCTGAAACAGCTGTATTAAATTCAAATTTATCAAGGTGTTTTGAAACTGAATTAATACTTTGGTTCACCTTTCTAACTATACTTTTCTCATTATCTAAACTATCTACATTATCTAATTTTGATAATCTTTCAATATTTTCCCATAGTTTGTTCAAAAATCTTTTTGTACCCTCAATACCCCCGTCATTCCACTCTACCCCATCACTTGGAGGGGCCATAAATAAAATATATAATCTTAGAGCATCTGCTCCATGAGTTGCAAAATATGATTCAGGATCAACAGTATTACCTTTTGATTTCGACATCTTGGAACCGCCAAAATTTATCATGCCTTGAGAAAATAAATTTTGAAATGGTTCATTAAAATTTAAATAATTCATGTCTCTTAATGCCTTCACAAAAAATCTTGCATAAAGCAAGTGAAGGATTGCATGTTCAACTCCTCCAATATACTGATCAACTGGAAGCCAATTATTTACTTTATTGGCATCAAATGGGCTCTCTTCATTTTTTGGATCTACAAATCTTAAGAAATACCAAGATGAATCAACAAAGGTGTCCATTGTATCTGTTTCTCTGAAAGCTTCACTTCCACATTCAGGACAGTTCGTATTGACAAATTCTTCACTTTTTGCAAGAGGTGATTCATTTGTGTTTTTATAATCATCTATTTCTGGTAATAAAACTGGTAAGTTATTTTCGCTTTCAGGTATCATCCCACACTTTTCACAATTAATTAAAGGAATAGGACAACCCCAATATCTTTGTCGGCTAATTAACCAATCTCTTAAACGAAATGTTGTTTTACTAGTTCCGATTTTTTTATCTTCCAAAAACTTTATAATTTTCTTTGAAGCTTCAGTATGTGATTCTAAATTATCAAATTCTCCAGAATTAATAAGAATTCCTTCACCAATAAAAGCTTCTTCTTTTATTGAAGATTTCTTGTTTTTATCAGATATAACTTGGATTATTTCAATTCCATATTTTTTTGCAAAATCGTAATCTCTTTGATCATGACCAGGTACAGCCATAATTGCACCTGTACCATAATTAATCAATACGTAATCAGCTATCCACAGCGGAACTTGCTTTCCATTAACTGGATTTATAACAAAAAGGCCTGTATCTACTCCTGTTTTTTCTTTTGTAAGCGACATTCGCTCAAACTCAGATTTCTTTTTAGCATTATTAATGTAATTTTCTATCTCATCACGATTTGACGAAATAGAGAGAATTTCGCTCATTAGCTGATGCTCAGGAGAAAGTACAGCAAATGTCATTCCAAATAATGTATCTGGTCTTGTTGTAAAAACATCAAAACATAATTCAGTACCATCTATATTCAATGAAAACTCTGCACCCTCAGATTTACCTATCCAATTTTGCTGCATTGCCTTTACATTCTCTGGCCAATCACCAATCTCATTAAGTCCCCCAAGGAGCTCTTCTGAATAGTCAGAAATTTTGAGAAACCATTGATTCAAATTTTTTTGATCAACTACTGAATCACACCTATCACAGTTGCCTTCTATTACTTGTTCATTTGCTAAGACTGTTTTACACGAATCACACCAATTCACTGGCGCATCTTTCTTGTAGGCTAATTTGTTCTTAAATAGTTTTACAAATATATATTGAGTCCACTTATAGTAATCCTTACTATGTGCGGCGACTTCCCTATCCCACTCATAAAGTGAACCTAATCTAATTATTTGATCTTTCATATTATTTATTCGTTCTTCAGTAAAAGTCTTAGGGTGAATTCCAGTTTGAATTGCCGCATTTTCTGCTGGAAGACCAAATGAATCCCAACCCATAGGTGATAAGACATTAAAACCATTCATAATTTTATACCTAGTTATAACATCACCAATTGTGTAATTCCTTATATGACCCATATGCAAGTCTCCGGAGGGATATGGATACATACATAAATTGTAAAAATTTTTGTCTTTTGAATCGATATCACATTCTATTGAGTTGTTCTCTGACCAAGACTTCTGCCATTTTGATTCAATTTGTTGAAATTTATATTCACTCATAAGTTATACACCTTTAGTATTTTAGGAAAAACATTTTTAATGTCATACCTTTCTAATACTTTTTTGGTATTTTCAATTTTTTTGTTATAAATTGATTCATTGGTTAAATCTTTTGAAGCTTGAATAACAGAATTTTTTAACTCATCATTATTATTAAATAAATATCCATTTTCATCATTTATAAATTGATTCATTGGTTCAATATTTCTCGTAATGCAAATCTTTTGATAGCTCATACCTTCTAATAAAACTAGTCCTAAACCTTCTGAATATGATGGAAATACAAACAGATCGATACCTTCAAAAAACTTTGACTGATCTTCAACATATCCTAAAAATGAAGATTTCTTAATTAGATTTTTACTCATTTTTTGTTTTAGATAATTTATATAATTATCTGAACCAAAACCACCAATTACTAAATGAAAATCTAAATTTATTTCATTAAAAGTATCTATTAGATCTTCAATACCTTTATTTTTATTTAATCTACCTAAAAAACCAATATTTAATGTTGGATTGAGCGAAACGGTACTGGGTTCTTTTAGAGATATCCAGTAGTTTATTACATGTGGATTTAATTTTTGTGTATGGCTTTCCAACCAAGTATTAACCTCTTGAGAAATTACAATAACTTCATCAGCAAAGGACCAGGAATTAACTAATTTTTTGAAAAAATATAATTTAAAAATTTTTTTGAAATTGTTATCAAGATAAGAATCATACTTTCCATGAATAGAAACTACCCATTTAAATAAATTGTCAGAAATAAAAAACCTCTTTAGCAAATAAATCATATAATCACTCCGTGGTTGATGGGAATGAACAATTTTATATGAGTTTTCTTTAATAATTTTTTGTAATTTTATATAGGAAAAAACATTAAACATACGAGGTCCTTTTAATCTATAAATTTTTCTACATACATTCGACAACTCTTTATTGATCGACAATATTTCTGGAATATCTTCCCCTATAACTATTACATCTACCACCAATCCTGAATTGACTTGGGCAGTTACCAATTCAAGCAAATGACTTTCTGCACCTCCCCTATTTAATGAGTTTATTACATGAGCAATTTTCATTTAAATCCTTGGGGTGATCCAAGTTGATTTTGGAGGCAACAAATGATTGATATTTATTAAGTCATCTGGGTTTAAAGAAGTGAATTTAATTATTTTTGAAGAATCCTCTTTATCATCAAGAATTGGTGTAATCATCTCATTTTCTTGCATAGTTTTTTTAAAATTATATAGTTCATAAATGTCCGATGAATTTTCGTTTATATACATTTCATTATTAAAAGAAATTCCAATACTTCCAGGATTAGAACTACTATATCCTTCACTATGTAAAAAGTTTAAAAATTTGTCTGTATCAAGATTTAAGCTATAAAGGTAAGATTTAATCTTGATATCTTTAAAATTTACCAATATATATTTTAATTTATCAATCAAATTTAGTTGGCTTGCATACTTCCATCTATGGTGTCCATCTAAAAGTATAAGTTTCTCTGTTTCAAATGATTCTGAAACATTACTCAAAATTACATCTGGATACAAGGATAAAACAATCGGTTCAAAATTAATAACATCTACACCAGCTTGTATTTCATTCTTAGGAATAGTTTCTTCATGCAACTTTATATTGTCAATATCATTATTGAAATATGAAAGATCAGATAGAAATCCAACAATATTTTCAGACTTAAAATGATACTTCTCAATATTTGTAAATTTCAATTACTTAACTCACTAATATATTTTTTGAAAAATTTCATAAAGATTTTAAACATATCTTCATCAACACTGTTAAATAAGCTAACTCTAATTCCACCAACACTTCTATGTCCATTTATTCCAATAATTCCAAAATTTTTAGCTGCATCTACAAATTCTTTATTCTGCTGATCTTTTAAAAAAGTAAAAACTATATTAGATTTACTTCTATATTTTTTATCTACACTACAGCTCAAAATATCAGAATTTTCATCAATAAAGTCATAAATCTCTTTGGATTGTTTATTCGATTTATTTTGAAAATAATCAATTCCCCCCATTTCAATCATCCAATTAGTCACAAGGTTAAGAACATAAATTGAAAAAGTTGGTGGAGTATTCAGAGTAGAATTTGATTTTGCGAGCAAATTTAAATTTAAATATTTTGGATTATCAGTTTCGATTAAAAAATTGTCTTTCGCAAAACAAATTGTCACTCCTGGTATACCCATATTTTTTTGAGCACCTGCGTAAACATAGCTCAAATTATCAAAATTAAATTTATAAGAACCTAAATCTGAAGACATATCAATAATTAAATTTTTATGATTCATAGAATTGAAATCCTGAATTTGAATACCTTCTATTGTTTCATTAGATGTCATATGTAAATAATCTGTATTTTGAAACCCAGTGTATTCTTTATGAAAATATTGACCTATAGCATTACTTTTTGTTTCAATAATCTCTAAATTTGTAAAAATCTTTACAAAATCTTCTGAAGTTTTTTTTCCCCATGTCCCTGTAACAAAACAACCAAGTTTACTACTTCTATCAATATTCATGGGAATCAAAGAATTTTGAAAAGTTGCACCTCCTTGTAGCAATAAAATATTTACATCTTGAGGCAAATCAAATAGATCTAAAAAATTGCTATTTATTTCATTTAGAATTTCATCAAATTCGATACTTCTGTGAGATATTTCAAGTATAGATTTGCCCGTAAGTTTGTAACGATTTATAGATTTTTCAACTTTATCTATAACACTCTGTGGAAGCTTAGATGGTCCCGGTGAGAAATTATATATTTTGTTCAAATGATTACTCCCTATTTTATATTTTAAACTTCTAATCAAATGATAACTAAGCTACTTGGAAAAATGTGAGATATTTAATTTTGCTTTGAGTGCTTATTGAATGCATAAAATTCATAAAATTTTTGTGCAACCATACTCAAAGACGTCGCAATTGCTATACCAACTGCAGCAAATTGCTCAACAAAAAAGAATGAAGCTAGGACAAATACAACTAGTGAAATAAACCTACTGAAAGCATGGTATTGAATCAAGTTTGAAAATAAAAGTAGTTGTCGTATCCAAAAGGAGTTTAAATAAATTATATAACCAATTATGAGAATAATCATTGGTTCATAAGCATCAAGAAAGGAACTTCCTGAAATAAGGTTTATCAAGTTTTCACCAAAATAAACATACGGAATAATAATGATTATTGAAAGTGGTAATAAGAAATTTTTAACAAGTTCGGAAAAGTTTACTCTTAAACTTTCTTTTGAAAGTTGATTTTGCACCAATGGTGTTAATACTGAAATAATATAAGTTATTGGTTCAACAATCCGTTTTGCAATTCTAAAAATACCAACTGTAGATAGATCTGTAAAGTAGCCCAGAATTACTAAATCTAAATGCTGTGGAACTATACCTACAAGTTGATCTAGTCGTTGTTTGAGAAAATCTGCTTTAAATTTTATAAAGTAATCCATCAAATTTTTAATTGACACTTCTGAAATTATTAAATGATTTCTGCATATGAAAAAACCAAAAAAACCGTAAACTGTTGAGAAAACTGCTTGTCCTATAAAATAATTATCAATACTTGCGTTTACACTAAATAAAATAACAATAGTAATAAACCTCATCAAATTTGAAACTGTATCTACCAAAGCAAATTTTTTGAATTGACCATTAAAAGTTAAAACTGCTTTTGAACTCTCTGAAAGGGTTTGAAATATTCTACAAATTAATAATATATTGAGTGCGAAACTCATACTATAGTTTCCAAATAGTGAGTTAAGTTCAGATTGAAATAATATTAAACAAATCAAATAGCAAACTATACCAATTAGTAAGTCGTATATGAGAGAGAGTGTAAACATACTTTCTCCATATTTTTTTAACATCAATAAAGTTACATCACTGTTTCTGGCATGAAGTGTCCTGAAAATAATTGCGATTAATGCTAAAACTAATACGGCTTGACCATAACTGGTGGTGCCTAAACCTCTGGTAACAATACCAACTTGAACAAAAAGAATAATAACAATTAGTAGTTGAGAAGAAGCTAGTTCTTTTATGTCAACGATTAAAGTTTTTAAATACTTAAAATTCATTTAATTAAGTGGAGCTGAGGGGATTTGAACCCCTGACCCCCTGCATGCCATGCAGGTGCTCTGCCAGCTGAGCTACAGCCCCTAAAATATTATTATCCGTATTGATAAAGAGTTTCACTATCAAAATATATATCTTCAATATTGTAATACTCTCGAGATTCTTCAGTAAATATTTGAATTAATATGCCTTTAACGCTAATTAATAACCAATTTGAATTTTCACCTTCATATGTAAATTTGTGTATATGTAAATTTTTTCTTATATTTTTTATTATGGCACTCATTTGTACTAAAGAATTTGCGGTGCAGATAATTACATTGTCATGAAACTGATCAGAGTCCAGTTTTAAAACTTTTATATTTGTTATTTTTTGTGTTAAAAGTAGATCTACCAATGAATCGATAACAAAACTATTTTCTTCTGATAAATTGCTAACTTGATTCACTTATAAATATGTTACCATGAAAATATAAACACACTATTCTAAAATACAAGGGTTAATTTGAATAGAATGAAAAACTTTATTAATTTAATTGAACGAGTATTCAACAGCCGTAGGCTAAGAACAATACTTGGTGTTTTAATAATTTGTATTGTTTCTTTTGGTTTTGTTTTTTATTTGGTAGAACCCCAAATTAAAACTTTTGGAGATGGAATTTGGTGGGCACTGGTTACTATTACAACTGTAGGCTATGGTGACATAACACCATTTACAACACTTGGTAAATTTGTAGCAGGTGCTTTAATGTTTGTTGGGCTTGGATTAATTGCTACTGTTACAGCAATTGTTTCTGCCAAATTCATAGCAAATTATGTAGATCATCATACCAATGACGATGTTTTAGAAAAACTTGAGGAGCTAGAAGCTGAAATTGAAAAACTTAAGTCATTAGAAGAAGATGAACTTGAAAAACTAGAGGAATTAGATTCTGAAATTCAAGATATCAAAGACAAGTTTTAATAAAGACTGTTTTTCTTAATATATTGTATTATTTTTAATGGAATTTCCTCTTCATTAAATAAATTTTCTTTAAGCTTATTTCTTAAAGAAGTAGAGCTTAAATCTAATTTTTCACCATCAATCAATTCATAATCAAAAGGAAAGTTTACTTTTAAATTATTTACACTGTCTTCTTTTCTTAAAGCAATTAAAAAATTAGTAAGTTCTGATAATTTTTCATAATTATTCCAAGTTCTAATATTCATAGCTGTGTCAGACCCAAGAATGAAATATAAATTATCTTTCTTATGATTTAATTTAGTAAGTGTATCAAAAGTATAAGAAGGAACATCTTCAGATTTTTCAATATCACTTATTTCGAATATATTGATATCCTCAATAAGAATTTTTGTCATTTCATATCTGTGAATAAACGATGTAGCATATTTTTTTTGCCATGGATTTCCAGAAGGTATAAAGAGAACTTTATCTAGATGAAATTGTTTAATAGCCCTTTCAGCAATTTTAAGATGTGCTTTATGAGGAGGGTCAAAAGTGCCACCGAGAATTCCTATCTTCATCATTTAATTACCTTTTTAAAATTAATACTGTTTATAAAAGTTTTTAATTGTTCAAAATTCCTAACTTCAGAATATTTCTTAGAAATTGACTGATAATGATGAAATTGACTATCACCTGTGTTCCAGTATTGACTTCTTTCTGGATTCATCCAGTAGATATTCTGAAACTTTCTTGATAACTTATCAATTGTTTCTGTGTTAATTGGTCTGTAATTATTTCTGGCATCTCCTATTACAATAAGAGTATTAAAACTGGAATTGTTAATTATTTTTTCATCCAATAAATCTTTAAACGACTTGTCATAGTCTGAATGTCCATCGACATGAACATAATTATTCCAATTAGTAAGAATTTTATTTATGTTATTAAATTTTAAATTTTTTAATTCTTTTGTAATGTCCGTAATTCCATCAATAAATACGTACGAGTGAACAGATTTAAACCTTTGAACTACTCCAAAAAGTAAGGTAAGTCCAAACAAAGAGTAAAGAGCCATTGACCCACTTATGTCACACAAAAGAATCAACCTAGGTTTCTTTTTTATTTTTGGTTTTAAAACAATATCATAAAGACTTCCTCCATTTTTAAGAGATTTACGAATTGTTTTTCTAAATAATAATTTACCCTTAGAAGCTGATTTTATATATTTTACAAACTTGTTAGCTAAGATTAGCCCAAGATTTCTAGTCTCCTTAAGTAGTTTTCTTCTTTCTTCGGCATCTGTAAATAAAAAATCTTTTTCCTCTAGATTTTCTTTTGGATTTAGTTCTGATGGTATATAAGCTTCTTTAAATTGATTTCTCAGTTCTGAAACCCTTTCAAGTATGGATTGGTTTAATTGATTAATAAAATAATTTCTATTTTCTTCATTTATAATTTCATCTAATCCATCATCAAAATCAATATCAAAAAAACTTACTGAATCAAGAAAAGCAAGAGAGCTCTGTAATTGGTTTAACCAATAATTGTTTGAAACTGGTCTACTAAAATCTATTTCACCAAATTCATTAATAATTTCTTCAGCAAGTTTTTGAAACCTTGAAAGTGAATTATCATTAAAAAATTCTTTGATTCTCTCATCTTTATAATCTATTAAAAAACTGTATTCATCTTTATTGTCAGATATTAAAAAATTAAAGTACTGATGAATAAGTTCCTTCAATTTTTCTTTTTCTTCTCTATTCGAAGGAAGTAATGAATAAATAAAACTTATATCTCTTTCATATTTATCATGTTGTGCATTTTGCAAAAATTTAATTAAATTAGTTATTCTTTCAGATGAAAATTTTAATGAATTCTCTTTGCAATAATGAGAAAAATCAATTAACTCATGGGTTTTTATTTGCATTATCTTCTTTAATTTTATCCAGATAAATTTTTTGGTCTTCAATATCTTTTATAAGAATTCCGATATTTGAATTTAAAGAATCGTCATCATTTAAATGATTATATTTTACCCATTCAACAGATTCAATTAGAGAAGGTGGCTTATTGAGACCAAGTGATCTTACAAAATTGCTAAATATAGAAAACTTTTTTGCTTTTTCTTCATCTATGTTTTCTACATTGTTAAGAATTACTTTTGTTTCTATATCAACTGATGGGTAATCTAGGTAAAAATACAAACATCTTCTTCTTAAAGCTTCTGAAAGCTCTCTTGTAGCGTTAGAGGTTAATACAGTAAGATTATCATTCTTTGAAGTGATAGTTCCTAGCTCAGGAATACTTACTTGGTTTTCAGCCAGAACTTCTAATAACAAAGCCTCAAACTCCTCATCTGATCTATCAATTTCATCTACGAGAAAAATAGATTTTTCATCAGACCTTAGAGATTGTAGAATCGGTCTTTCAATCAAAAATTCTTCCGTAAATAAATTTTTGGAATCCTGTTCAGTTTGTATTGATAAAAGCTGTTTTTTATAATTCCACTCATAAAGAGCCTTATCTTCATCAATACCTTCATGACATTGGAGTCTAATTAATTGAGTTTTAAATATCTTAGAGAGAGTTTTTGCAAGGTAAGTTTTTCCTGTACCAGCAGGACCCTCTATCAAAATTGGTTTATTTAAAAATAAGGAAGCATTAACTATATCTACTAATTCTTGGTCTGCAAAGTAACCGTTATCTTCGAAATTTTTTACTGTTAAGTTATTTTTCATCCTCTTATTGTTCCCTGACCTGTAACTACATACCTTTCGTTTGTTAAGGCCTCTAACCCCATTGGGCCCCTAACATGTAATTTTTGAGTACTAATCCCAATTTCAGACCCAAAACCAAACATTTCGCCATCAGTAAATCTTGTAGATGAATTAATAAATATAACTGAAGAATCTATAGATTTAGCAAAAGTTTCTGCAACTTCTTTTGATTCAGTCAAAATTGCTTCAGTATGTCCAGATGAGAAAATTTTGATATGCTCAATTGCTTGATCAACATTATCAACAATTTTTACTGCCAGTTTCAAATCTAAAAATTCAGTCTCATAATGGGCTTCGTCAGCAAGATTTAAATTTGGAAAGTCTTTTTTTATTTTTTCGTCTACAAATAGCTCTACTTCATTTTTTAATAATTCCTGAATGATCAAACTGCCCATATCTTGGTAAATCTCACTATTAATTATCAAAGTTTCAAGAGCATTACATACTCCAGGTCTTTGCACTTTAGAATTTATAACAATATCAATTATATTTTCTTTTTTTGCATCCTGATGTATGTACAGATGCACATTTCCATCACCATCTAAAATAAATGGTACTTTGGAGTTATCTACTAATGTTTGAATTAGCCCTTTCCCTCCTCTTGGAACAATTAGGTCAACATACTCTGTTAAATTCATAAATTCAATAGTGTCTTGACGATCTTTACTTTCTATTATTTGAAAAATATTTTCATTACAATTATTTATAATTAGTGAATTTTGAAGAACTTCAAGAATGGCAATATTTGAGTCAAGACAATAGCTAGATCCTCTTAAAATTACAGCATTACCAGACTTTAGACAAAGTCCTGAGACATCACTCGTTACGTTGGGTCTCGCTTCATATATAACTCCTATAACTCCGAATGGTGAACGAATTTTTCTAATATCCAATCCTTCTTCAGTTGTCCAACTTTCAGTAATATTACCTACTGGATCTTCTAAGGGAATTATCTTGAGCAAACCATTTGCCATACCATTAATTCGTTCTTCACTTAAAGTTAGCCTATCTATTAAAGCTGGTGTTAAATCAAAATCTTTAGAATTTTTTAGATCAACTTTGTTAGCATCTAAAATTTTTTTTGAGTTTTTTAGTAATTCATCAGCCATACTCTGCAAAATTTGATTTTTTTTATCAGTAGTTAAAACTGCAATCTCCCCTGCAGCCTCTTTTGCGTGTATTCCTATTTGCTTAAGCATATTTAAAGATTAATTAAGTATTTCTATTAGTAAAATTATTTATAGAATAATTAAATCGTCTTTATGAACTAATAAACTACTTTCATTAAATGAATCGCTGTCAATTTTGGCAATACCCTTTGCTACAATTTTTTTATCAGAAACAATTGATAATCCATCGCCAATTTTAAAAGAGTTGTCATGCCTTATAACCCCCTTTGATAGAAGCGAAGCATTTTTTCGAAGTGCATTAGCTGCCCCCTCATCAATATGTATATTTGAAACTGAAGCCATTCCATATGCTATCCATAGTTTTCGAAGTCTAATTTTTTTGTTTGATGCGGTAATAAAAGTACCTACCTTTGCATTTAAAATTGCTTTCGATAAATTAGATTTTGACCAAGAAATTATATGAGTCGGTATCCCAGAAAAACCAGAGATTTGAGCAGCCATAATTTTTGTTGAAAATCCTCCCATACCATCTCCAGCTTTTGATATTGGTATCAAATCATTCAATTGATTAGAATCATATTCTATATAATCGATTTTTTTTGCATCTTTGTATTTATCAGGATTGAAGTTATATAATCCCTCTTTATTTGTAATAATTATGAGTTTTACTGCATTAACAATAATGGATACAATTGCGGATAGTCTGTCATTATCTCCAAACTTAAGTTCCTCTGTAGCTACGACATCATTTTCATTAATTACTGGAATAATTCCTTGAGACAACAATTCATTTAATGCTTGTGTAGTGTTAACAAATTGCTCCCTATCATCTATCAAATTTTTTGTAATTAAAACCTGTGCAATATTTAAATTATTTTCTTTGAATATTTTTTCATATTGGTTAATCAATTCGATTTGACCAACAGCAGATGCTACCTGTAGCCTCTTTAAGGATTTTGGTCTACTTTTATAATTTAATTTTGTAGCTCCCAGACCTACTGCACCCGAGGTAACAATTACAAAGTTATACTGTTCTTTATATTCCTTAACTAAATCAACTAAGCTTTTTAATAAAGTTAAGTCAACTTTATCATCTTTAATAATTGAAGTAGTTCCAATTTTTATTACTATATTTTTTTTAATGTTTGTATTCAAATTCTAAATTTCCTAACACAATTGTATCACCATCAATTGCACCCATTTCATTAATTTTTTTGGAGAGAACCGATTTTTCAAATCTAATCAATATCTCATCTAAGACACTGTCTTTATTTCCAGAAATATTGATCATATTTGTGACTAATTCACCAGAACAAATGAATTGATTTTCTTTTTTTTCAATAAAATAATCGTCTTGCTCTAGAACAATTTTATGAAATTCAGAATAAATAATCTGTAAATCAGCTTTAAATTCTTTCTGAATCCTACTTACTAATTTATCAATTCCATTCTCATTTAAACAAGATATATACATATAATCTTCATTTGGTTTGGAGAGTTTATCTGATTTATTTATAACTATTAATTTTTTAATAGATTGATAATTTGCATCAAACTTTAAAAGTTCTTCATCAAGTATTGAAATTTGCGAATTTATATTAAATTTTTCATTTATTGGGTCAATTAAATAAATTATATATTTAGTATTTCTTAAATGTTTTAGTACTCTTTTACCCATTCCAACCCCATCGGAAGCACCTTTTATTAAACCAGGTAAATCGCAGATGGTTATTAATGATTCAGAGTTATTTAAAACACCAATATTTGGACTAGTAGTTGTAAATTCGTAATCTCCAATTTTTGCTCTAGAGTTTGTTAATTTTTGAATTAATGTACTTTTGCCTGCATTAGGCAATCCGACAATTGAGATATCTGAATAAAGACTATATGAAAGTTTGATATCAAGTGATTTTCTTTTAACTCCTTGTTCACAAATTTGTGGATTAGGATTTCGTTTTGAAATTAATTCATAATTTCCTCTGCCACCTTTTGAACCGCCAAGCAATTCATAAGTAGAGTTGTTGTCATGAAGGTCAGCATACATTTCATTATCAATAAATACCTGTGTTCCATTTGGCACTTCTATAATTAAATCCTCGCCTGATGTTCCATTTTGAAAATTTTTGTTACCTGGTCCGCCATTTTCTGCCTTTAAAGAACTGTTGGACATTATATGAGATAAGTCAGGCAATTCTTTATTTACATGCAATATTACATTGCCACCATCTCCACCGGAACCACCGGATGGTTTTGTTTTAGAGTTTAAATTATTGAAGCTAACAGAGCCTGGTCCTCCAGCTCCAGAAGATACTGAAAGCTTGATTTCATCAACGAACATTGGCTCATTTTGGAATAACGTTAACTAATTTCCTACCTTTTCTCGTAGAAAATTTTACAACACCATCTATTTTTGCAAAGAGAGTGTCATCCCCACCTTTGGATACGTTTTCTCCTGGGTGAATTTTTGTACCTCTCTGTCTAACCACAATCGAACCAGCAGATATATTTTCACCATCATAAACTTTAGTACCAAGGCGTTTAGACTCTGAATCTCTGCCATTCCTGGTTGAACCACCAGCTTTTGTTTTAGACACTATTCCTCCTCAGTACTTTCAAGTCCATGAATACTTTTAACTTTTACAATTTTTAAGTTTTCTCTGTATCCAACTCTTCTTCTATTTCCAGTTTTATTTTTATATTGAAAAATGTTAATTTTTTTAGACTTTGAAGTAGAAAGATGCTCTAATTCAACTTTGTATTTTTTTAATTCTTTATCGTCTATAACTATTTGGCCTTTTCTTGGGCTAACTAATACAGGAACAACAGTTTTTTCTGCAAAAGAAGATGCAACAGAAAACTCATCCCCTACACTTACTCTCTCTTGAGATGATCCAACTTTAATAACAGCATATTTACTCATAACTCAATCACTCTACTACAGCCTCGGACTCAATCAAGCCTTCTTCTATACTTTTGTTAGAAAAAATATCATTAATTATTAAACCTCTGCCATTGCAATTTTCACACTCTTCAGAAAAACTTTCTACAAGGCCGGCTGCTACATTCTTTCTAGTCATTTCTACTAATCCAAGTCTGGATATTTCAAAAACCTGTGTTCTAGTCTTGTCTTTTGCTAACTCTTGCTTAAACCTATTTAAAAGACTTTGTTGCTTTTTGGTTGATTCCATATCTATAAAATCTATTACAATTATTCCGCCAATATCTCTAAGTCTCAACTGTCTTGCAATTTCTTCTGCGGCCTCTAAATTATTTTCATATACAGTTTCCTCAAGACTATTCTTTCCAACAAATTTTCCAGTATTCACATCAATAACTGTAAGTGCTTCAGTTCTATCAATAATAAGATGTCCACCAGAAGGCAACCATACTTTCCTGTCCAAGGCCTTTTTTATCTGGTCTTCAATGTGATACCTTTCAAATAACATTAATTCATCCTGGTAAAAGTCAACAATATCACTTATTTCGGGAGAAGTAGCAGATACATAATTTTTAATTTCATCAAATTGATCTTTTTTATCAATTAAAAGCTTTTTAAATGTTGAGTTTAGGTGCTCACGTATTACTTTTATGGAAACATCTGGCTCTTGATGAATTAATTTTGGAGCATCTCCACTTTTATAATTACTAACAATATCCCACTCTTCTACAAGTTTTTCTATATCTACTTTTAGTGCTTTTTCGCTCACACCTTCGGCAGCAGTTCTAACAATAACTCCAAAATTTTCTGGTTTTAGCTTACGAATAATTCTATCTAACCTACTTCTCTCATTATCAGATAGTCTTCTAGAGATTCCTTTTGTCCTAGAATTTGGAATTAATACTAAATATCTTCCAGGAAGAGAGATCTGACCAGTCAATCTTGCTCCTTTTTCTCCCATAGCATCTTTCACTACTTGAACTAAAATTTCCTGATCGGGTTTTAGTAAATTTTCAATTTTTGAATTTTTATGTGAACCCTCAATATCAGCAACGTACAGAACACCATTTTTTTCTTCACCAAAAGAAACAAATGCTGCCTCCATGCCAGGTAAAACATTTTTTACTTTTCCAAGATAAATGTTTCCGACTTTAGACTTTGCATTATTTTCTGATGTATAGTATTGAACTAGGGTTGGCCCTTCCAGAATAGCTACCTTTGATACACCGTCTTTTGAGCTAATAAGCATCTGCTTTTTTTCTACTTCAGGAACTGGTAATGGTTTTTCTCTAAACCATGTTGGGCTCTTGTCTTTATAATCTTTATTTTTTTGAGAACCTGAACGAGTAGTCCCAGATTTTATTTTTACTTTTTGGCCATTAAACCATTTAGTTTTTGTGTTGTCCAAATTGTTGCTTTTGCGAACAATCTTTGACTTTTTGAATATACCAAACATTAAAACCTCCGAGATGACGAATATATAAATTTAACATGTAATAAGAATAGTAGATTTTAAAATTAAACAACTATGTTGTTTTCAATGAAAACTCTATTGATTAATCCAAATATTATTGCGGTTGAAAATATTGATGAGCCTCCAAGACTTAAGAGAGGAAAAGGAATTCCAGTCAATGGAATAAAACCAAGAATAGTAAACAAATTTATCAATATTTGTACGCCTAAAAGAATTAATAAACCTGCAAGTAAATATTTTTCGAAATCAATTTTTGTACGATTAATTATTCGATTTACCCTGAAGAAAAACAATACCCATAGGGATAGAAGCGCTAATCCTCCAAAAAAACCAAAATTTCTTGTGAAAAGAGAAAAAATAAAATCTGTAGTTTGCACAGGAACAAAAACTTCTGTTATTTGTGACTCAGTAAAATAAGTTCCAAACAAACCCCCAGAAGAAATTGAAAGCCTGCTTTGTCTCTGGGAAAAGTCCTCACCAGAAAAGAAATCTGTAATTCTAGAAATTTGATAATCTCCTAAAAAATTAAATTCTAAGAGCATGAAAAATGAAAGAAAAAGAACTAACAACCCCAGGACAGCGGTTCTAAATTTAATATCCGAAATAAAAAACATTAAAGAAGTAACAATTAAAAGTAAGATTGTTGTTCCTAAATCAGGTTGTATGAAAATTAAAAATAGATTTATCAGAACCCCTGATAAAGCAATTAATTTATAAGAATTTTGACTCAGCATTTTAGCAATAAACAACACCAGAATTATTTTGCTAAATTCTGATGGCTGTATAAAAATAGGTAATCCAACCGGTTCTAAATCATACCAACGCCTGACACCAAGTATTGGTGTGGTAAATAGCAGGCCTAATAAAACCGAAACAGAAAGAAAAAATAACGAATTTATTAAATTATATAAGTTATCAATTGAAAGATAGGTAGTTAAAAAAAATACAATTAACCCTATTAACGAAAATGCTATTTGCCTAGATAAAATATTGCTTGTTTCAAACTCAATCGATTCGATTGAACTAAATAAAGTAAACCATGATATAACACTAAACAACATGAATTGAAGCAATATGTATAAATTCGTTCCTTCTGGTCCTAATATTGTAATTTTTCTATTTATCATTCTGTAATTTCTCCAAACTCTACAGGAGTTATTTCGTATTCAAGTAAATGCTGAATGATTCTTCGAGAAACTGGTGCAGCAACAGCGCTTCCTGACCCACCCTCATCGACCACAGTAGCAATTATATATTTTGGATTACTTATGGAATCAACTCCAACAAACCAAGAAGTGTTATTTTTGTTGCCAGCATTTTGGGCTGTACCTGTTTTTCCACCAATGTCATTTGCTTTGTTTCCCAATATACTAAAGGAAACATAGGCTGTTCCACCTTTATTAGTAACTGTGTTTAAATCTTTTAAAAGAAAGGAAGTAAATTCGTCACTTATATTAATTTTGTTATTTGTTATCTTTTCAGCATTTTTGTTTAAGGTTGGTGATAAGTTTTCTCCTGTTAACAAAGTTCTATATGCATTTGCAACCTGGAGAGGAGTAGTTGTTATTGCTCCTTGACCAATAATTAAGTTCATTAAATCTCCACCTAGCCACCCCTCTTCTCTAACGAGGCCTGGTCTAGTTATTTTCCATTCTTCAAAAAGGTCTCTATCAGGGATAATTCCAACTTTTTCAAATGGTAAGTCAACATTTGTTTTTTCACTAAAGCCAAGTTCTTTTGAGTACTCTTGAAGAATAGATTCTCCTTCTGTGTTACCAAAATTTCGCCATATGTTTAAAGCTATATCCCAGAAATACACGTTGCAAGACTGTTTTATTGCATCTGTAAGATCCACTTTTCCATGACCCTCAGGTTTCCAATCGTTATAAACTTGCTGAGATCCATCATCAAAACCAAATGAAAGGCTTCCAACACAATCAACTTTTGAATCTTTATTATTCAGGCCCTCAGGAAATATATTTTCACTCAATGCAAGCCAGTAAGCAACTACTTTAAATACTGAGCCCGGAGGATAGAGGCCTTGAATTGCAAAATTGTTAAAAGCCTGATCTCTATCTAACTGTTTGTACTCAAAATCGCTTATACCAGATACAAACTTATTGGGATCAAAGTCTGGTAAGGAAACCATTGAAATAATATTTCCAGTTTCAATCTCTAAAACTACAGCTGCACCTCTTTTAATTTCATTTTGTGATTCAAAACTCTTATTTGCTAAATTTATGCCTTCTTGTAATGATTCTTTTGTTACTAACTGAGTTAAAGAATTAATAGATAAAAATAGATCATTACCTGGAATTGGTTGTTTTGAGTCTACAATTTCTGAACCTGAAAAAATTAATTCTCCTGGAATTCCCGATAAATATTCTTCGTAATATCTTTCTATTCCATTTTTACCAACCTGGTTATTACCTAAAGCATTTTGAAATTCAATAAACTCATCTTTATTTGGTACTCCTAAATATCCGATAGTGTGAGCAAAAAGTTCATTTTTGATATATTTTCTAATTGGTAAATCTATTATTAGAAAACCATCAAAATTAGATATTAGATTATTTCTAACTTCATATTCAACAGAAGAGAGATTTATAACAGATTGCAAAATATCCTTACTTTCAAAAATTTCATTAATTTCTTTTGTTGCTAATTCAGGAAAATTATATTGAATAACCTGTCTATATTCAGAGGAGTTTTGATTATTTATTTTTCTCATATTTAAAAATAGATGCGGTTCTAACGTGGTTTCAGCTATTTTTACTCCATCAGAATCAAATATTTCTCCCCTTGGTGCTGTAATATAAAATTTATCTAAATTTTGTTGCTCAATAATTTGAGAAGTGGATTCAAATTCTCTTGTTTGAAGTTGAAAAATATCAATTAAAACGAAAGCTAATAAAATGGAAAATGCTAAAAAAGTATATTTAAGTCGTTTTTGATTAAACATTGATTTTAAGAGCTCTTTTTAAGGAGAAGAAAATAAATGAATTTACAACAATAGAAACACAGTAACTTACAAACCAATAATTTAAACTAAACTCTATAAGGATAGGAATTTTATATATCAATAAACAGATAGAAATAGTCGCTATATAAATAGCACTTGATCCTCTGTATCTTGAAACTAAGTAGTTAGAAAAAATAACCACAATTAAAAATATTGATGTATAAAGCCCTAAGTAGTAAGTGCTGAAGAAAGAGTCATACAGGATTCCAGATAAGAAAATTGGGAAAACTAAATTTTGACTAAATATTTCAGTACCCATATATATAAGAGAAATAAAGAATATATAAACTCCAAAATTTAATGTAATAAATGTATTTAGATAATTTTCAACTAAACAAATAATAAAAAGAAATAAAGATATTGAGATAAACCTTATTACTTTCATTTACTTTTTGGGATAAATAGTTTACTTTGAAAAGTGAGAATTTCTTCTATTGGCACAATCACTGTAATTTTATTGTTTAATGTTGTTTGTTCATAGGGTTCTAAATCAACAAGTGGAAACTTGTTTATATGTCCAAATGTTACATCAGAAAACAATATATTTACTTTTAGATTAAGTGAGGATTCCAGGGAGCTAAATATCAACTCTTTACCATTTGATTTGACTTCAAAAATATTGTTATTTGAATCTAATGCTCTGAAGTTAAAATTTGTAGAATTAAATGATTCAAGAATCGAATAATCATTAAAAACTTCACCTAAATAACCAACTATATATCCTTTTTCGTTTATCACCAGATCGCCAGGTTTAAAATTATAATCTCTTCCTCCCGAAATTAGATACTCATCTGTTGAGTTTTTTAAAATTAAACTTGTTGCATAGTATGTTAAGTCGAAGTTGGTTATGTTCTTGATGAGGTCTTCATAAGACTCAATATTATCCTGTAATTCTTGATTCTCTATATACAACACCCTCAAATTAGTAAGCTCTTCTTTCAATCTTATATTTTCTGCAACTAAATCCGCTTTATTTGAATACAGGTTTGATAATTCATTTTGAAGAAATCTATCAGGTATTTGGATATTAGAAATTACATTTACTTGATCCGGAATAAAATTTGATAATGTTTTATTTGAAAAATAATCAACAACACTTAATAAACCTGAAAGAAAAATAAAAAGAAAATATACTACATATTTTCTGACACCTACAACTTGAGAATTTCGCATGTTAATTAGGTTTTGGTGATGTTTTCAAAATACTTTTGTAGTCTTGAAATCTCTCTAAGCAAATACCAGAACCAATCACAACAGAGCTTAATGGATCATCGGTATTATTTATTGGAATACCTAACTCCTCAGCAATTTTTTTATCCATTTGTTTTAATAGAGACCCCCCACCTGTAAGCCATGCTCCATCCTTATCAATATCTGAAACTAAAGCTGGCGGTGTTTGAGAAAGAGAGATTCTTATAGCTTCAATAATATCATTGACAACTGGTTGTAAGGCGTTTCTTACATCACTTGCTTCTAGTAAGACTTGCTTAGGTATGCCCCTTACAATATCTCTTCCTGTTACTGTTACTTGAGGCTCTTTATCATATTGATATGCTGATCCAACTGCATGTTTAATATTTTCTGCAATACCCGTATCAACAAGTATTTGATGTTCTCTTCTCAACCATTCAATTAGTATTTCTGTCATGTCTTCACCACCAACTCTTACCGAGTTAGCATTTACAATATCTCCCATTGATATAACTGCTATCTCAGTTGTGCCACCACCTATGTCCACAATCATATTTCCATAGGGTTCAAATATATTCAAACCACTGCCTATCGCAGCAGCCATAGGTTCTTCTATTGTGAAAACTTCAGATGCACCTGTAGCATGAGCTGCTGTTTCAATTGATCTTTGCTCAACACTTGTAACACCATTAGGTACACATATCACAATCCTAGGCCTTGAGTAAGCTCGTCCTATTGCTCTCGAAAGTAAAGTTTTTACAAGTTCCTCAGCCATTTCAATTTCAGAAATCACACCATCTCTCAATGGCCTTATAAGTTCAATTGTATCTGGAACTCTTCCAATTAATTTTTTAGCCTCTCGACCAATAGTGATAATTGAGTTATCGCTTTTATTTACAGCAAGAAGTGTAGGTTCATCAACTACAACTCCAACCCCTTTTACGTATATAAGAGTATTAGCAGTGCCTAAATCAATTGCAATATCATTGCCACCAAATAGAGTTCTTCGTAAATTTAAGTCAACCATGTACTAATAGAATAATCTAATAGTTGTTGTTTTTAAATATTTATTTAGTTTCCAAAAAATAACGAAAGTTCTCTCTCAGCGCTCTCGTCTGAATCTGATCCGTGAACAACATTTTTATCTAATTCAGTTGCTAAATCACCTCTTATCGAACCTGGAGAAGATTCACTAGGGTTTGTAGCACCCATAAGGTTTCGGATTTGAAGTACAACATTTTCACCCTCAACCTGCATTGCAACAACTGGCCCACTTGTTATGAATGAAACTAAATCACTAAAGAATGGTTTATCTTTATGTTCTTCGTAATGTTTCTGTGCTAATTCTTTGGAAATAGTCATCATTTTAATTTTTGTAATAGAAAATCCTTTGGCTTCAACTCTTGAAATAATTTCTCCAACCAAATTTCTTTGTACACCATCAGGCTTTATCATAAAAAACGTTTTCATGTAATTATCCTTTTTTTATACTCTCCAATTAAATATAAACTACCCAGCAATATAGAAGGATTCTTATTTGATGAAAATGCCCCGAAATTAACTATTCTGTATTCTATATTTTGATCTTTTAAATAATCTATAAATTTTTCAGGGTTTTGCTGATCAAAAAAAGAATCTTCTTCAATAAAATTTAACTTGTATTGTTTTTTTGAATTTATATAACTGATGATGCTTTCTATATTTTTTCCATTTTTAAAACCTAGATATAAATAAGTATCTTCTGAATTATATTCTTTTTCATAGTCTTCTAAGGTCTTTATAAACCCATCTATATTGTGTGCACCATCTAAAATTTTTAAAGGGTTACGGTTAATAATTTCAAACCTACCTTCTACAAAATTATGGTTAAATTCTAAAGAAACTTCCTCATTATTTGAACTAAGTAATGAGTTTACGGTAAGGGAGGCAAGCAAATAATTAATTTGATTAGCTGTTAAATTTGTTATTTTTTTTGATTTACTATCAACAAAATATTTTAAGAAATATTTTGATCTACAATGTTTGTAATTATTTTCTATTACTTTAACTAATTCATCACTTAGATCTCCAACAAATAAATTATCGATATTATTTGATACAAATATTTTTTGATCTAATACTTCAAGAGCTGTGTAACCAAGTAAATCTTGATGATCTCTTCCAATATTTGTAAGTACAACATTTTTACTTTGAATAACAGAAGTAGTGTCTAACATTCCGCCAATTCCAGCCTCACAAATAAAATAATCCATTTCATTATCTAAAAAAGCTTTGCAAGCAATGAGAAAAAGAGTCTCAAAATACCCTAAAGTTATATTATTTTCACTCTCAAAGTCTTGAACGATTCTTGCAAGGTAATCAAAATTAATTTCATTATTTGATTGTATTCTCTCTGAAAAATGCACAAGATGAGGTGAAGTAAACATTAAAACTTTTGTCGTTTCTTTACAAAGTAACTGATAAACAAAATTTGCTGTAGACGTTTTGCCATTTGTTCCAACAATAGAAGTTGTTCCATTCATTAATTTATTAAGCTGAGGTTCTGTAAAAAAACTACGGAGTTTTTCAAGATTCTTGTTTTTGGTTAAACCAATTTTAGAATTTAAATATTCTTCTAATTCCTTCAATTATCAAGAGATTCTAATGTTGAATCTATTGATTCAATCTGGTTATTTAAATTTTGTACATTTTGTTTTTCTTGATCAATTAATTCTTGTTTTGCATTTTGAACAAATTTGTCACTACTCAGCCTATTGTTAGAAATCTCTAATGATTTATTCAATTCTTCCTTTTTCTTATTGAGTCTTTTTATTTCACTTTCAACATCAATATATTTATTAGCTAATAGACTCAATACAAAATCACTCGACTGAAAGGATAGAACAACTCCATCTTCTGAATTACTCTCAACAACAGATATGTTAACATTTGCAGTTTTCTCTAGCTGATTGACAAACCAATCCGGATAGGAGTCAAGGGAGTATAAATCAATGGCTAAAGAATTTTTTAATTTATAAGTCGATTTAAAGTTCCTAATTTTTGTGATGATCTCTTTCAAATTTTCTATTTCAAAAATATTATCAGATTCTTCATCAAATGTTGAAGGCCATGAATTATCGATTAAATAATTTTCATTGAAAGAAGACCATATTTCTTCAGTTATATGGGGCATTGCAGGATTCAATAATTTTAATGATTCTAAAAATATAGACTTTAAAACTGTTTGGGTTTCAATTTTTTCATCTTTGTCATTAAACAAGTTTTTCGAAAATTCAAAATACCAATCAAACAACTCTGACCACAAGAAATTATACAATAACTTATAGGCGTCCGAAATTTTATACTTTTCAAACAGCTCATTAAATTCTTTTAAAGTGTCATTAAACCTTGATATGATCCATTTATTTTCAATTAAAGATGTACTACTAATTTCTGATGGTGTAGATTTATCAGTGTATAAATGAACAAATTTTGCTGCATTCCAAATCTTGTTACCGAATTTTTTTGCAGATATTGTCCACTCTTCATCAAAAGGTACATCTTGTCCTGGATTAGCTTTTTCAATCAGTGAGAATCTCAATGCATCTGCTCCATGTTTTTCAGATAATTCTAAAGGGTCCATTGTGTTGCCAAGGCTTTTTGACATTTTCCTACCTTGTGAATCTCTAACTAAACCATGGATAAGAATATCTTTAAATGGAATATTGTCCATTGTGTATAAACCCATCATGATCATTCTTGCAACCCAGAAAAAAATAATATCAAAACCAGTAACAAGTAAAGTTGTAGGGTAATAGCTTTTTAAATCTTCTGTATTTTCTGGCCAGCCTAGAGTGCTGAATGGCCATAGTGCTGAAGAAAACCAAGTATCTAATACATCTTCATCCTGTGTTAATTGAACACTGTCTTTAAGACCATATTTCTCTCTTACATCAGCCTCACTTGTACCAACATAGTGATTTTGTTCACCATCGTACCAAGCTGGAATCCTATGGCCCCACCATTGCTGTCTAGATATACACCAGTCCTGAATATTGTACATCCATTCAAAATAAGTTTTTTCCCAATTTTTTGGTATAAAACTAATTTCATCATCTTCAACAACTTTTATTGCTTTTTTGGCAACCTCGTTAGTTTTTACAAACCATTGTTCAGAAACCATTGGTTCAAGTATTGTTTTTGACCTGTCGCCTTTTGGAATTTGAATTTGATGATCTTTTACTCCTTTAAGTAAATTTTGATTTTTAAGCATATCTATTATTATTTCTCGAGCCTCAAACCTATCAAGTCCTCTTAATTCACTTGGTATAAATTCATGATCTTCAATTTTTCCATCAAAATCTAAACACCTAATCATTTCTAGATTGTGCCTTTTTCCGATTTCGTAATCATTGAAGTCATGGGCAGGCGTAATTTTTACACAGCCAGAGCCAAACTCAACATCAACGTAGTCATCGCCAATAATTTCTACTTCCCTATTTACAATTGGGATAGTTGCTGTTTGGCCAATTAAACCTTTATATCGATCATCTGAAGGATTTACAGCAACAGCTGTATCACCAAGTAAAGTCTCTGGTCTCGTTGTTGCTATTTCTATAAATGAATCTCCAACCTTATAATTTATAGTCCACAACTTTCCCAATTCATTTGAAGATGTTACTTCCAAATCAGAAACTGCTGACTTTAATTTTGTATCCCAATTAACCATTCGAGTACCCTTGTAAATTAAATTATTTTCATAAAGTGAAACAAATACATTTATTACTGCTTCTGAGAGTCCTTCATCCATTGTGAATCTTTCTCTTGACCAATCACAACTCATACCTAATGTTTTCATTTGATTAGTAATATTGTCACCTGATTTATCTTTCCATTCCCATACTTTTGCTAAAAAATTTTCTCTTCCTAAATCATGCTTAGAAAGCCCGTTTTCATCTAATTCTTTTTCAACAAGAAGTTGGGTTATAATTCCAGCATGGTCAGTTCCGGGAAGCCATAAAGTTTGAAAGCCTTGTAATCTTTTTATTCTTGTTATAACGTCTATAATCGAATGTTCTAAAGCATGGCCCATATGAAGTGAGCCAGTTACATTTGGGGGTGGAATTACTATAGAAAAATTTTCGTCAGAATCTATTGGTTGGAATTTATTTCCTTGTTCCCAATTCTTTTGCCATTTCTTTTCAATTGATAATGGATCGTATTTTTCATCTTGCATATGTTATATTTTATGCAGTTTTGTCGTCTTTTGACTCTTTCAAGACCATTTTTGGTGCAATATCTTCCAAAACATTTTCTTTATCGATAATTATTTTAGAAATATCTTTTCTTGATGGAGATTCATACATTTCATCTAGCAATATTTTCTCTAGTATTGAACGTAAGCCTCTTGCACCAGTTTTTCTTTCAAGTGCTAAATCAGTCATTGCCTCAAGTGATGCCTCAGTAAATACAAGATCTATATCATCAAGTTCAAACATTTTCTTAAATTGTTTTGTAATAGCATTTTTTGGCTTGGTTAAGATATCTATCAACGCATCCTTACTCAATTCATTAACATTAGTCGTAACTGGTAGTCTTCCAATAAATTCAGGTATTAAGCCAAACTTAATCAAATCTTTTGGTTCAACAAAAGCAAATAGTTCCTCTTTATTAAATTCTTTCGAATCTGAAATGTTTGTATTAAAGCCAATTGTATTCTCTCCAAGTCTTTTACTGATAATTTGATCCAAGCCATCAAAAGCTCCTCCAACAATAAATAAGATGTTTGTAGTATCTATTTGCAAGTATTCTTGTTGCGGATGTTTTCTACCACCTTGTGGTGGCACTTGAGCAGTGGTTCCTTCAAGTATTTTAAGTAACGCCTGTTGAACACCTTCCCCTGACACATCTCTTGTAATTGATGGGTTGTCAGACTTTCTTGTGATTTTATCAATTTCATCAATGTAGATTATGCCTTTTTCAGCTCTAGGAATTTCATAATCAGCAGACTGGATTAAAGTGAGTAAAATATTTTCTACATCTTCGCCAACATAACCAGCTTCAGTAAGAGTAGTTGCATCTGCGATAGCGAAAGGAACATTTAGTGTTTTTGCTAATGTTTGTGCCAATAAAGTTTTACCACTTCCAGTTGGGCCTAAGAGTAAAACATTTGATTTTTGTATTTCTAATTCATTATCTAGTAAATCACCCTTATAAATTCTTTTGTAGTGATTGTAAACTGCGACAGACAAAGTCTTTTTTGCGTCTTCTTGGCCAATGATATATTCATTAAGAGATTGGTTAATCTCTTTTGGTAAAGGTAAATACTCTTCTGGACTAGTTTCTAGTTTTTCGACTTTTTCTTCTTCGATTATTTCAACACAAAGTTCAATACATTCATCACAAATGTACACACCTGGACCAGCGATTAACTTTATTACTTGTTTTTGAGACTTGCCACAAAAACTGCACTTGAGTGCTTGAGAAGAGTCTTTACTTGCCATTTTTAACTACCCTGTTGTTTTTTTAGTTATTTTTTTTCGGCTAACTCCCTTTGAATTAGCACCTCATCTACTATACCGTATTCTTTTGCTTCTTGCGCGGTCATCCAAAAATCTCTATCTGTGTCTTCTGCAACTTTTTCAACGTTTTGGCCAGTAAAATCAGCCAATAAACCATTTAATTGAGTTCTCATTGATACAATCAAGTCAAAATTTCTCTCCATATCAGCTACAGTTCCCTCCATGCCGCCTGATGGTTGGTGGAGCATGATTCTTGCATTTGGCAAGCTATATCTTTTTCCAGGTGTACCACCAGCTAAAATAACAGATGCCGCAGATGCTGCTAGACCCATACACACTGTAGAGATATCTGGCTTTATATACTTCATTGTGTCATAAATTGTAAATAGCGAAGTGATTGATCCTCCTGGCGAATTGATATACATAAAAATATCTTTATCTGGGTCTTCTGACTCTAAATGTAATAGTTGAGCCATTATGGAGTTTGCTACACCATCATCAATTGGAGTTCCCAAAAATATAATTCTATCTTTTAAAAGCCTTGAGTATATATCAAAGGCCCTTTCGCCCCTGTTAGTATTTTCTATAACAGTAGGGATAACATAATTTGAAGGTAATTCTTTCATATTATTCTTCCTCTCTTACTTCTTCCTCTTGATTGTAGACGTCTTGTAGGTATACTTTTTCACCATCCTTATCAACAGACACTCCTTGTTGCAAAATATGCAGCATAGCCTTATTTCTAAGGGATTCTGCTTCTAGATTTAATCTATGACTAGCATCCTCTACTTCAATTCTTTCATCATCATGGGTTGACATGTGATCATCAATATATTTGATTTCTTTATCATCTAATTTAATTTCTTGATCTTCAACGACTTTATCTAAAATAACTACCATTGATAAATTTCTAGTCGCTTGATTTTTCAAGTCTTCTTGTAGAGTTTCTTCAGTTAATCCTGTAATTTGCAAGTAATCTTCAATTTTTATATTATTTTGGTTTAATTCAGCCATGAAATTTTGTAATATGCTATCCATTTCAGCAATTACTAACTGTTCAGGAAGTTCCAACTTTGATTCTTCTATTAATTTACTTGTTAATAAACCTTGGTACTGATTAGCGATTTGTCTTTTTTTAACCATCTCAATATTTTTAAATAACTCACTGTTCATTTCTGCAATACTTTCAAATTCAGTCATTGAAGAAACCCATTCGTCAGTCAATTCTGGCATAACTTTTTCTTTAATTTCTTTAACTAAGACTGAAATTTCGACATTACTTTTACCAACAGAAGGTATATCATCATTAAATTTTATAATTGCACCAGTAGACACACCTTCTAATTTTGAGTCCATTGAGGGTGTTAGTGAGTTGCTTCCAAGTTCATACAAGTAATCCTGATAAGAGAACTCTTCTAACTCTTTACCATTTTCCATACCACTGATATTTACTAATAAATAATCAGATGTTTTCGATGGTCTTTCAACTTTAGTAACATCAGCGAACTGTAGCTTTATTCTATCAATTTGATCTGATATCTCTTCCTCTGTAGGGGTAATGGATTCTACTTCTACAGTTTGATTAAGTTTTGGAAGATTTGATAATTTTGGCCAAAGGGTTATTAGAACATCTACCTTATAGGATTTCTTTCCTTTTTTTAAATCTTTTACAACAGGTCTTACAGCTGGGTTTAATTCTTCTTTCTGCAAAATTTCAAAAATTTGCTCAGGCAAAAATAAATCAATTGATTCTTCAAGTATATAATCCTCACCTACTTCTCTTATTACAATATTTTTTGGTATTTTCCCTGGTCTAAACCCTTTAACTTTTAAAGATTTGCTAATTTTAGAAATTGCTTCATCTTTTTTAGATTCAAGGTCTTGAAAATCAATATCAATTTCTATATTGTTTTCAAAATCGCTAACTTTTTTTACTTTATATTTCATTTATCTCCTAATAAATATAAGGGTGACCGACGGGATTCGAACCCGCGACCTCCTGGACCACAACCAGGCGCTCTAACCGAACTGAGCTACGATCACCACAGCGCTCTCGATAGGACTCGAACCTATAACCTACAGATTAGAAGTCTGTTGCTCTATCCATTTGAGCTACGAGAGCTCTTCGTGAGCGGGTGAAGGGAATCGAACCCTCATAGCCAGCTTGGAAGGCTGGAGCTTTGCCATTAAGCTACACCCGCAGGTCTGTCGGGCTGGTGAGATTCGAACTCACGACCTCCTGCTCCCAAAGCAGGCGCTCTAGCCAAGCTGAGCCACAGCCCGCAACTTAATTATTTTTCTATCTTAACTGTTTTATAAAAAGAATAAATAGAAAAAATTTATACTTAACTATCATAATCTAAGTTAATCTTTAAAAGGGGTCGCTAGCTCAATTTGGCAGAGCAACGGACTCTTAATCCGCAGGTTCGGGGTTCAAGTCCCCGGCGACCCACGCGACATTTTAGCGGATGTGGCGGAACTGGTAGACGCGCTAGATTTAGGATCTAGTGAGCTTTGCTCGTGGAGGTTCGAGTCCTCTCATCCGCACAAATTATAGTTGTTTATTTTGGTGGAAATTCTACGATAAGCTCTGTTGAACTTGCCGTAGCATAAACTTTTCCATCCTTATCACTTAAAGTGCCATTAACAAAAATTACTCTTTTGCCTATTTTTTCAATCTTAGCCGATGCAGTAACTTCACCTGTAGATACTGTCATAGGTCTAAAGTAGTTAATTCTAATATCTGTCGTCATAGTCAAATACCCTTTATCAAGCTGACAGTTAGCTGAAATACTATTACAAGAATCTAACATTGTAGCTGCTAAACCCCCGTGGACGGTCCCAAGGGGATTGTAGTGAAACTCTTGTGGTGTAAGTGTAAAAGTCACCTGACCTTTATCGTCTACTTCAACCTGTGAAGTATCCATTAGGGCACCCATTGGAATATTTTCAACTGGTAAGTTTATAAAGAAATCTCTTCTACCATCTTTATCTAAATTTACTAATTCAAGTACTAATCCTGGAACTAAGTCCCATTTAACTATTCTTTCATTCATCGTCAGATTCAGATGCTCTTGTTTGTAATTCGGATACAATATCTGCATTTGCTAATGTAGTTACATCTCCAAGCTTTCTTTCTTCTGAAATATCTTTTAAAAGCCTGCGCATGATTTTTCCACTTCTAGTTTTTGGTAAATCAGCAGTTATAACAATACTTTTTGGTTTAGCAATTGGACCAATTTTATCACTTACATGCTGTCTAAGATCAGCAATTAAATCTTCATTGCCATCGTCAGTTCCTATTAATGAGACAAATGCAGCAATCGCCTCTCCAGTAATCTCGTCACTCCTACCAATCACTGCGGCTTCTGCTACTGCCTGGTGGGAAACTAAAGCACTTTCAACTTCAGCTGTTGATATTCTGTGTCCAGATATATTCATTACATCATCTACGCGCCCTAAAAGCCATATGTAACCTTCATCATCATATTTAGCGCCGTCACCTGCAAAATATAAACCATCGTGTTGAGACCAATAAGTATCTAAATACCTTTGATCATCTCCATAAACGGTTCTAAGCATTGATGGCCATGGAGATTTTACCGCTAAAAAGCCACCTTCACCTTTGCCTACTTCTTTCCCATCATTGTCAATAACAATTGATTCGATACCTGGTAATGGTCCACAAGCTGATCCAGGTTTAGTGCTTGTCACACCTGGAAGTGGGGAAATCATTATTGAGCCAGTTTCCGTTTGCCACCATGTATCAACAATTGCACAATTTTCGCCACCGATATTTTCGTGATACCACATCCATGCTTCGGGGTTTATAGGCTCACCAACTGTTCCTAAAATTCTTAGTGAACTTAAATCATGAGCTTGGGGATGCTCCACCCCCCATTTCATAAATGCCCTTATTGCAGTTGGGGCTGTATAAAAAATATTGACTTTATACTTTTCAATAATACTCCAAAGTCTCTTTTCGTCAGGTGCATTTGGTGCACCCTCATACATAACGCTTGTAGCTTTATTAGCTAATGGACCATAAACAATATAGCTATGACCTGTAACCCAGCCACAATCTGCAGCACACCAGTAAATATCTTCTTCTTTTACATCAAAAACTTCATGGTGAGTTGTTGTCACACCTGTTAGGTATCCTCCTTGAGTATGCACAATGCCTTTTGGCTTTGCAGTTGTGCCAGATGTGTAAAGGATGTATAACATGTCTTCAGAATTCATTATTTCAGGTTCACATTCAGAAGATTCATTATCAGTTATTTCGTGATACCAATGATCTCGACCATCAGCCATATTAATTTCTTGCTCAGTTCGTTTAACAACAATTACATTTTTTACATATTCAGTAAGCTCCAGTGAGCCATCAACATTATTTTTTAGAGGAACTATGTCTCCTCTTCTCCATGCACCATCAGCAGTAATAACTATTTTTGCTTTTGCGTCATTAATTCTGTCTGCAAGAGCTTCTGATGAAAATCCACCAAATACAACTGAGTGCACTGCCCCAATCCTTGCACATGCCAACATGGAAACTACTATTTCTGGAGTCATGCCTAAATAAATTGCTACTCTGTCACCTTTCCCTACACCAAGTTTTTTTAATGCATTTGAAAGCTTGCAAACTCGCTCGTATAAATCTTGATATGTAATTTCCTGGGTATCTCCCGGTTCACCTTCCCAGTAAAATGCAACTCTATCCCCATCAGACTCAAGGTGTCTATCTAAGCAATTATAAGATAAGTTCAGCTCACCATCTTTAAACCATTTGAAAAAAGGAGGGTTAGAATCATCTAGTATCTCTGTTGGTTCTTTGAACCAAGAAATTCTTGTTAAGGCTTGTTTTTGCCAAAATTTTAATCTATTCTCATTTGCTTCGTCATACCAAGAAGATGGAGCATTTGCCTTTTTAACTAACTGTTCAGAAGGTGGAAACTTTCTATCTTCTTTAAGTAGGTTTTCAATTTTTTCATTCATAATTCTCCCCTTTAAATTAGTATATATAACTCTGAAAAGAAAAATCTACCTAGGAAGTCATAAAATAATAATTAAATCCATCGCAAAGAGCATTCCAAGAAGCATTGATAATATTTTCATGAACACCAATAGTGCTCCATTGTTTTTTAGTATCAGTAAATTCAACTAATACTCTTGTTTTTGCTTCTGTACCATCTGAGGAATCAATTATTCTCACCTTATAATCAATAAGTTTCACATTGTTAATATCTTGATAGTCGTTTTCAAGAGCTGCTTTCAATGCTTTTGAAAGCGCATCCACTGGACCAACTCCTTCACCTGTTTTTACATACCTATTACCATTAACAGTTATTTTGCAAACAGCTTCTGAAACAACATTTTCAGAGTTTCTTCTTTCAGAAAAAACTCTGAAGCTTTCAAATTCAAAAAAATCTGGCCTAATTCCTTTTATTGAATTCATTAATATAAACAATGAAGCATCTGCTGCTTCAAACTGAAAACCAATGTGTTCAAGATTTTGAACTTGTTGAATGAGCTCTTTAGCTTCATCATTATTAATATTTAAACCAAACTCCTCTGCTTTTGTAATAACACTTGCTCTACCAGCTAATTCAGAAACCGTTGTTCTTGTAAAGTTCCCAACTTTTGAAGAATCTATGTGCTCATATAGTGAGCTATCTTTAGACATGCCAGATGCATGAAGTCCTGCCTTATGGGTAAAAGCTGAGGATCCAACATATGGATGCCTTGAATCGATAGAAACATTTACAAGTTCTGCAATATGGTTGGCTGTCTGGGTTAGTTTTTTAAGATAATCTATAGGTATTGTCTCGTAATTTTGCTTTAAAGATAGATTTGGAATGAGTGTACACAAGTCAGCATTTCCAGTCCTTTCACCATACCCATTGATTGTTCCTTGAACATGATCAACACCAAGGTCTACTGCAACCATTGAGTTAACAACTGCACACCCGTTGTCATTTTGAAAATGAACACCAAATTTTGTTTTTGGATATTTTTCTATAACCTCAGAAAGAATTTTTCTTACTTCCTCGGGTAATGTACCACCATTTGTGTCACAAAATATAAAGCAATCTGCACCAGCTGTAACTACTGATTCAAGAATTTTTAAACTTGTTTCAGAGTCTTCTTTGTAGCCATCAAAGAAGTGTTCTGCATCAAAAAATACTTTTTTACCTTTTGATTTTAAATATAAAATTGTATCAACTGCCATTTCAATTGCACTATCAACATCGGTTTGCAACGCCTTTGTAATATGTAGATTTGAAGATTTTCCTACAATACAGACATAATCAGTGCCTGAATCAACTAATGCCTTTACTTGTGGATCATCCTTAGCGGATAAATTTAGCTTTCTAGTGGATCCAAAGCTTACAAGTTTTGCATTCTTTAAATTTAACTCTTTTTTTGCAGTTTCAAAAAACTCTTCTTCTTTCGGAGAAGCTCCAGGCCATCCTCCTTCAATATAACTAACCCCTAATTCGTCAATTAACTTAGCAATTGCAATCTTATCTTTTACAGAAGGCGATATACCTTCTTGTTGAAAGCCATCTCTGAGTGTTGTATCAAATATATCTATTTTCATATTCCAAAAAAAAACCCTTGCAAAGCAAGGGCAACAACGTTTTTTACGTTGCTCCTAAATAATAATTATAATTTTTTTCATTGAGTCAATATTAGTTCTTTTTTCTATATTGTCTAACAAAAATATAGATCGATGAAAGTACCAAAAATAAAATTATGATATTTGTTGGGCTTAATAGTGAGTACTTATTTGCAACCACTTCAAAAGTTTTTACAGAAGTTCCTTCAATATCAAAAATCACTGTGTTATTGACAATATTCTCAAGCTTAGGACTAGTGATATTTCCGGGAACAATTACAGACAACTTGCCGTCAAAAACATTGTCATACCCTTCTATACTTTCCTCATCTGAAACAAAGATTTCTCCAAAAATTCCATTTATATTAAATGATCTGCTTGACTCACTAAAGTTTATTTCTTCAATAGGTAGCAATAATAATGCTGTATTTTCGTTTTCATTTAGTAATTTAAATTGAGCTTGCAACTCTTCAGTATTTTGAAAATCATTTCTAACTAAAATACCTAAATAATTTCCCTCTTGATAAATTGACGATCCATACCCTTCTGGAAGATCTGCAAGTATAGCGTCTAATCCTCCAATTGCTGTTGTTTGACCAGTTTCTAATGCATAAAACTGTGCATCCTGATCGAGTAAAATTAATATTTTATAACTACCCGAATAATCTTCATTAAATTCAACTTCCATACTCCACTTAACTTCACAAGCAGAAAAAAGAAGAAATGATATAAGCAGATAAAACTTAAACTTTGTGTTCATTTAACATCTCAACTAACTTTACCGCTGCTATTTTTCTATGACTTATATTTGATTTTTCTTCTAAAGTCATTTCAGCTAAGGTTTTTCCGTTGACATCAAATATTGGGTCATATCCAAAACCATTTTTTCCTCTTGGATCTAATATAATATTTCCTTTAAGAACTCCTTCTGAAGTTAGATAATTTAAACCATCAAAATAACAAAGAACCGTTTTAAAGAACGCGCTTAGATTGTGAGCTGTTTTAAGTTCACTTATTAATTTTTGATTATTTTCAACATCCGTAGAGCTTAAGCCAGCATATCTCTTGGAGTGAACACCAGGCCGACCATCTAATGCATCTACAAACAAACCTGAATCATCAGAAATAACTGGAGATTTAAAAAACTCATAACATTCTTCAGCCTTCTTTTTTGCATTTTCTTCGATTGTATTTTTATCTTCTATCACATCTGGAGTATCTTTATTAACTATCAAGGTGTGTTTACTTCCAGATTCTTGAAAAATTTTTGATAACTCTTTGTGCTTATTTTTATTATTTGAAGCTAAAAGGATTTCCATCTGCTTATTTTTGTATTTCAAATACTTCTTTTATACACTCTTTTCCAAGTTCAAAAAGTTGATCGAGATGTTCTTTTGGAAATGGTTTTCCTTCCGCAGTACCCTGTATCTCTAATATTTCAAATTTTTCATCTAGTACTAAATTAAGATCAACCTCTGCATTGGAATCTTTTTCATAATCAAGATCTGCTACCAATTCGCCAGCAACAATTCCAACTGAAATCGCACCAACTTTGCTTGTAAGTGGGTTTTGATTTAATTTGTTTTCCTGGATCATTTTTTCAAATGTATCATTCAGAGCTATCCAAGCACCATTAATAGAAGCTGTTCTTGTACCGCCATCAGCTTCCAGCACATCGCAATCTACTGTAAAGGAGTACCCGTTTATAATTCCTAAATTACAAACAGCTCTTAAAGATCTTCCAATTAATCTTGAAATTTCTTTAGACCTACCTGACTCATAAGATTTTCTTGATATTCTATTTCCTGATGACCCAGGTAACATATTGTACTCAGCAGTTACCCAACCCTTATCAGAATTTAGCAACCAGTCTGGGAG
This sequence comes from uncultured Candidatus Actinomarina sp., assembly GCA_902610815.1. Taxonomy (GTDB): domain Bacteria; phylum Actinomycetota; class Acidimicrobiia; order Actinomarinales; family Actinomarinaceae; genus Actinomarina. The sequence goes on from CACLXG010000001.1 coordinate 464,026, forward strand.
CCTAGTTGAGACAGATACTGTAACCAATACCTTTGTATTGCCTGATTCGTATAAAACTGAGTTTTCAGCAGAATTAATAAAATTTTTGGTTACTTTTATTGGTCTCATTATGGGGACATCCTTTCAATTTTCCATGAATTGTCTTCTGGCTTATAACAAAACCTATCATGCGTCCTGTTTCTTCTCCCCTGCCAAAACTCCCAATAATTAACTTCAATAGCAAACCCACCCCAAAAGTCAGGTCTTGGTATTTCTTTTCCTTCATATTCTTTTTCAAGCTCATCAATTTTATTCGTAACATCTTCTCTGGAGTAGATGATATTGCTCTGTGCAGAGGCCAAAGCACTTAATTGTCCGCCTCTTGGTCTTGTTTTAAAATATTCATCGGATACTTGTGAGTCAGCTTTTCTTGCTATGCCTTGAAATCTGACTTGCCTATGGATTTCAGCCCAGTAAAAAATACCAGAAACATTAGGGTTAGCAAATATCTCCACTGCTTTTGGACTCTCATAGTGTGTGTGAAAGATTAAATTATTATTTACGATATTTTTAAATAGTACATATCTCGATCTCGGAGCATTTTTATCTACAGTAGCTAGAACCATTGCATTAGGTTCGTAAATTTGCGTTTCAATGGCTTCGTCGAGCCACTTTGTAAATTGTGTTATAGGGTCTTGATTTAAATCTTCTGATGTCAGGTCTAAATCGCTGTATTCATTACGAAGAGATTGAATCTTTTCTGAAAAATTTTCCATTAATTTGATTTAATATAATTTAAAGCTGATCCACTTTCAAACCAACTTATTTGCTCTTCAGATAGAGAATGGCTGGTATCTATATCCACTGTTGAACCATCTTCTTTCTGTATAGAGACTGTAACTTTACTTCCAGGACTTAAGTTTTCGAGATTTTTAATAGTTAATTTATCATTCTGCTCTATCTTTTCATAGTCAGCTTTATCTTCAAAGGTTAGCGGTAGTATCCCTTGCTTTTTCAAATTAGCTTCGTGGATTCTTGCAAAGCTTTTAACCAAAACTACTCTACAACCTCTGAACCTTGGCTCCATGGCAGCATGCTCCCTTGATGATCCCTCACCGTAATTTTCATCACCAATTGCAATCCAGTTTATGTTATTTTCATGGTATGTTTTTGCAAGATCCGGCAATGTCATAATTTCATTGTTAAGGGTATTAACACCTGTCCCTGAGTCTTCTGAAAAAGCATTATTAACACCTATAAATAAATTTTGAGAAATATTTTCTAAGTGACCTCTAAACCTTAACCATTTACCTGCAGGTGATATATGATCTGTTGTACACTTTCCTACAGCTTTCATAATTACAGTCATGTCTATATAATTACTTGCATCAAATGAGTCAAAAGGTGTTAAAGCTTGTAATCTCTCAGAATCTGGACTTATAACAACTTCAACTTCACTATTTTCTTTTGGCTGGACAAAACCTTCCAAAGTGCTTTCAAACCCTTCTGAAGGTAGCTCTTCTGCAGTTGGAGGTGAGAGCTTTACCTCTTCACCTTCTTCGTTTATTAAAGTATCATTAAGAAAATCGAATTCTAGAGTTCCACCTAAAGCAAGGCCTATTACAGTTTCCGGTGAACCAATAAAGGATAATGTTTCCTTATTGCCATCGTTTCTTGCTGGAAAATTTCTATTGTACGAAGAGACAATTGTATTAGTTTGTCCTTCTTCAATATCATCTCTCTTCCATTGCCCAATACAAGGTCCACATGCATTTGCAAGGACAGTAGCGCCTATTGCTTCAAGATCTTTTAAGTATCCATCTCTTTCAATAGTTGCTCTAGTAATTTCGGACCCTGGAGTGACCATAAGTGGGACTTTAGATTTTAGACCTTTTTTAGCTGCTTCTCTTGCTATAAAAGCCGCTCGACCAATATCTTCATAAGATGAATTAGTGCATGAACCTATAAGAGCGTTTGAAATTTCTAAAGGATAACTATTTTCTACAGCATCATCTTTCAATTTTGATACTGGGCGAGCTAAGTCTGGTGTATGTGGACCCACAACGTGTGGCTCAAGACTATCTAGATCAATTTCAATAACTTGATCAAAATAATTTTCAGGGTTTGCAACAACATCATCGTCTGGAGTTAGCAAATGCATATTTTCCCTAGCAAGAGACGCTATATCTCCTCTTCCAGTGGCCTTAAGGTATTCCTCTCCTTTTACGTCGAATGGAAATATAGAGCATGTTGCGCCAATTTCAGCACCCATATTTGTTATAGTTGCTTTTCCTGTAGTAGAAATAGACTCTGTTCCTTCGCCAAAATATTCAACAATTGCATTCGTGCCGCCCTTTACAGTCAAAATTTCTGCAACTTTCAAAATTATATCTTTGGGAGCTGTCCAACCACTTAATTTTCCTGTAAGTTTTACCCCAATTAATTTTGGTATTTTTGTATTGAAAGGCATACCAGCCATTACATCAACTGCATCAGCTCCACCAACTCCAATTGCAACCATACCTAATCCCCCTGCATTTGGTGTGTGGCTATCAGTTCCAATCATCATTCCACCAGGAAATGCATACTGCTCAAGAACAACTTGATGAATAATTCCAGCCCCTGGACCCCAAAAACCAATATTAAATTTTTCAGATGCTGTTCGTAAAAAATCAAATACTTCTTTATGTGTTTTATTAGCGACTTTTAAATCACTGTTTGCCCCTTCATAAGCTTGAATCAAATGATCACAGTGAACTGTAGTGGGAACTGCTGTCTCTGGTAGTTCAGCTTGCATAAATTGGAGCAATGCCATTTGTGCTGTTGCGTCCTGCATCGCTACCCTGTCAGGCAAAAAGTCACCAAAGTCTTCTCCTCTATTTAGTGAGATATCAGATACGTCTTTAGCATGGCCATATAAAACTTTCTCAGCTAAAGTCAGTGAATTACCTTTTCTGGCTTTGAATTCAGTAATATTTGATTCAAGAGTTTTATAAACTCTTTCTACCAATTGAAAATGTGTTTTTGAAAGATCCATCAAAATAATTATATATTTACTTGAGTCTAAAGATGAACTTATCTAAATTCTGTACAAGTATTCTTAAACTCACAATAATCACACCATTCACCAACTTTGTGACTAGGGCTCAACGCATCAAAAGGTATCCAAGATGCTGGCTTTTTTGCAATATCTTCAAATTTTGCTTTAGCGGACTCGAGTTCACTAATACCAAACTTTCTTTCTTTTACAGATGCATTGTTGTCAGATACGTAAATATGCAATACTATTATTTCTTTTTCAGATTTCATTAGCTGTGAAGCCCCTAAAGCATAAAGCTGCGCTTCTAAAAAGTCTTCGGGAATTTCTGGACGTGTTTTTAGCTCAATTATTAGAGGTATATCACCAAGTCTTCCAGCTAAGTCAGACTTTCCAGTAAATATTGTTGCTACTTTCTGGTCAACAACTTTTCCATCTCTCAAGCCTTTTCCTTCGGTGATACAGGTAAAACCTAAAATATATTCTGATTCTTTTATTATTAAGTCCTCATAATTATTTAATTGTGAAACTAGCTGTTGGTATTTTAAATAAAGCTGTTCTCGAGTAACTTCGTCCTCTTCATTTGTTAATTGGTTGAAACTCTCAATATTTTGCTTTTCAGAAAATTTTTCGTTATTTACTAAAATTTCCTGTGAAAATTGATGAAACTTAGTAGCCACTGATTCTGATTCATACTCAATAAAGTCTTCTCTTGGTAAACCATATTGAACATTCCATGCCGTTCTTCTTTCGCAATTAGAAAGTTTTACTAAATTCGTTTTAGATATTTTTACTTCTCTAATTCGATTAGTAATTTTGTCAGCATTAATTAGTGGAAATTGTCCACATCTTGATGCTTGATCGCAGTAATCGCATTGTTTACCAGGAGTACGCTTTTTCCTACCTTCTAGATAATCTTCTAAGATATTGAAATAATCATCAATAATTTCATCAGGATTTTCTACCATCTCAATTTCTACTAAGTCATCTAATTCAATAGCAGCCGTATAGAATTCTTCATTTTCAGATTTCAATTTTGTAATAATTGCTCTATCAATTAACTCTGGTTCTGGGTCATGTGCAGTTTTTAATCTTATATATTCATATTGATTATCATCTTCGAACTCATAGGCAAAGTGAGTGGTTATTCCGTACTCTTCTCCATCTATTTCTTTTATGGCCTCTTTAATTAAATACTCATGATTAAAATTGGAATTTCTTTTAGGATAAATTGTTCTAAATCTTGTGAATAAATCAGAAAGTATCCTTTTTTGAATAGTGTCATAAAATTGAAAATTATTATCTTCAGCAACTTTTACAGATGTTTCTTCAAGAGCATCATTATTAAGCCAATCTACAATTGCTTTATTTAAATCTTTCCACCTATCTAATTTTGGACTTGCAAGTCTGGTCTTTTTTCCATAAGAGCTGTGGCACTGTGATATCTTCCTTATTTGATTAGTTGAATAAGTATTATCTCTATCAGGCATAATAAAATTATAATTCACTAATTATTGCAAATCTGCCGTTTCAAAAGGCCTTAATGACTGCCAAAACTGCCAAAATTCAATCTCACTTTACTAACTATCTGTAGAATATATATATGGATAAAAGAGTATCGAAAAGCTTCAAATCAATTTTTAAAAACTTTTACCCAAATCTTGATGAAAATGAATGCAATAAAGCCTTGGATTACTTTTTATTCACATTAGAGAAATTTCCAGACAAGAGTAATATTTTACAACTCAAGCTTTTTCTATATATTTTCTCATTTAGGATTAGAGAGCTTTTTATAAAAAACAAGAACATTAAGAACTTTTTCTCTTATCTCCAGGGATCAAATGTTTTAATTTTACGAAAACTCGGTGTCTATATGTTTGTATTAATGGGACACTGTATCTCGAGATCGCTTGATGGAGAGGGGGTTATTTACAACAAACTAAATTATCCAAAACACAATAATGCAACAGTAGATAAGAAATTGCATTCGCTTCCTGAAAAAATTCAAGTAGCAGTCATTGGTAGTGGAGCTGGTGGAGGTATAGCCGCACATAGTCTATCAAAAAAATATGATGTCGCTGTATTTGATAAAGCAAGCTATCTAAATAAAGAGACAAACAATGAAACTTTTGGGTATCACAACTTTTTTGAACACTATGGACTTAGTGCTACGAGAGGATTCGGAATTCAACTACTTACAGGAAAAAGTATAGGTGGTGGTACAAGCATCAACTGGCAGACATCACTTGAGACGCCAACGGAAGTGTTGAATGAATGGGATGAACTGACTAAACAAAAAGATTATTTTAATTCTGATGCATTTAGAGAGAGTATCAAGCATGTAGTTGATAATCTTGGAGTAACTACTGACTTTAACCATATTCCATTGAAAGAGGAAAAATTAGCAGAAGGATTTGATAAAAACAATATTGGCTATAGAGTCATTCCAAAAAATAATCATAGTACTCATGGCATGGAATGTGGTTTTTGTGCCTTTGGATGCGGATACGAAAGTAGAAATTCATCTTATAGGGTCTGGTTGGAGAATGAAGATTTCAACGGAGATATTTATAGTGATACGGGTATTCAAAAAATTATTATAGATAATAACAAAGCAACACACATTGAAGTAGAAAACAATGGTAAGGTTTCAAGAATCGAAGTTGAACGAGTTATTCTTGCAGGCGGATCGCTAAACACTCCTAGCATCTTGTTAAATAGTGGATACAAGAACCCACAACTTGGTAAGAATCTAAAGACCCACCCAGTTTCAGGAGTTGCTGGAAAATTTAAGGAAGAACAAAAGCCCTGGTATGGAAGTATGCAAGGTATGCATTCTGAGGATTTCTTATTCAAAACCAACAATTATGGGTACTTATTACAGGGATTGCCGATGCATCCAAGTATCTTTTTTCCATATTTTCCAAATTTTGTTTCCTCAGCTGAAGATTTTATTGAAAGTTACAATCATTGGTCTGGAGCAATTGTTCTGACATCTGATACAAGTAGCGGTTCTTTAATTAACAATGGTCCACTCTGGAAGTATAAATTAAATGATTTTGACAACATTCACCTCCTCGATGGACTAACCCAACTTGTAAGGTCTTATTATCTTGCTGGTGCAGAGGAAATTATGGTTTCTGCTTCCCCAACAATGCATTGGAATAGAAATGAAAATGTAGATATAGAAGAATTTTTGAGTAAAATTCTATCAATCAAAAATCAACCTTATAGATTGCTTTTAGGTTCAGCTCATCAGATGGGTACAGCAAGAATTAATCCAAACCCAGAACAAGGAGTTGTAGATTTAGATGGAAAAGTACATGGCTTAGAAAATGTTTATATTGTAGATGCTTCAACTTTTCCAAGATGCTCAGGTGTGAATCCTATGATTAGTATTCAATCTATGAGCCACTTCTTGATGTCAAAAATTTAGTTTAAGGATAATTTTTATCTGGAGCAAAGAACTCTGCAGCATCTAATCCTAAATCTATGAACATGCCGTGAGCCTCAACATGAGTTTCTTCACCTAATTGAATAACAGCTTCCGTATAAACTTTTTTATTATCAACTTCTTTAACCCAAGCATATAATTCAAATTCTTTTTCTACTGGTGTTGGCTTAAGAAAATTAACAGATAAATTTGCAGTTACAGAAAATATGTTGTGAATAACTGTTGAGTAACCCATCATGTCATCCAAGGCAGCTGATAATATACCACCATGAACAAGGCCAGGCCCACCTTCAAATCTCTTTGCAAATGAATATTTTGCATAAACTTTACGATTTTTAATTTCTGGTTTCATTTGCATACTGTCTTTATTGTTACCGCTGACAAAAGAAGAATCAGGATATATATCTTGAAGCAGTGTTCCATCAGTCCAGCCTGAGGATGGATCAATTTCTAGAACTTGACCAGTTATGTACTTATAATTCATTTTTATTTATATTAGATATGTCTTTTCTTAATGCCTCATTGATAAAAGCATTTGTTATATCAGATCTAGTTCTTTCAATAATTGACCTTGCATTATCTGCATACCTTCTAAGTCCTCCTGTAAGAGCATCCGGATAATCTAACTCATTCAGTATCCCCATGCCCTCTTCCATAATTTCTAAGTAAGTTTCAGCTTTTTTAATATCAAGATTTCTTAAATGATCAAGTGCTTTTCTTCTCCACTCACCAATCGTATCTCCTATTCCCTGTATGTAGCTAGAAGGGTGTAGGTTGAATTCGGAAAATGGTTCAATTGTTCCTTTAACTTCAAAATTATAAAACATAACAGCTTCTACAAATTCTCTCTCGGCATCTAAAACATAACCTGCATAACTAATTTCTGAAATTTCACTACAAATACTTTTTAAATCATTTAATTTTTCTTGAGCGCTTTTTATATGTTTTTCAGCATCAGATATATCGTTTCTATGAACATTTCTAATACTTTTTGAGCACTCACGAACTATCTCTCTCGAAATTGTTAAAGACTGTTCACGAACATCATTTAATTTATCAAAAGCTGCTGATAAATTTTCTAAATTAGCTTCAGATTCGGACAATTATACTGCTTGTTTTAAATATTCGACATTGTCATCATCTGCAGATAAATCATCTACATAGGAGAAACTGTTTCTTTGAAGCGAGGATGATCGTACTTGAAATGCCGTATAAACATAAATACCAAAAACTACATCAATAATTAGATGGAAAACAAATATAGGAACTGAGAGAGTTTGAAGAGCTATAAAAAAACTTGCTATAGCAATTAGTCCCAAAGTGATAAATCCTCTTCTTTGTTTCTCAACCATAAATTGATACTCATTAGAAATAGATTTATTGACTTTTGAATATTGAAGCTCGGGGAATACTACTGCTACTGAAAGCGATACCATTAAAGCTATTAAAACTAGTGTAGAACTCATGCCCTGCCCTTACTGTTGTTGTTTTAATAATAACTAGTTTTAAAAAAATTTTCTCTTTTTAAAATTTATTTTCTTTACCTTCTCTTAGTCTTTTGATATTTTCAGAATGTTTTATCAAAATTAAAACAAATATAACAACAAGAACTACCACATTAGATATTTCATTATTTGTATAAATTAATAATGACACCGTTATCAAAACTGTTGCCAAACTAGCAATTGCTGACACACGAGTTGTTTTAAATACAACAAAATAGAAAAGAGCAAGTACAGGTATATTAAGTATTTGAAATATCTCTATATTGAATAAGTCAGAATTATATGGATTCATGAACACTGTTGCAACATAAACACCGAGGTAAGTAGCAACCCCTTTTCCACCTTTAAACTTATAAAATGCTGGATAAATATGGCCTACAACAGCAGCTAGTCCGTAAACTAAAAAATATTGATCTTGATAGAAAAATATGATTGGAATAGCTCCTTTTAATAAATCTCCAAATAATACAATTGCAGCAGACCCTTTTCCTAATGTCCTTAACACGTTTGATGTTCCTGGATTACCACTTCCCTCAGAAGAAATATCAATGCCTTTTATTCGAGCTGTAATATAGGCAAAATTGATCGAACCAAGCAAATAACTAACTATTAATACTAAAAAATTCATTTATTTGAGTCTAATTCATTAAAAATAAATAAGATATAGCTCGATTATACAATTTACAAATTTAATCTTATAAATGTATGAACAATATACCTAAATGCTCAAACAAAAGAAGGTTTACATCTGAAAATGAAGCAAGAAAAGAAAGATTATTTGTAGAAAAAGAATACAGTAAAAAATTTAGAATATACTTATGTACATTATGTCAAGGATGGCATTTTTCAACAATTAATTAATTATGATTGATATTTTATTTGGGATCATACAAGGAGTCACTGAATTTTTACCAATTTCTTCAAGTGGACATCTCGTAGTTTTATCAGAGTTGTTTAAAGACAACAGTTTTAATACATATGAGATAGCATTTTTACACTTAGGAACATTTTTTTCAATTTTAATATATTACTTCAAAGACATTTTTTTAATCTTAAAAAACCGTAACTCATTGATTCAAATTTTTAAACTTATAGCAATAGGTGTAATGCCGGCTGCAGCTTTTGGATTATTTTTGCCAATAAGTAATTTAATTGATGAAAGTAGCATGATTTTAGTAATTACAGCTTTAGCTTATATTTTTATTGCGAGTGTGTTGTATTTTGCTGACAAGCTAGAAGAGGGTGATAAAAGTATATTGGACCTTTCATTAAAAGAATCTCTAACAATAGGATTTGCCCAAGCCATTGCATTGTTTCCTGGAGTATCAAGGTCAGGAATCACTCTAAGTACAGCTTTGTATTTGAAATTAAAAAAAACTGAAGCAATATTCTTTTCACTTCTTCTTGGATTGCCTACAATTTTTGGTGCTTGGCTTCTTACATTTATGCAGGCCACAGAACCTATTGATAGCTCTTTATGGATACCTTGCATTGCTGCATTTCTTTCCGGACTAGTTGCAATCAGAGTTCTTATTAACTTTACAGTTAGTTCTAAATTAAATGTGTTTTCAATTTATTGCTTTTTAATGGGTTTAATTTCGCTGGGGACTTACTTAATTAATCTTTAGATCAATCGGTTTCTTTTTAGGTTGAAATTTCAAAATTTCATTAGCAATATCAATAACATTCTTGAAGTTTGGATTATTTTTATAAGCAAATAAATCACTTCCTTCAGAAGCAACAGTTATTTCTTCTTGTAAAGGCATCTCTCCAAGAATTGGTACATCGAGTTTCTTCGATAGATCTTTCCCTCCATCCTTTCCAAATGGATATAGTTTATTTCCATCAACTTCCATATATGACATATTTTCGATTACTCCAATAATGCTCGCATTAACTTTTTTAGACATAATTCCTGAACGCTCTGCAACCATTGTTGCATTTGTTTGAGGAGTTGTAACAACTATGTTTTCAAAATATTTTAAGAATTGAGATAAAGAGATTGAAACATCACCAGTACCAGGTGGCATATCTATAAGTAATATATCTATGTCTTGCCATAAAACTTCAAATAAGAATTGTTCTATAGCCTTATGAAGCATTGGCCCTCTCCATATAACGGCTTCGTCTTGTTTTACAAAATACTCCATTGATATAACACTTAAATTATTAATTTTTGATGGAAAGATTCTTTCATTAAATGGAATTGGAGGAAATTTAGCTCCCAAAATCTTTGGGACCGAGTACCCCCAGATATCAGAATCAAGAATCCCAACTTTCTTGCCAAGTTCATCAAATGCAATACCAAGTAAGGATGTTATAGTAGATTTCCCAACACCTCCTTTACCAGATGTAATCCCAATTATTCTTTTATTTTTATGAAAGTTGTTTTTTAAATCTTCCATATCAATATCTGCACCAACAACAGCTGAGACTTCCGCTATTTGCTTTTCAGTTGGAGTTTTAAACTTAATCTCTAAATCATTATTTTCGTTAATCCTTTGACGTAAAACATCTCTAACCCACTCAATCTCAGTAAAGTCGAGAATCTCGCATGATTTTTTCTTTAATTTTGTAATAGCATTTAACTCATCGAGGCTTCTATTAAATCCGGGATAGTTTATATCTTGAATATCCATGTTTAGTATTGTATTTATATTAGGTAATAACATTACATTATGATTAAAAGAAATTTACTGCTCATACTTTTAACAGCGCTTGTTGGTATCGCCGTGTTAAATGCTTCAAGTTCAGAAGAGCAAGTCAATACTATTTCAGATATAAATAATGGAATTGAAGTTGATTCACTAAAACAGGTACATTCACTAGGTATTGAGGAAATCAAGACAGAGTATGTCATTCTTAATCTTTGGGCTAGTTGGTGTATTCCTTGTCAAAATGAAGTTGATGAATTATTAAAAATTTCTCAACAATCAAATATAACAGTTATCGGTATTCTTGTTGATGACTCAGCCTCAAATGGTAGAGAGTTTATTGAAGATAATAAAATTACATATAAGAATATATTAGAAGAAGCTGAGTCTGACATTGTTTTATCGCAGTTCAATTGGACTGGAATTCCAACTACCTTAGTTTTGGATAGAAATCTTTCAATCTTGCATACTCTTAATGGTGAAATTACGGCTAACGAAATAATTGAATTAACTAAATAGCCATTGTCTATGATTAGTTTATAATTTACATATGGATGCAATATTATTTTGGAGAATTTTTTTAGTGTTGGGAAGCTTAGCTTACCTTGGAGCTTCAGGATTATTTGCATTAAAATTATTGGCTGCTTCTACAGGAAGAAAGCGAATAATAGATATTTTTATCAGATAGATTGGTAGCGGGGGTAGGATTTGAACCTACGACCTCTGGGTTATGAGCCCAGCGAGCTACCAGACTGCTCCACCCCGCGCTGAATTATTAATAATAATAAGAATTAATTTAAACTCAAGAAATTTAATTGTTATTTAAAAGTTCAAGAGCAAGATCTACATACTGTTGGGCTTGTTCAACAAGGTTTTGATATAAACCTAGATTTCCATTCTGCAATTCTTGCTGAGCTTTTTCAAAAGCTTTAGTTGCTTTTTCGAGTAGCTCAAGAGCACTTTCACCTTCTGTGTCTTCAACATTTTCAGTTGCAAAATCACCACCAAAAACACTAGCCAAAGCTTCAGACAAAGACTCCTCCATAATTATTCTGTCTTGAAAGACAACAACAACAAATTTAAACTCAGGTAATGGATTCTGCTCTCCCTGAAGATAAATTGGTTGATAATAAAGTATTGATTGATTTATTGGAACAACAAAAAGATTACCTTTAATAACACTTGAACCCTGCTGATCAAGAAGAGTAAATATTTGTGAAATATCAGGGTCTTGGTTAATTCTTGTTGCAACCTGGCTAGGTCCATCCACAAATTCTCCTTTTGGTAGTCTAAAGTCGATTAACTGTCCATAATTTTCTGGATCTGCGTCTGCAACTAGAAATGACTGCATGTTTGGTCTATTTTCTGGATTAAATGGCTGAAAAATAAGATAACTTAGATCACTTTCACCTGGCAAGCTCATTAATAAATAATATGGCAACATTGGTTTGAATCCTATTTCAGTAAATTCTCCCCTTAAAGTAGCAACTCTAGGTGTTGTAGATGAATCAGATGGTATTACCCAGGGATCCTCATCAGCATAAAATACTCTTGGATCAGTCATGTGGTAATCTCTATACATATCAGATTGGATTGTAAATAGATCTTCTGGATATCTTATATGCTCTAGTAACTCACTACTCATAGAGCTTTTTGGTGTAAACAGATTTGGAAAAATATCGTTATATGATGAAATCAGTGGATCTGATTCATCAACAACATAGAAATTCATTGTACCGTCATATGCGTTTACAACTGCTTTGACTGAATTTCTAAGGTAGTTAAAATTCAGAGGAAGACCAGAGTTTTCATTGATTCTTCTTGTATCAGCTGGTTGAGCATAAGGATATTTGTCAGACACTGTGTACATATCTATTATCCAAAATAGATTTCCATCGATTAATGCCAAATATGGATCATTGTCTGTATAGAGGAAAGGCGCAGCCTTTTTTACTCTACTTACAACATTACGCTCCATAATCAACTTTGAGTCATCTGACAGCTGATTTGAAATTAATAAATTTAATTCACTATAACGTAGTGCAAATCCAAGTCTTCTAAAAAATGAACCTATTCCTACACCACCATCACCTGAATAGTTTGTGTAAGCAACTGATTGACCCTCAGTTGACAAAGGATAGTCAACTTCTTCCTGCAAAGAGTTCACAACCACATACTCGACTGACTCTGCTGATTCACCAAAGTAGATTCTTGGTTGTTGAACCTCTAACTCGCTAACAGTTGTAGTAGCAGGAACACCTTTTACATAAAAATCTGGCTGACCTTGACTTGCTACATTGTTTGCAGGACTAAAAACAACACCATATCCATGCGTATATTGAAGTCTTTCATTGACCCAACCGACTGCCGGTAAATTTGTTTGATCTAACTCTCTAGCAGAGACCATGACCTGTGTTAGCTCACCATTAATTTTATAACGATCAACATCTACTTCATCTAGTGCGTAATAAGCTCTAATCTCCTGCAGCTGACTATATGTTTCTGCGAGAACTGTAGGATCCCATAATCTAATATTGTCTACAGTTTGAGCGTTATCAGCTATATCGTTATTTGTTAAATTTGGTGAAGCTTCGAATGATTTTTCTTCAATACTATCTAAACCATAAGCAAGTCTTGTATAGTTGATATGATTCTCAACATATGGAAGTTCTTTGTTTAACTCATCAGGCACAACTCTAAATCTTTGAATTGCTGCAGGAACAACTCCACCAACGATAATTGAAACAGCAAGCCACAAGCTAATTGCTGTAACAGGTAATAACCAGCCTCTTCTTTTTATATTTACTAGCAACAATATTGCGCCAAACAATGATATTAAAATTAAAAGGTTTAACGCAGGCAAGTGTGCAACAACATCTGTATAGCTAGCACCAAATACTTTACCTCTTGGAGAATACAATAATTCCATAGAATCTAATCTATAAGCAAAAGCTTTGAGGACAGCTATAAATGCAAGTAATACAGATAGGTGAGCTTTTGCCCCACTACTTACTTCAGGCAACCTACCTGGACGGAGTTGTAAAGCTCCTGTTGCGATAAAAAATAAAACAATAATAAAAGAGGTAAAGATAACTAATTGAAACCCCCAAGACACAAAGAGCCTATATAGTGGTAAGCCAAAAACAAAACTTGATACATCGTACTGAAATACAGGGTCTGTAATTCCAAATGACTTTTGGTTTAAAAACAATAAAACTTGTTCCCACAATTGAGAAGCACCAGCGCCAAGAAATAGGGAAAGACCAATTGCGCCCACAAATCTATATTTTAAAAAACGCTCATTAAAAAATTCCCTAAATCTAGATAATGGATCTTGAGATTCAAAAGATTCGAAGATATCCATTACTGGTGTTGCTCTTACAGCAAGTCTTAAATTAATGAAAATAAATGCAAACGCAAGAAGCGAAGTAGCTGCTACAAGAGCAGATTTTGTCAAAAGAATTTTTATCCAAACTGAATTTAAATCGACCGAATCAAACCATAAATAATTTGTAAGAAAGGTAGCAATAGCTCTTGCAATAGAAAATCCAATAATTCCTACAAAAACTAGAAAAGATAGACCTCTTCTCTCATTACCTGTATTTGCACCACCAATATTAACCATGATTATATATTATTTATCTCTCGTGTTTATCGTGAACTATACTGCAAAATAACTGATAGTGCATCATCAAAAGATTCCACAGCAATTATTGCTGTATCATCAGTTTCGAATGGTTTGGCCTCTTCAAAATTTGCAACAGGAACTAGAATTAGTTCTGCACCTGCTCTTTTTGCCGCAATTATTTTTTGTTTTATTCCACCAACCGGACCAACAGATCCATCAATTTCAATTGTGCCTGTTCCAGCAACAACCATTGAGTTGGTTATGTCCTGAGGAATTAAATTATTATATACATTTAAAGCCATCATTAATCCAGCCGAGGGTCCCCCTACATTGCCAGTTTTGATGTCTACTTCAAACGGAAAATCAAATCTTTCATTTACAGTTGTAGCGAGAAAACCTACCATAGGCTCCCCTTTGTATTCAACATGTTCAATAAGTGTTGTCTCAATAAAAAGCTGTTCACTTACACCATCTACTACCCTAATTAGACCAATGGAAACTGTTTCTCCTATAGAGTAAGTTCTTAATGTAGATATAAATTCTGTAGCTGAAAAAATTTGAACATTATTAATTGAATTTAATAAATCACCTTTTTTAAGCTTGTTTTTAACTGGAGAATCATCAAGTAACCCTACTACAGCAACTCCTTCACCTTTAGTTTCAATTTCATATCCTATATTTTTTAAAGCTACCGCAATAGCAACATTTTCAGATGTCCTCATATTCTGAATACTTATCTCACTTAATTCTTGAGGTGTTACACCATCAGGCAAAATTAATTCTTTTGGATATAAATCATAAGACGGGTTTACTAAAGACCATAAATATACGAATACATTAGCTTCATCTCTGCGAACTGTTAATTGATAGAGGTTACCTTCAAACTCATAATTCTCATTGTTACCATAATCAATTTCCCATTGATATGGAGGGCCTGGTGACATAAAGTAGTAATCAGTAGTAATTAAACCAATTGGCATTAAGGCTATAAAAAATATTATTAGAAGCTTTCGAGTATTGGATAATCTACTAAACATTGAAATCCATTTTATGCCTCATCCAGATATAAAAAAAGAGCCAGGCTTTACCTGGCTCTTTTTAAATTATTAACTCACGTTAGGAACAAGGTTTTGACCAGTCGTGAGATGCGGCGGTAGGTCCAGAATAGTTAGCTTTAACTAATCTTGTACCACTGCCTACGCTAGCATCCGGTGCTGTAATTGAAGTAGAAGTTTCAGCTTTACTGACTCCTAAAGTTCTTACAGGCATCATGCCGTCAGAGCTAACATCAACATTTGCTGCTGCTCTTCTAATACCAGCCTTTGTAAGATCTCCACCTTTAATTGCTGCTTCAAGAACACCTTTTAGGTGATACTGTGAAGACCATCCTGCAACCACATAAGAGCTAGCTGAGGTTTGCCCCATTGCTCCTGACCAAGTTGCACGCATGGCAGCGTGACCTGCTGTGTCTGCTTCATATGGATCAATCCATGCTGCTGTATAAAAAGCACCTGAAGTAAACAATGCTTGAGTAGGTGCACCATCTGCAACAAAAGCCTCATTGAATGCTGGTGCTGCCATAAATGTAAGAGGTACTACTCCTAACTGGGCTGCTCCACCAGATACTTGAGCAGTTCTATTTGGATCTGTTGCCATGTAAACTGCATCAACTGGTTGCGTAGCCATTAAGCCAACTGCAGCTGCAACATCGAATTCAGTAACTGGCGGGACGTATTCCCAAGCTACCTCAATACCATTTGCATTTGCTGCTGCTTTAACGCCAGCAAAATAATCATCTGCATATCCTGGATTTACATAAGCTATAAGACCAATTTTTTGAATTGGTACTGGTAAGTTTTCTACTCCCCAGTCAAGAATGTTCATCCCCTGCGCACAATATGAAGATCCAAACTCAATTGCTAGACCATTGTCAGCTGATTTATATGACCAACCTGACCACCAACTCATAGGAGCTGCTATTGTATCGCTCTCATCCATTGCTTCAAGAATAAATTGTGTTTGCACACTACCAAGTGTCATAGCAAAAGCTGCTACATCATCTTTTTGTAATGCAAATCCTTCAATCATTTTTGCTGGATTGTATTGGGTATCGTAACCATCAACAATAGCTACACTGTAGTCTCCAATACCACCTGTTGTGTTTACCCACAACCAAAATGCTCTTTGAGCACCTTCTAATGCTGGACCTGCAGCTGCGAAAGGACCTGTGTAGTCATTTAATAAACCTAAATAAATACATCCTTTTTCTGGGTCAGCACCTGTAGGAACTTGTGTTCCAAGTGCTGCATATGCATCTGGACAAGGTTCCTCTGTTACACCAACGCCTGTTTTAACAGTTTGTGCAGTTGTAACCGCAGGAGAGTCAAGAGTTTCAACAACTTCAGGAGTTGTTTCTTCTACAACGACTTCTTCTTCGGCAGCGTCACCACCACAAGCGCTTAAAACAAGAGCGAATGCTATGAAAATAATGATTCCTTGCTTTCGCAACGATTTCATAAATCCCCCTTTTAATTATTAGTACTAATGCTTTAAGGATAGCGAATGATTTTTAACTTAGTAGGAAAAAGGCCAAGCTTTAAAATAATTGCGTAACCTAAACCAAATACCCCATAAACCTCTTGGCTCAAACATAAGAAAACCAACAATAAATAAACCAAATATGATTCTTTCGATTTGTGCAGCATTTAAAGGAATAACTTCCCTTACAAACTCTGAATGATCAATGACAAATTTTATAATTCCTGGCATTAGTCCAAAAAATATACTTCCAAATATTGGGCCCATCACTGTCCCAACACCTCCAATAACCACAATTGCTATAAAAGTTACAGAAAATAACAATCCAAACCTCTCTACATCAACTGCACCAATTGTAGAAAACATTAAAGCTCCAGCCACTCCTGCATAAAAACTAGACAATGCAAAAGCTGATGCTTTAAATCTTGCTAAATTAATCCCAATAGCTTCTGCGGCGATATCTCTATCTCTTATAGCAGCGTAAGCTCTCCCAATTTTTGAACGAAGTAAATTTTTAACCCCAATACCAAGAAGTAACGCAACTAAAAGCCCTATAAAATAGAGAACTTGACTTTTTGTCAATATCAATGATCCAATTTCTAAACCATCTTTAAAATTTATTCCTAACAATGTATATCCAGCAGTTTTTCGACCAAGTCCAGCTCCACCAGTTATAGTTTTTAGGTTAGATAAGATATATGAACCAATATAAACTATTCCAATACTTACTAAAGCTAGATTTAATCCTTTTAGTCTGACTGCCAAAGGTGCAATAATTAAACCTACACCCGCGGCTACAATTCCTGCTAGAGGTAGCCATATAATCATATCTAACTCATAGCCTATGATTTTATTAGGAAATTCTGTAGAGAACCCTCCTACGACTGCCGCCGTATAGGTACCAACAGCTACAAAAAAACCGTGAGCCAAAGATATTTGTCCAGCCATTCCAGATACAATATTTAATCCCCACGTAGCAATTGTTAAAAAGACTGATGCTGAAAGTAGAAGAATCCAATAATCATCTGCTATAAAACCAAGTGTTATTAATGAAGTAGCAATAATGAGAGCTATGAATCTATGAGTGTTATTTTTAAGAATAGCTGTTTCATTCCTGTAGCTAGTAAATAAGTCTGGCCTGCCTCTCAAACTCTCTCCACCTCTTCTTTTCCAAAAAGACCATCCGGCCTTATAATTAAAATGAAAAACATAATTATATAAGGTGCCAATGCACTAAATCCAGTTCCAAAACTAATGCCAAGTGAAGCTTCAATACTTACTTGATAGTAAGCAATGTAACCTTGTGTCAAGCCAATAATTAATGAACCCACAACTGCCCCTACCAAAGAATCCAGACCTCCAATTACAATTGCTGGGAGAGCTCTTAATGCGGTAACAAAGCTTGCTTGAGTTAATCCGTTAAATCCTCCTGTGATAAAAAATCCAGATAGACTTGCAAGCATTGCAGCCATGAACCATACAAGAGCAATAACCCTTCCAACATTTATGCCTTGAGCAAGAGATGCTTCTTGATCAAAAGAAGTAGCTCTCATAGCTAAACCATATTTGGAAAATTTAAAAAATATTGAAAGAAAAGCTATTACAGCTATTGCCGCCAGTAATGCAGTAAGTTCTAAGAATTGTATCGCTACTCCACCAACATTCAATGATCCAAAATTACCCATTTGAGAAAAAGAATCTCCCATATATCTTGGGTTCAAACCAATCCAATTGTCTAATACAGTTCTTATCAATATATCTATACCAATAGTTAAAATAGCAACAGAAAAAACTGGCTCACCAACCATTGCTCTTAAAAAAGTTCTTTCAATCATTAAACCGATTATTCCTGTAATAAATATTGCAAGAGGTAGTGCAATCCAAAAGGAAATACCTCTATCGACAGCTAACGCACTGATAATGCCAGCACCAGCTACAGCAAGAGCTGGTTGAGCAAAGCTTAAAACATCAGTTGCCTTATAAATAAGGACTAAACCAATAGCAACCAAAGAATAGACAGCACCTAATGCTAGACCTTGCATTGTCGCTTGTAGAAAGAGAATCATTTATACATATCCTCAATTAAATCGGAGAATTTCTCCATCAATACATTTCTTTTAACTTTTTGTGTAGCTGTCATATCACCATCTTCGTGATCAAGTTCTTTAGTTATCATTCTGAATTTTCTTATTGATAATGAAG
Organism: uncultured Candidatus Actinomarina sp.; assembly: GCA_902610815.1. Taxonomy (GTDB): domain Bacteria; phylum Actinomycetota; class Acidimicrobiia; order Actinomarinales; family Actinomarinaceae; genus Actinomarina. The sequence continues at coordinate 483,023 of CACLXG010000001.1, forward strand.
AAGTTCTTTCATTTGCTTTTTTTATTTCGTTCCAAATTAATTCTTGAACATCTTCATTTTCCGACAAGTTTCTATATGTTGTATAAGGAATGTTTTTTCTTAATGCCCAATTTGCAACAATATCAAATTCTATTCCAATTAATACTGATATAAATTTCCTATCATCGCCGATCACAACTGCTTCTCTAATATACGGTGAAGTCTTAACATTATTTTCAATTTCAGATGGAGAAACATTTTTACCACCTTTTGTAATAATTATATCTTTTTTTCGATCGACAATTTTTAAAAATTCACCATCGAATTCACCAACATCTCCTGTATAAAGCCATCCATCACTGTCAATAACTTCTTTTGTTGCTTCTTCATTTTTAAAATAGCCTTTAAAAACTCCAGGGTGTCTTACCAATATTTCGCCATCGTCAGCTAGCTTTAACTCTACACCAGGTTGAGGCACCCCAACAGTTCCGAGTTTTACCTTTCCTGGCCTGTTTCCAGTTGCGATTGCGGAGTTTTCAGTCATTCCATAACCTTCATAAATTGGTACTCCTAATGACATAAAAAATCTTAAAATCTCTGGTGCTATTGGAGCTGCACCAGATAATGCATTGTCTACATTTAATAACCCTAGTTTTTTTCTTAAAGCTCTAAAACCTAAAATTTGAGCAAAGAAATTAGTTACTTTAGCAATTAAATCACCTTCTCCTATTTCAAGTCTTCTTCTTGCTGTAATGTCTCCTAATTTAGAAGCAACTGAAAAGAAAATTTGCTTTAATCTTGAAGCGTCTTTCATCTTTACCATAGCTCCTGCGTGCATTCTCTCTAAAATTCTCGGAACTGCAGGAAAAGCACTAGGTTGTACCTCAGCTAAATCTGATTGAACTGTATCTATAGATTCTGCAAAATTTATAGTTCCCATTGCATGAAATCCAATTATGATATCTAATAATCTTCCTAAAACATGACATAAAGGCAGGTATGAAATAAATTGAGGATTATCAGTTCCTGTTGTAAATGATAATTCTGGTATTTGAGTAGCAACCCATTCTAAGTTTCCATGAGTTAGCATTGATCCTTTTGGGGGTCCGGTTGTGCCAGATGTGTAAATCATCATTGCTGTATCTTCACTTTTAATATTGTCTTGCATTCTTGTAACAAACTCGGGATCTTTTTGATATTCTTCTTTTCCTGTTTTAATAAATTCGTCCCATGAGATTAATTTTTCATTGTCATATTTAGTAATTCCTCTACTTTCAAAATATACAATTTTTGAAAGATTTGGAAGGTCTTCAATGACTTCTAGAACCTTGTCAACTTGTTCTTGATCTTCTGCAAACAAGATTTTAGATTCTGAATGCCCCAATAAATATTTAACTTCTGAAGGAGGGTTTGTTGGATATAATCCAACAGTAATACTTTGTATTGCTTGAATAGCAATATCAGCAATTATCCATTCGGGTCTATTTTCAGAATGTATAGCTACTTTATCTTTAACGTCTACTCCGTAGTATTTTAAAGCATGTCCAATGAATTGAGTTTGATTCCAGAAATCTTCATAAGTAACCTCATGCCATATTCCAAACTCTTTGTTTCGAAATGCTATTTTTTCCGGAAATCTCTCAGCAATTTCTCTTACTTTCCTTGAAGGAGTTGCCCCTCCATTGGCAGTAATTTCATTAAAAATTTCATTCATTGAAATCATCTAATCACTGACTCCTAAATACGCCTCTATAACACTTGAATCTTTTGCAGCTTTTATAGGGTCACCATCGAACAACTTTTTTCCAAAATCCATAACTATAACTTCAGTAGCAATATCCATAACCATATTCATATCATGATCAATTAAAACAACTGTTACTCCCAACTCTTCATATATATCAAGTATAAATCTAGCTATATCTTCTGTTTCTTCATTATTCATACCAGCAGCTGGTTCGTCTAAAAGTAGTACTTTTGGCTTCATGGCTAAAGCTCTGGCTAATTCAATTCTTTTTTGAATTCCATATGGCAACGAAAGTATAAATGAATATCTGTATTCCTCAATTTCGAGAAAATCAATTATATCCTCCGCTATTTGTCTAGCTTTCTCCTCTTCTTTTCTAGTTTTTTTAGAAAATAATAATCCGGAGACCGAACCATAATTTATGTGCCTATGAGCTCCTATCAAAATATTGTCAAGTGTTGTCATATTCTCAAATAATTCAATATTTTGAAATGTTCTCGAGACACCCAAATTAGCAATTGCGTCTGGCTTTAAATTACTAATATCTTTATTAAAAATTTTGACAGTTCCTGTTGTTGGCCTATATATTCCACTTATACAATTAAAAATTGAAGTCTTGCCAGCCCCATTTGGGCCTATAATTGAAAAAAGAGAGTTTTCGGGCACTTCAAATGAAACTTCTGTCAAAGCATTCACACCTCCAAAATTTAGGCTCACATTTTCAAATTTTATTAATGAACTCATGAGAGCCACCGTTTTTTTCTTTTGTAGTGCTTAACATCTTTAAAAGATTTCCTATCAGTTCCCTCAGAATTTAGACCTAAATAGAATTCTCTAACATCTTGATCCGCTAATAGTTTTTCACTTGGGTTGTCCATAACTACATTTCCTGTTTCCATGATATATCCATGATCTGATATTTTTAAAGCCATGTTTGCATTTTGCTCAACTAGTAATACTGTAACTCCCTGGGAGTTAATCTCTTTAATAAGTTCTGCAATTTGTTCAACTAATTTTGGAGCTAGTCCAAGGCTTGGTTCATCTAGTAACAAATAACTTGGATTTGACATTAATGCTCTACCTATGGCAAGCATTTGTTGTTCTCCACCAGATAAATACCCTGCAACATCTTTTCCTCTAGGTTGCAAAATTGGAAATAAATCAAAAACTCTGTCAACATTCTCTTGAACAGTTTCAGATGCAGTAAAACCTCCTAGTCTTAAATTCTCTAAAACTGTTAGCTCTGAAAAAATTCTTCTTCCCTCAAGTACTTGTGCTATTCCTTTTTCAACAATTTTTGAGGGTGAGGCATTAGTTATATCATCCCCCTCAATAGATATGGTTCCCTTAGTTATGTCACCATTTTGTGTATCAAGAAGACCGGTTATTGCTCTTAAAGTTGTAGTCTTTCCCGAGCCATTACTACCTAGCAAAGCTACTATTTTTCCTTTTGGAATTTCAAAAGATACACCCCTTAAAACAAGAATTACATCCTGATATACAACCTCAAGGTTTTGAATAGATAACATTTACCTAATAACTTTAAGTAATAGAATTTAAATTTTCAACCAATACAGAATTAAATAAAAATTTTTATGAAACCTGTTTAAAAATATTACTTACAAATATTGGTTACATTTCTCTTATATTTATTATGTATACATGGTAGAAAACAATTACTCCCAGCAAGAATTATTTGAACAAGAAAAATACATTTCTGATTTGATTGAAAAGAAAACCGTAAAGAAAAAAAGTTCTATCAATGTAGTTATGGCCTCTGGGATTTTATCAAGCATATTAGTTTTGTCTTTTCTCTATCTTTTTGGAATTTTTGATGAAGAGGAAATAGTTCTACCAGATCCAGTAACCATAACAGAAACAATTACTGAAAAAGAACTTATAATGCCTCGTGTCGACTCAACAGAAATTGTATCGATCGCTGAACTGGCTACAAAAACAATAGTGCAAGTTCAAGTTGGTATCTTAAACGAAGAAGGTGATTTTCTTCCAAACGGTGGTGGTTCTGGTGTGGTTATTTCAAAAGATGGTCTAATCATGACAAATCATCATGTAATCGATCAATCCAATGAAGTCAGAGTTATTTTTGAAGATGGAAGAATGTATGAGAGCGAGATAATTGGTTCTGATAAACTGACCGATGTAGGTTTGCTTAAAATTTCAGCTACAAATCTAATTCCTATATCGATCGGAAATAGCGACATATTGTCGGTTGGTGATCTCGCTGTTGCAATTGGACATCCACTGACACTTGGCGCGGCACCAACAGTAACTTCTGGTGTAGTTTCTGCATTAGCAAGACGTTTAGATGTTGGAAGTGAGCTAATGGGAAGTGGGGTAACCTTATTTGGTTTAATACAAACTGATGCACCAATTACAAGAGGCTCCAGTGGTGGTGCGCTAATTAATAACGATGGCGAATTAATTGGAATTACAACAGCTATAGCAACTGCTGATGTAGGAGCTGAAGGCTTAGGGTTTGCAGTCCCCATTAACCTTGCGCTGAATATCGCTGATGATTTGCTCAAGGAAGGTCAAATTTTTCATGCTTTTCTTGGAATCTTAGGTGCACAACATTTTGAGACTGCTGAAGACGGTGCGAGAGTATTTTCAGGTGTATATATACAAGAGCTGTATGGTCCTACCAATGATATGTTCGCAATTGGAAAAGCCGGAGCATTACCGGGAGATATCATTAAAAAAGTAAATGGTGAAAATATAAAAACATTAGATGGATTAATAACCGAACTGAGAAAAAAAAGAGCAGGGGACAACATTGAAATAGAAATTTTAAGAAACGAACAATACATTACCTTGGTTTTTGAACTAGATCTTCGCCCTTCTGATGTCTGACGATATTTTTTCGCAATTATTTAATCTATTTAATAATGATGATGGTGATGTTAATTGGAACTTAGCTTCACAAATAAATAATCATATAAATAAAGAAGTAGAAGAAAATTTACTTTTTTCAAATAGCGAAATGAACTATGAAGAAATTTTTCGAGCAATCCAACTTAATAACCAATCTTTAGACGTCCCATATGAAGAGATTGAAAATTTGCAAATTCTAAATCCTAAAGATTATGGAAACTGGTTTCTAGATTCTGTAAAACATTTTGACTTTAGCAATTTAAATATAGCAAACTCTGGTCCTTTTAATTTAGCTGGTGCACAATCATCTTTAATTGGTATGCAGCTTGGAAATATTTCTGGATTCTTAAGTAAAAATACTTGGGGACTAAGCCATTTTGGAATTGTTCTCCCAAAAAATAAAATTCTTGCAATTAACAAATTTAATTTTGAATCTAGAATTACCAAATTCGAAATTGATGATAAAGAAGCCACTATGGCTTTAATGGCTCTCGAATTTATTGCCTTGTCTTTAGGAAAATTTAATGCGCCTTTTTTATTTGTTCTTGAACAAATGCAAAAGAGTAACAAAAGTTTAATTGAAAGCTTAGGTGAAATGAAACCAGACTTAGATCCTACGAGTTTTTCAAATCCAGAAGAAATGTTTTCAAATATGCCAGAGCTAAATAATCTTAATTTTGATTCAGTATTCGATTCAATATTTGCACCATTAAGTTTTTATAGACAAGTAATAAAAAGTACCACTAAACAATTTTTAAAATATATAGATCCGAGCGTTATAGATTTAGTCGCAAATTTAGACCTTGTAGGAACAAATGAAACTATTAGCGATTTTGAAAACAAAATTTCAAATTATGATGAAAAATCAGAAAGTTTCATAAACTACCTTATTGAAAGTGAAAGTCAATATTCGATTTTAGACATTTTGTCAGATATCGATCTTATTCCTTCATCTTTAGAAATCGAAGATCCTATTTCTTGGGCAGCTAGAACTTCATTACCTCCTATTTAAATTTAAGTTCGCTAATATTGATTTATTAAGAAAGGATATTGCATATGTCATTAAATATCGGTGATCAGATACCTGAATTTGAATTATATAACCACAATAAAACGAAATACAGCGACAAAGACTTCTTGGGTCAAAAAACAATGTTTGTCTTTATGCCATTCCCATTTAGTAGTGTTTGTGATAAAGAAATCTGCGAATTAAGAGATTATCAAGAAGCTTTTATGAAAGAAGATACAAATACGGTACTAGTAACAGTTGGGGCTAGTCCTACTAATAGAGCTTGGGCAGAACATTACAATATTGAGTTTCCTATTTTATCTGATTTCTGGCCACATGGTGAAGTAGCTAAAAAATTTGGATGTTTTCATGATGTTGCAGGTATATCTTTAAGATATACATACATTACAAATGAAGAAAATGTAATCACAGAAATAATAAAGAGTGATGAAATCGGTGTTGAAAGAGATTTCAGCGAATATTCAGAAAGTTTTGGTATCTAACCTACATCCCTAACGTCAAATTCTGCTGCACGCTGTCTTTTTATACGTCTTCTTTCTCTTTCTGAAAGGCCTCCCCAAATACCAAACTTTTCTGATTGTTCAACTGCATATTCAAGGCATTCATCTTGAACTGTGCAAGCTCTACATATAGCTTTTGCTTTTCTAGTGGAGGCTCCTCTTTCTGGGAAAAATAGATCTGCGTCTGCCCCTTTACAATTTGCTTCTTCGGTCCAAGAAGGCATTCCGCCAATTAGTTCATCGATTATTTTTAACTCCACCCTTGCTCCTTTAATAAACTACATAGGTGTAATTTATTACGTCAATAGTTAAATGTCAAGGGGTGAATTGTCTAAATAATTATTAGTTAATTCGCAAATATAGGATAATTAATTATGGCTTACCAAAATATTGTTTCTACTGGTTCCGTTTATAAAGGAAGGACCGGTATGTGGTTATACCTCTTCCACAGGATTACAGGAGTGGCATTATTTGGTTATCTATTGCTTCACATTATATCTACAGCACTTATCCTGGCTGGACCAGAAATCTACGAAGGAGCTGAGGCAATATACAAAAACTTTTATTTTAGAATTGGAGAAGTCGGCTTAATGGCAGCTGTCTTAGCTCATGCAATCAACGGATTAAGAATTATTGCTGTTGATCTTTGGCGCAAGGGATCTGATTATCAAAATGCGTTAAACATCACTGCTTTGGTTGTTTTTATTGCAATATTTGTTCCTACAACTTACAAAATGATAGATTCTTACTTTGAACTATGCTTGGAAAAAAGTTCAGTTGGTACAACAGTTGTTGACTGTATGGTAAGACCTCTTCCAGATTGGAAAACAAAATGAAATCAGTAAAAAGAACTGACTGGGGAAGAAGAACTCCGCCTATTGGAGGTAGTAATTTCGAGTTATATGCTTGGTTTTTTATGAGAATAAGTGGTTTATTCCTTGTTCTTTTGGCTGCTGGGCATATGTTTATAATGCATGTTTTTAACGACACACTTAACCTAGATTACGAATTTGTAGCAGCAAGATGGGACACACCTTACTGGAGAACATTTGATTGGCTATTGTTAACACTAAGTATTCTCCATGGTACGAATGGTCTTAGAATTGTAATGCACGACAACATTGCTAATAAAACATTTAGGCAACTTGCTTTATACGGATTGTATTTTACATCAACTGCATTTTTTATATTAGGAACTTATGTACTAGTAGCGTTTGTGAGGGAAGTATGAAAGTTATAAAACATTCATTCGATGGAGTAATCGTCGGAGCTGGTGGAGCTGGTTTAAGAGCAGCGATAGAGGCCGCTCCACACATGAAACTTGCAGTAATAACCAAACTGTACCCTACGAGATCACATACTGGCGCTGCGCAAGGTGGTATGAGCGCCGCTTTAGCAAATGTAGAAGAAGATAATTGGAATTGGCATGCTTTTGATACTGTAAAAGGTTCAGATTATTTAGCAGATCAACCTGCTGTAGATATTCTTTGTAAAGAAGCAATAGATTCTGTTGTTGAACTAGAACACTGGGGCTTACCCTTTAGTAGATTAGAAAATGGAAAAATAGCACAAAGAAGATTTGGTGGTCATACAGTAAAAGAAGGTGAAGCACCAGCTTTCAGAGCTTGTTATGCTGCAGATAGAACAGGTCACATGATTTTGCAAACTTTGTACCAAAAGTGTGTATCCATGGGTGTTACTTTTTTTGATGAGTTCCAAGTTTTAGATATAAAAATAGATGATGGTGTTTGTAAGGGTGTAATCGCATATGAAGTTGCAACAGGTGATATTCATATTTTTGAAGCTAGAGCAGTAACATTTGCAACAGGGGGTTTTGGTAAAATATATAAAGTTAGCTCAAATGCTCACTCACTTACTGGTGATGGTCCAGGAATTTTATATCAAAAAGGAATACCTCTTGAAGATATGGAATTTTATCAATTCCACCCAACTGGAATATACAGACTTGGAATATTGTTATCTGAAGCTGCGCGTGGGGAAGGTGGAATTTTAAGAAATAAAGATGGTGAAAGATTTATGGAAAGATATGCACCATCAATCAAAGACTTGGCACCTAGAGATATGGTCTCTCGCGCAATCGCTACAGAAATTAGTGAAGGAAACGGTGCAGGACCAAATAATGATTTTGTATATTTAGATTTAACCCACCTTGGTGCTGAAACAATTAAGCAAAAACTCCCCGATATTACTGATTTTGTAAGAACTTACGTAAAAATTGAACCTATTAATGATCCAATTCCAGTACAACCAACTGCTCATTACGCTATGGGTGGTATTCCTACAGATGTTAATGCTAAAGTTTTAAGCGATGAAACAGGTACAGTACTGCCAGGAGTCTATTCTGCTGGAGAATCAGCATGTGTAAGTGTACATGGAGCAAATAGGTTAGGCACAAATTCACTCCTAGATATAGTAGTTTTTGGAAAGAGAGCGGGTCAAAGTATGGTTGACTATGTTTCTTCTACTAAACCAATGACTCTCTCTGATAATGCTGCAGAAGACCTTACAAATAAAATTGAAAACTTAATGGAGAAAGATCATAGCCTTGAATTTTCAGTTCCAAGGATTCGAGAAGAGTTACAAGACACTATGGAAGAAAATGCCAAAATATTTAGAACAGAAGAGAGTTTAGAAAAACAAACAGAAATACTCTCCGATCTTCGCGATAGATATCAGAATGTAACTATTTCTGATAAAGGGAAAGTTTTTAACACAGAACTGTTGGAAGCAATTGAGCTGGAGTACTTACTAGACATGTCAGACACTACTGTTGCAAGCGCACTTCATAGAAAAGAAAGTAGAGGAGCACATTCAAGGGTTGATCATGTCGAGAGAGATGACAAAAATTGGCTTAAGCACTCATTTGCATTTAAAAATGGAGATTCCGTTAAGCTAGAATATAAAGATGTTGAACTTGGAAACTATGAACCAAAGGAAAGAAAGTACTAATGGACGTCAAAGTTAACATTTTAAGATATAACCCTGAGACAGATAGAAAAGGTCATTGGGAAGAGTACATTCTCGAAGCTGATCCTGATGAGAGAATATTGGATTTACTTCACAAAGTTAAATGGTTTGATGATGGAAGCTTAGCATTTAGAAGATCATGTGCTCATGGAGTATGTGGATCTGATGCCATGGTTGTGAATGGCGAAAACATGCTAGCTTGTCAGGTTCTTGTGAAAGAAGTAAGTACACCAATAAAAATTGAACCTATTAGAGGTCTGCCTGTCATAAAAGATTTGGTAGTAAATATGGATTCTTTTTTCGATTCCTATAAGAAAGTTATGCCTTATCTTATAAATGATGGCGAGCCAGGTGAAAGAGAAAGACTTCAATCTCCTGAAGATCGAGATAGGTTTGAAGATACTACAAAATGTATTTTATGCGCTGCTTGTACAACAAGCTGTCCTGTTTTTTGGACTGCTGATACCTATGTAGGACCAGCAGCGATTGTCAATGCTCACAGGTTTGTGTTTGATTCTCGAGACAATGCCTCTAAACAAAGGCTTGAAATATTAAAAGATGTAGATGGAGCATTTAGGTGTAGAACAGCATTTAATTGTACCTCTGCTTGTCCTCGTGGTATACAGGTAACTAAAGCTATCGAGGATGTTAAAAGAGAAACCCTCACAATCAATTGATTGAAGATATCCTTAAACAATTCAAAGGTAATCTAATAAATAAAAATATTGATCTAAGCTCTATTTATTTTGAAATTACAGATATTGACAAAATATATAATCTTGATACCTGTAACACAATTGACTCAACAATTGAAAGTGAAAATTTTTTAAAATTTAAAATCTCTACTGAAAACTTGTTCTTAATTGTTGAAGGGAAAAAACATCCAGAAGACCTTCTTTTTAATGAAAAAGTAAAAATTTCTGGGGATATAAGTATTCTTGCTCCATAAAAAGAAAAGACGACTTTCGCCGTCTTTTCAAATTTGATTAAAGTGCTATTAGTTTAAAGCGTCTTTTAATCCTTTTGCAGCTTTAAAAGCTGGTGCATTCTTCGCAGCAATTTGGATTGTTTCTCCTGTAGCTGGATTCCTGCCTTGTCTTGCAGCCCTGTATCTTGACTCAAAAGTACCAAAACCAGCAACACTAACTTTGTCACCATTCTTCATACCATTTGTTACGCCATCGAACACGGCTTCTACAGCTTTTTTAGCATCAGATTGTGACAACCCTACTTCAGCTGCTACAACGCTTGCTAATTGATCTTTATTCATAGCTGTTTAGCCTTTCTTTTTTGAGTTTTTATAAAACTCCTTATCAATAAGTATAGTTTTTTTAATTGATTTGTCTTTAAAACCTAAATTTATTGCCTTTTTTTTAAAAAAGGCTGAATTTATTGACTTAATATGCTATTAAGTTCTTCTACCTTTGATTTAACAGCATCTGAAGCGCTTTTTAAAGCGTTTAATTCACTTTCCTCAAGATCAATTTCAACAACCTCGGTCACGCCATTTGCTCCCAACATTGTTGGGACACCTAAAAATACATCATTTATGCCGAATTCACCATTGACCCAAGAACATGCGGGCATTATTTCATTGGCATCTGAAATAATTGACTTAACCATTGTTGCTGCAGCGGAAGAAGGTGCAAAATATGCACTTCCGGTTTTAAGTAATCCCACTATCTCAGCGCCTCCATCAGAAGTCTTTTGGACTAATTCTGAAATCTCGTCATTACCAAGTAGCTTATTAAGTGACTTGCCTGCAACTTTGCACTGTGAAGGAACCGGAACCATTGTTTCTCCATGACTTCCAAGTGTCAATGCCTCAATTTCATTAATGTTTACATTTAATTTTTCAGAAATAAAGTATGCAAATCTAGAAGAATCTAAAACACCTGCTTGTCCAATAACTTTGTTTTTTGGCAACCCAGAAACTTGAGAAACTAGAGTTGTCATTTGGTCTAGTGGATTTGTAACAACAATTATGATTGGTGATTTTGAATAATTGAGAATATTTTTTGTAACATCACTGACAATGTTTGCATTAACTTCAAGTAAATCCATTCTAGTCATACCTGGTTTTCTAGGTAAGCCAGCAGTAATTACAACGACATCACTATCAGCAGTATCTTCATAATCATTAGTTCCGATTATTTTGCTAGAAAAATTTTCTACATATCTTGATTGGTTCATATCCAATGCCAATCCTTGTGGAAGACCTTCAACAATGTCAGTCATTACGACAGAATCAACAAGATCATACTCAGCAACTCTAAGTGCAGTCATAGAACCGTATTTTCCAGCACCAACAACAGTTACTTTTTTCATTCTCTAAAAACTTTCTATATTTTCAACGAGACTTTCAGCAAAATCAGATGACGATAGAGTAGTGGCATCTGTTCGACCTCTGGCAAGATCGTATGTCACATTTCCATCTCTAATTGATTTCTCCATAGCTTTAATGATGAGTTCTGAAGCTTCATTCCACCCCATGTATCTAAACATCATTTCTCCAGACAAGATCAGAGAACCAGGATTGGCTTTATCTTGTCCAGCATGTTTTGGTGCAGTTCCATGAGTAGCCTCAAAAACTGATTTACCATTTTCATAATTGATATTTCCTCCAGGACTGATACCAATTCCACCAATCTGTGCAGCTAATGCATCTGATGCATAATCACCGTTTAAATTAGTTGTAGCTATAACATCAAATTCATGAGGTTTAATTAATATTTGCTGCAAGAAGGCATCTGCAATAACATCTTGTACTAAAATTTTATCTCCAGCATCACCATTGCAATCATCCCATGAAACAGCTACATCAGAAAATTCATTTTTGACTAATTCGTAACCCCAGGCTCTAAATGCTCCTTCTGTAAATTTCATAATGTTTCCCTTATGAACAATGGCTAGATTTTTTTTGTTATTTTCTACAGCATAATTTAGTGCAGATCGAATTAGTCTTTCAGAGGCAGTTTTTGAGATTGGCTTTATTCCAATTCCACTATCACTTCTAATTTCCCAATTGAATTCTTCTTTAAGAAATTTATTTAATTTAATAACATCATCTGAGTTCATTTCTAACTCTTTCCCTGAATAGACATCTTCCGTGTTTTCACGAAATAATGCGATATCTACATTTCCTGGATTCTTTGTTGGTGTCTCAACCCCTTCAAACCATCTAAGTGGCCTCAAACATGCGTATAAATCTAATTTTTGCCTAATTGCAACGTTGATTGACCTAATTCCTTCACCAACTGGCGTTGTAAGCGGTCCTTTGATACCAATTCCAAATTCATCAAACATTTCTATTGTCTTTTCTGGTAACCATTCACTTGTATTATCAAATGCTTTTTGACCAGCTAATACTTCTTGCCATTCAATCTTTCTTTCATTTGAATAAGCTTTTTCAACAGCAACATCGAAAACTCTCTGTGAAGCAGGCCAAATATCTATGCCTATACCATCTCCTTCTATAAAAGGTATAACAGGTTTGTCTGTATCAAATGAATCTCTGGTTTTTTGAATAGCTAATTCTAAATCTTTTCTGTTTAAATTTTCATTCATACAACATCCTTAATGGCCTGACCGATTCTTGTTGGATTTTCAACGACATTTGCACCAGCATCAGTCAGTGCTTCAATTTTAGCACTAGCCGTACCTTTGTTTCCAGAAACAATTGCTCCTGCATGGCCCATTTTTTTTCCTGGTGGAGCTGTAAGTCCAGCAATGTAAGAAACAACAGGTTTAGTTACATTCTTCTTAATAAACTCTGCTGCTTCCTCCTCAGCACTTCCACCTATTTCACCAATCATAACAATAGCTTCTGTCTGTGAGTCGTTTTGAAAAGCATCAAGTACATCTATAAAAGATGTGCCTGGAACTGGGTCTCCCCCAATGCCAATACAAGTTGATTGGCCTATGTTTAAATTTGTTAATTCAAGAACTGCTTGATAAGTTAAAGTTCCAGACCTAGATACAACACCGACGTTTCCTTCCATGGTAATTTCATGAGGCATAATTCCAACATTAGATTTACCTGGAGAAATTAATCCAGGGCAATTTGGACCGAGTAATCTTGAAGATGTTTTTTCTTTTAAGAGGTCATACATCTCTGCTTCATCTTTAGCGGGAATTCCTTCAGTAATACATACTATTAAATCACACCCAGCATACGCAGCTTCTAAAACTGCATCTTTTGCAAATGGTGGTGGGACAAATGTCATAGCTGTATTTGCTCCCGTTGCTTCTACAGCTTCTTCAACTGTATTGAAAATTGGAATTCCCTCTACAGATTCTCCACCCTTACCAGGTCTAGTGCCCGCAACAACTTTTGTACCGTAATCCCTATTTCTCAATGCATGAAACTTTCCCTGTTCTCCAGTAAGTCCTTGAACTACAACTTTTGTTTCACTATCAATAAAGATAGACATTAGATTGCTCCTTCAACTGCTAACTTAGCTGCTTCATCCATAGAGCTAGAAATTGTAATTTTTTCATTTGTATTTTGTTCCAAAATAGATAATCCTTCTTTTGAATTAGTTCCATCAAGCCTTACAATTATCGGCCATTTAAGTTCTTTGCCTTTAGTGGCTTCAACTATGCCATTAGCTACAAGGTCGCACCTTGTAATTCCCCCAAAGATATTAATTAGTACACTTTTAACATTATCTTCTGATTCCAATACTTCTAGTGCTGCCGTAACAGTCTCTGCTTTTGCGCCACCGCCTATGTCTAAAAAATTTGCTGCCATTCCACCATGTTCAGATACAACATCAAGCGTGGACATCACTAATCCTGCACCATTACCAATAATTCCAACACTCCCCTCAAGCTTTATAAAATTAAGGTTTTTTTCTTTGGCAAATTGCTCAGAAACTGGAATAGGTATTTCATTTTCGAAATCTTTAAAATTTTCGTGTCTATAAATAGCATTCATATCTAGTGAAACTTTTGAATCTAAAGCAGAAACTCCATTGTTTGTAATTGCTAGTGGATTAACCTCAACTAAATCACAATCACCTTCTACAAATAATTTGTATAAGTTTGAAATAACATCACTTAATTCAGCTTTATAACTTTCATTGAGTTTTGCATCCTCTATTGACTTAATGATTGTTTCCGAATCTAACCCTTTGGAAGGAGAAATATGAAGCATTATTAAGTCGTCTGGGTTCTTTTCTGCTACTTCTTCAATATCCATACCTCCTTTTGCACTGAGCATCATTAAGTAGGATTTTGCTGATCTATCAAGTGTGAAAGAAATATAATACTCTTCTAATATATCTGAAGCCTCTTCTAATAAAAGACTCTCCACAATATGGCCTTTGATATCCATTCCTAAAATTTCACCTGAAAATTTGGTAAGTTCATCAAAATCTTTTGCGACTTTGATACCTCCAGCTTTACCTCTTCCTCCTACTTGAACTTGAGCCTTAACTACAACTGGATATTTTAGTCCATGATTATCAGTAATTTCAGATATGCTAGATACAAAAATAGATTTGGGTGTTGGAATAGAAAAGTCTTGATAAAGTCTTTTACCTTGGTACTCAAAAAGATTCATAATGTTATAACAAGAATATAGATTACAAAAAAATAAGATTTATGCTGTGTGTTTATAGAAATTTTATTGGAGCCCATTCAATGTCCAAATATTTAGTCCCTATATCGTCTGAAAATTCAACAGTAATTTCATTTCCTTGAACTTCCTTTATTACCCCTTCTCCGTATTTTTCATGAAGAATTTTTTGTCCAACTGATGACGAATTATTTTTTTCATTTGACTCTTGAAATTCTGGAGAAAAATCTTTAGTTTCAAAATGTTCTGATCCTTCATCTAAAAATCTACTAGGTAAATTGTATGTTGTACCACCCCATAGAGTTCTAGACCAAGCATGGGATAAGTAAAGCTTCTTTTCTGCTCTAGTTACACCAACATAACAAAGTCTTCTCTCTTCTTCAATTTCTGATTGATCACCCTGTGAGCTTCTCTCGTGTGGAAATAAATTTTCTTCCATTCCAGTCATAAATACGTAAGGAAACTCTAAACCTTTGGCATTGTGTAAAGTCATTAATAAAACCTTATCTGAATCTTTAAGTTCATCAGTTTCTGAAAAAAGCGCAATAGATTCTAGATAATCTCTCAACTTTGCATAGGGTTCATCAATCTCATCTTCATAAAGATTTTCAAAATTATATGCAGAATTTAATAGCTCCTCTATATTTTCAAGTCTCATTTGTGATTCCATTGTTCCTTCTTTAATGAGATTCATTTTATAGCCAGTTAAGTCGATAATTTTTTCTATAGATTTTGATGGTCCTTCTAATGAAAATGTTTTTAAATCTAAAATTAAATTTTTGAATTCAATCAATTTATTTTTTATTCTTGGAGATATATTCTCAACCTGTTCAATGTTTTGCAACAATTCGAATATCGACATTTCATTTTTGTCGATATGATCTCGCAGCTTCTTGACACTTGACTCGCCAATCCCTCTTTTTGGAACATTGACAATCCTTTCAAAAGACACTAAATCATTTTCATTTACTAGAAATTTCAAATAAGAAATTATATCTTTTATCTCTTTTCTGTCATAAAACCTAACGCTTCCAATTAGCTTGTGATTTATATTCAATTTTCTTAATTCTTCTTCAAATAATCTCGATTGACTATTTGTTCTGTAGAAAATTGCAACTTCTGCTTCTTTATCATTTTTAATAATTTCCTTAACTTCTTCAGCTACCCACCTGGATTCATCTTTTTCAGATCTAAATCTCAAAGAACTTATTTCAAGACCATCTTCATTATCAGTCCAAAGATTTTTTTTAATTTTTCTTGGATTATTTGAAATAATTGTGTTTGCTAAATCTAATATTTTTTTTGTAGATCTGTAATTTTTATCGAGTTGAATTATCTTGGCGTTATTAAAATCTTTTTCAAACTCAATAATATTTCTTATATCCGCACCTCTAAAAGCATAAATACTTTGATCAGAATCACCAACAACACATACATTTTGGTTGTTTGAACTTAATAGCTCAACAAGCTTATATTGAACATAATTTGTATCTTGATATTCATCTACCATGACAAATTGAAATTTATTTGACCAATAATGTAGTATTTGATCATTTGTTTGTAAAAGTTCTACAGTTTTGATCAATAAATCATCAAAATCCATGGAGTTAGCCAAAATTAATTTCTTTTCATAGCTCGAATATATTTCTGCAACTTTGACCTCAAAAAATGACTCTGCGTTTTGTAATGCTTCTCCTGGTGAAATCATATTATTTTTTAGATTTGAAATATGAGCTTGAAATCTTTTTGGTGAATACTGTTTCAAATCAACATTATTTTCTGACATACAGTTTCTTACAACTTTGTTTGAATCTGATTGATCATAAATTGAAAAATTATTTCTATAACCAATTTTATCACCATGAATTCTAAGAATTTTTACACACAAGCTATGAAAAGTAGATATCCATTTAGGAGATATTTTTAAGTTCAATAAATTACCAATACGTAATTTCATTTCCTCAGCGGCTTTGTTAGTAAATGTAATGGCTAAAATCTGCTCTATATCAACTTTGTGCTGTTCAACCAAATGAGCATATCTATGTGTTAATACTCTTGTTTTACCAGATCCTGCTCCAGCCATAATTAAGACTGGACCATTGATAGTAGTTACAGCTTCAATCTGACTTTCATTTAAAATATTTTTCCAGGCTTCAGGAATTTGAGGATCTGACGACATTAAAGAAAAGACACTACTTGCAAGAATGGAAATATTTTCAACTTATACCTAAAGCTTCTTCTACTTCAATAATTGTTTTTTGAGCAGAATCTTTTGCTGATTTTAAATTTGATACAACAATATCCTCTAAATTATCACTGGTTAAGTCATGAAAATTCTTTTTTATTGGGTCAAGATAGTCAATTACTGTTTCAGCAACTGCTATTTTAAATTCCCCATATTGTAAATTTTCAAATTCTTTTTCTGTATCAGATATTTCTTTATCATTAACTGCAGCATAAATTTCAATCAAATTACTAATACCTGGTTTATTTTTAGGATCGTACCTAACAATGTTTTCAGAATCAGTAACTGAAGATTTGAATTTTTTTAATATGTTGTCTTTTTCGTCATTAAAGTAAATAGTTCCATTTATATCATCAGAGCTTTTAGACATTTTATTTTCTGGATGTCTTAGAGACATCAAGCGAGCACCTGATTTTCCACTTGTTTTTTCAGGTATTGGAAATATTTCACCATAATTTGTATTAAAACGCTCTGCTATATTTCTAGTCAATTCAAGGTGTTGAGTTTGATCATCTCCTACGGGAACTTCATTGGCTTTGTGTATTAAAATATCAGAAGCCATCAAGATAGGATATGTCAATAAACCTGAATGAGTACCAAAAGAAGAAGCTTTTTCCTTAAACTGAGTCATTCGTTGTAGCTCTCCTACTTGGCAGAAATTAGACAGTATCCAAGAAAGATAAGCGTGTTCGTGTAGATTACTTTGTGTATATATGACCGAAGTTTTAGTATTAATTCCGGAAGCTACAAGTACTTTTAAAGTATCGTTTATACTTTTTTTAAGATCATTCTTATTTGGTAGTCCTGTTAATGAATGTAGGTCAACTATACAAAAGTAATTTTTACTGTTTTCATTTGATAGCTTAACCCAATTATTAATTGCACCAAGTAAATTGCCTAGATGCACTAAGCCACTTGGTTGTATACCAGAAAAAACTGTTTTCATATCTGCTATTCTAATAAACTAAATCAAATTGGAGAGTTTTTATAAAATCCGAATATAAGTTATCAGCAAACGCAGGATTAATAAATATAGTAATTATTGGAATTTTATTTGGATTTCATGGTTTGCTAAATAGAAGTTTATTAGTAGATGGTGTAAATGAAATTTTTGTTGTTACTACAAGAATATCGCTAGTCACTTTTTTACTTACTATTTATTGTGCTAAAGAGTTCTTTTCTGAAATCAATAAAGAGTACTTTTTGAAAGGAACTTTAACTGGGTTTTTAGCAATTACTATTCCTGGGTGGACTTTTATCTATGCTTTAAAAAGCATCTCTTCAGGCCTTCAAAGTATTTTTATTTCAACAATTCCTATGTTTACAGTCTTCTGGGTTTTTCTTGTTTATAAAGAAGAAAAAATTACACGACTTAAAGTTATTTCAGTATTTATAGGTCTTAGTGGACTAATTTTACTTTTTGCCTCTGGAGCTACTGGTCTATCAAATGATGGAGATCTCCTAACTGGAGGATTACTAGCACTAATTGGTGTACAGGGACTTGCATTAAGCAATATTACAAATAAAAAAGACTCTCAATACATTCCTGCGAGAACTTATCTACTAGCTCAATGGATAGCAAGCACAGCTTTTTCTTTAATTTTGTTTTTTATCCTTGGAGGGGAAGTTGAAATTTTAAATCGCTCTCAGGCCCTAAGGTTATCTGGCTTAGTTTTTATAGACATCTTTAACTACTCTCTTTTCTTTTATACAATTAAAAGACTTTCGGCTACGTTTACAACTCTGGTTGATTATGTTGTGCCAATAGTAGGAATTTATGTTGGCTATATTTTTCTGGATGAAGTAATTAATAATATATTTTTTGTAACATTATTTTTTATATTTATTTCACTTTACTTAGCAGTTAAGGATGAAGCTCGGAGTCTTGATTAAAATCTAAATCGAGATTTAATATATTTCTAATCATTTTTGCCGTTGCACCCCATAAAATTTCGTTATCAATATGAAAAATCCAATCATTTGGATACAGACCTCTGTATACCCAATTTTTTTCTAACTTTAGATCATCAATTGATGCGTATAAAACTTTTTGAACTTCATCTTTGTTGAACTTTTTTGGTTTGTTTTCTAACAGGCAGAGAATAGGGTAAACTTCAAATTTGTACTCTACTGTGTCAACAGAGTCTATGTAGCCAAATGGAGTAATTAAATTATCAGATATCAATAATTCCTCCGTGGCTTCACGTACTGCGGTATGAATAATACTTATATCATTTTTTTCTTTTTTTCCACCAGGAAACGCTATATGTCCCTTGTGTGTAGGCATGTTTTCTGATCGCTTTATAAATAGAATTTCAACTTCATCAAAAAATAAAACAGCTACAGAAGCATAATTATTTTTTGTGTTTTCTACAGAACTATCTAAATTTTTATAAACTAATTTATTTTTTACCAATTTATTTTTGCTTTGCGACCAAATCTACTGTCAAACCTATTGGATTCAAAACTTCCCATGCATTAAATTTTGTTGGAGCATCAAAACCAAACCAAGTAGTGTCGATTTCTGAGAATCCTTGAATACGTATTTCATCACCCACTAGTGATGCTGTAATAGAAAACGGTGTGTCTAACTCTATTTCTCTAATTGACAATTTACCAACTATTGTATCTTCAACTTTAGAATCAAAATTTTTATTTGGAATAACCAATTCATCTATCTTAAATACAGCCTCTGGAAATAATTTTGATTCAAGCCACTGAGATTTAATTGCTGAATCCCTAATTGAGTTATTACTTTTTAGAGTAGAGATATCAACGCGAATCAACAAATTTGTTATGTATAGACAAGAATCTGATTGGTCGCATTCAGATAGTTCAAGAGTGAATTCTCCAATAATCTCACTTGTAACACCTTCTACGGTTTCGAGGCCAGAGTTCAAAAATTGCTTTGGAGCTAAATAACCCACCCTGCTTTTGTCTTTTAGAATTTCATAGACTGTACCCTCAAAA
This sequence comes from uncultured Candidatus Actinomarina sp., assembly GCA_902610815.1. Classification (GTDB taxonomy): domain Bacteria; phylum Actinomycetota; class Acidimicrobiia; order Actinomarinales; family Actinomarinaceae; genus Actinomarina. Next base: position 502,955 of record CACLXG010000001.1, read on the forward strand.
GAATCTAATTGTACAATTTCAGTAGTAGTTGTAGATTCCTCTTCTGCAGTAATTGTTGCTTCTGTTGTATCGGTACTACTAGCTTCAGGTTGAGGTGTTTGTTCAGAATTATCACCACAAAAAGCAAAAAGTAGGAATAAAACAATAAAAAATTTTTTCATTTTATTAATTTTAATGATATTTATTTCAATTATTTGATATCAAGGCAATTCTTTTTTTAAAATACAAATATGAACACAAAAGTCACAATTCCTATTTTCACCAGAACATTTTTTCTATTCCCAGTTTTTATGATATTTGTATTAATTCCGATAATGATTCTAATTATCATTGCTTCTTTTTTGCCTTATGGGAAATTAATAGCAACAAAGATATATGAATTTTTTGGTTGGGTCGGGCTTAAATTTGTAGGTATAAAACTTATTGTTAAGGGTGCAGAAAAAATAGATTTAAATAAAAGCTATGTTGTAGTTTCAAATCATCCCTCTACTTTAGATATTTTTACGCATATAACTGCTTTACCTGTATCAATAAGGTTTCTTACAAAAACTGAGCTATTTAGGATACCAGTGTTTGGAAGGGTATTAAAAGTTTTAGGACTACCTCGAATAGATAGAAAAAATGCAAGCGCAAATTTCGAAAAAATTAATGACTCTATATCAAAAGTAATTAAAAACAAGAACTCTATCATGATTTTCCCTGAAGGAAAAAGAAGTAACCAAAAAGATCTTCTCCCCTTTAAGAAAGGAGCTGCTTATATATCAAAAGATTTTCATCTGCCCATTGTTCCGGTAGTTACTCATAATGCACATAATCTTATGAGGAAAGGAGAGGTTTGGTTGAGAAGTGGTGAAATAACTATTGAGATATTAAACCCAATTTATAACACCAAAGAAATTTCTGTAGAAGAATTAACAACAAAAATTTATAACTTAATTGATGAGAAACTAAAATTTTAAAAATCTATTTACATAATCTGTAATATTTTCAAAAACTTTTTGATTTTCTTCAATTGAGGAATCTTTTTGGTGTTCCTTATTTGTAATCAAATGAAATTCTTCAAAAACTCTTAATCCATAATTCATTAATTGCGCACTCAGTATGTTAAAAGCATTTTGAGCATTTCCACCACCACCTCTTACTGATGTAATGACACCTACTGATTTATTTTTAAATAGTGAATTATATCTATTTTCATCGTAAGCAAGAGATAACCAATCAAGAGTATTTTTTAAATGTGCCAAAAATCCTCCATTAAAAACTGGACTAAAAATAATAATCTTGTCTGCACTTTCTAGAGATTTTCTCATTTCCAATATTTTTTTTGGAACATCTTTTTGGTTGTTTAGCAAAAATGGAATATTTTCATAAAGATTTTCATGAATGTCATTAGGCACAGCCTTTTCGTCAAGAAATTTGTTTAGCTTTTTTGCTAATTTGGTATTGTTTGAATCTTCACTAACTCCTGCGCTAAGAATTAATAATTTTGACATGAATTAAGTATGTAATTATGTTTGTTATATGGAAAGTGATAAATCAACTAATTTTTTTGAATTAGACATTCGTGTCGGGAAAATAATTAAGGCAGAAATTTTCAAAGAAGCTAAAAAACCAGCATACAAACTCACAATTGATTTTGGTAATTTAATTGGCACTAAAAAAACCAGTGCACAGATAACAAACTATAAACTAAATGAACTTCAAGAAAAGCCTTGTATAGCAGTTATAAATCTTGGAAATAAACAAATAGGACCATTTATGAGTGAGTGCTTAGTTTTAGGATCAATTGCTGAAAATGGAGATGTACTATTACTTCAGCCATCCGACAAAGCAGAGCTTGGAGACAAAATTTCCTAACCTATTTTATTTTCGAAATACTTAGGATAAAATGTACCAACTCTTCTTCCAAGTTTTTCACCTTGATTATTAATCAATACATATGTTGGAGTGTTGTTTAAGTTATATATATCAATAAACTCATGATCTTTTTGCTTACTTGCATTTATAGAAACAAAATAAACATCTGGATTTTTCTTTTTAAATTCATCAACTATGAATTTTGAAGCAGTGCAACCTAGTCAGTAGTCTGAGTAAAACTCAATGATTGAATATTGGTGTTCTGAAATGTTATAAGAGTCATCAACCATGTTCCTATTTGATGTATAAAGAATAAGGAATCCAAAAATACCCAAAACAAATAAACTAAGAAAATAAAGAACAGTTATTGGTTCATAAGCAATAAAAATGATAGCAAGTCCGATAACCCATCCAGTAGGGAGATAAAGCAAACTATATCTGTTTAATATTCTAAGAAACTTTTTTTTCATAATTTTGCCCGTCAGACATATAATATACTTGAATATGGATTTCGTTAATGAATTACGAAAAAGAGGTAAAAGAATAACTAATGCAAGAGAAGTTGTTTGCAAAATTCTTGAAACATCTGGGCATAAGCACTTTACTGTTGAAGAGCTACATAAACTTTCATTAAAAAAAGATAAAAATATTGACTTAGCTACTGTTTATAGAACTCTAGAACTTTTAGAAAATATAAATCTAATTGAACATTCCCACCAGGTACATGGCTCAGGACTATATTTTGTAAAAGATGTACATTCAAATATACATATTGTTTGTGAGTCTTGTGGAGACATTTCAGATCTTGATATAAAAACATCTGAAAAAGTAAATAATCTAATAACTAGTGAAACAAATTTTAGAGAGATAACAAATCACTTCGTATACTCAGGGTATTGCAAAAAATGTAAATAAATCTTTTATTGCAAATTATTTGCATTAAGATAAACAAATATGGAAACATCCCATTCTCATCATTTAGAAACTCATAGTGACTCGTATTTAGTAAAAATCAAACCCGAAATAAAATTACTTTCCTTTTTTGCAATTATTCTCTCTATTGCCTTTTTGAGTTTGGAAAACAATGTTTCGGTTGTACTTCAAGCAGTAATAGTTGCGGGTTTATTGATTGTTTCAAAATTACAACTTAAAACATATTTAAAAAGACTTTCAATAGATATACCATTTGTATTGTTTGCCTTATTTTTACCATTTGTGAGTAAAGGGAATGGAGAAATCTTAACAAGTTTTTTCAATTTCAGTATTTATAAGACTGGAGTTGATGAAATGATATCAATTCTGATAAAAATCACTCTTTGTGTCACATTGGCAATTGTTCTTACTGCGACAACGTCTAATATCGAAATAATATATGGATTACAGAAACTTAAAGTATCACCTTTGTTAATTTCTATATTTTCTTTTGCAATTAGATATATTGATGTATTCATTGACGAGGTAAAAAGAGTAAAAATATCAATGCGCTCAAGAGGTTATTCTGAAAAAGGAATAAAAACACTTAAACCCCTTGCTTTTGCATCTGGTGCCTTGTTGATTAGGGGGTATGAAAGAGGAGAAAGGGTTTATAATTCTATGATTTCTAGGGGCTTTAAAGGAACGTTAGAGCTAGAGGCACGAGAGTTTAATTCATCTAATTTAATATTTCTAATTTCCATATTTTCAATTGTAATTTGTATTGTAGATAGGTTCGTTTTATGAATCAGGAATACCTCAATGTAGATAACTTAAGTTTTGAATATCCAGATGGATTTAAAGCTCTTGAAAATATAAATCTAAGTTTATCAAAAGGTGAAAGGCTTGCTGTATTAGGCCCTAATGGAGCAGGTAAAACTACTCTCATTCTTCATTTGAACGGGATTCTAGGTGATTTAAATGGGCAAATTACATTAAATAATAAAGATTTTTCAGAAGAAAATATTTCGAAAATTAGAAAATCTGTAGGTTTAGTTTTCCAGGATCCAGATGATCAACTATTTATGCCAACCGTGTTAGAAGATGTCATGTTTGGACCAAAAAATTTTGGATTCAGTGATGAGTTAGTAAAGAAAAATTCAATCAACGCACTCGAGCAAGTTAAGATGCTGCAGTTTAAAGACAAACCACCTCACCATTTAAGCTTTGGTCAAAAAAGAAAAGTGGCAATAGCAAGTGTTCTGGCTTCAGATCCTGAATTACTAGTTTTAGATGAACCTAGTTCAAATTTAGATCCTGCTTCTAGGAGAGAACTAATAGATATACTTAAAAATTTAGATGTATCAATTATCCTTGTTACCCATGATTTACCAATGGCGTTGGAAATTTGTAATAGAAGTGTAATTTTAAACAACGGTAAAATTACTGCAGATGATGACACTTATAAAATTCTTAAAAACGAAAAAATTATGTCAGACAACAGGTTGGAATTACCTTTTGGATTTGCCCTTCATCATTTAGAAGAGTGAAATTCTGAGGACTTAATATATTCAGCTATGTTATCAATAGCCTCAAATGCTTCCTTAATTGGAAAAAAGTGCCATGCATGCCAAAGTTTATCCCATGTTTGAAGTTGTACATTTGTATTCTTATCTCTTAATTTTTTCACAAATTCAATTGCATCATTGTAAAGTAATTCATCGGAACAGACCTGGATTAAAGTTTCCGGAAAACTATTTATATCAGCATAAACTGGTGACAGTACTGGATTAGTGGTACCGTACTCTCCTGCGTAAAACTCTCCAACCTCATACATTCCTTCAATAATTATTGTTACATCTCTGTTTTTGAGATATCTTTTATCTTGAAACCCGTCTGACAAATCAAGCCAAGGTGAAAGCAAAATGAGACTGTTAGGATTATACATAAACCCATCATCTACTACAAGGCCTGTGGCTAAACCTCCCCCAGCTGATTCACCCATCCAAATTGAGTGTTCGTCTTTATGAAGGGCGTCAATAAATTCTACAGCTATCTTTGCATCTTCATGTGCAGCAGGAAAGTTATGTTCAGGACTCAGCCTATATTCAAAAAAATAAATCACTAAATTTGATTTTTGAGAAATGATTGAAACAAAATTTTTATGTGACTTAATACTTCCCGCAAAATAGCCACCTCCATGAAAATAAACACCATACTTTCCACTCTCTGCATTTTTTGGAGTAAATTTATAAATTTTGACAGGAGAATCTTTAAGTTCTTCGATTTGAACTTCATCATTAAAAGGTAAAATTCTTTCACCTGAATTATTGAGGTTTACTCTTGAGTCAATAGCATAATCTAAACGATCTTGGAATGTAGGATTTTTTCTTGTTACATCGAGCCTAATTCGATCACGTACTTTGCGAAGTTTTAATATGTTTACATACAAAGGAGTCCTAACAAATAATGGAAGTTTTGGGATGATTTCAATTGTAAATTTTTCAAGAATTAAAGCTAATAAACTTGCCATGTTTAAATTATACACCTTTAGTTGTGTACAAAAAAAATATATAATAGATTCATGAAAAACGCTAAAGGATCATTAGCTATTTTAGGATCTGGTGAAACAAGCCCAAACTTAGTTAGTGTGCATAGAGAGCTGCTTAAAGGGTTAGATGATTCTTCAAACATTTTTATGATTGACTCACCATTTGGATTTCAAGAAAATGCTAATCAACTCGTTGAAAAAATTATAGATTTTTACAAAGTAAGTTTAAATGTTGAGCTGAAACTATCTAGTTACAGAAAAATTGAAGAATTAAATACAAAATCGTTCTTTAAATCAATTCAATTATTAGAAAATGCATCATTTATTTTTGCTGGGCCAGGAAGTCCTAGTTATGCCAGCAAGTTATGGCATGGTAATGAATTTGAGCAAACTTTAAAAAATCATTTGATAAAGGGTGGTAATAGCTTATTTGCAAGTGCAGCGGCCTCTACTCTTGGAGAATATACATTACCTGTTTATGAAATTTATAAAGTAGGTCAAGATCCTTATTGGGAAAAAGGGTTAAATATTTTAGATGTTTATGGTCTGTCATGTACAGTAGTTCCTCACTTTAATAATGCAGAAGGTGGAAATCATGATACTAGCTTTAGTTATGTTGGCGAGAATAGAATGAAGGCTCTTTTAGATAAGTCTTATTCAAACATTCTTGGCGTCGATGAACACACTGCATTAATTATTTCTGGAAAAAATGAAACATTTAAAGTTGTTGGATTAGGCAATGTAACTGTATTAAACAAAGAAGGAGCTCATATCTTCGAAAAAGATTCTGAAGAAAGTTTAAATACTTTACAAAAGTTATTGGTATCTGACAAAAAGAGCTCTGTCAAAAAAATAGATAGTATTGAAACTGAGATAACTTCTGCAGATAAATCCACTTTAAAAGAAATTGCTAATTTAGAAATTCAAATAGAGTCTTATAAGAAGAACAATGAGCGTTTTGAAATGTTAGTTGAAAAACTAATATTACTAAGGTCGAAGTTGAGAAATGAAAAAAATTATGAGCTTTCTGATGAAGTTAGAGATATATTAGAATCTTCTGGTTTGCAAGTAGAGGATTCTGAAAAAGGTGTTCAGTGGAAAATTATTGAATAGCTTTTGGATAGTGTCCCAATAACTTAAATTCTTTAGAAACTTTACTTATTTTTTCCTCAAGCTCAGATTGTTTTTCCAAGTTTTCTAATTCATAATCAATATAAAATTTATACTCCCAAGGTCTTCCCAGTATTGGTCGTGATTCAAGTTTTGTAAGGTTTATATCCAAATCACTAAAAATATTCAAAGACTTTAAAAGCGAACCTGGCTTATCATCAGATATGAGCACTGATGAAACCTTATTTTTTACTTGATTCTGATCTAAATCTATATTTCCAATAAGAAGAAATCTGGTATAGTTTTCCTCATGATTTGATATATTTTTTTCTAAAATCAAAAATCTTTCATCGCTTTCAAAATGATCTCCAGCAATCGCAGCAGTAGTTAGTTCATTATTTTCTAAAATTTCAAATACACTTCCAGCAGTATCAAAGACTGGAGTGATTCTAAACTTATGCTTCTGTATATACTTGCTGCACTGTTGTAATGCCTGTGGGTGAGAAATAACATTTGTAATATTTGCTATATCTGAACCAACTAAGCCTATTAAACTGTGGTTAATTCTATGAACATACTCAGCAAATATTTTTAGACCACTGTCTATAAGCTCTTCATATGCTTCATTCACAGTACCTGCGATTGAATTTTCAACAGGTAATAATCCAATGCCAGAATCAGACTTTACATATGATATTAACTCAGTAAATGTCTCAGTTGGATGATACAGATAGTCCGGATATTCCTTTTTTAAAAGTTCCTCTGAATATGAGCCAGATGAACCTTGGTAAGCAATTGTTTGATTATTTTTCATTAATATACTCCAGTGCTTCAATATATCCCTGCACACCTGTTCCAATAATTGATTTATTACAAATATCAGAAATTAAATTTGTTTTTCTAAATTGTTCTCTATGGTTTATATCTGAAATATGAACTTCAACTATTTCATTGTTTTGTGCATAAATCTGAAGGGCGTCTCTTATTGCAATACTTGTATGCGTGTATGCTCCAGGGTTAATCACAATCCAGGAATTTTCAATATTGATTAGGTTTTGTATATAATTTACAATCTCGCCTTCAATATTTGATTGAAAAAAAACAGTTTTGATTTTTAACTTTTTAGCTTCAGAATTGACTAAATTTTTTAGCTCATCATAGCTTGTTGAACCGTATTCTGTAATTTCTCTTATGCCTAAAAAATTCAGATTAGGACCATTGATAAAATATATATTTTTAATTTTGAATCACCTCAATCAATTCATCGAAACTTATGCTAATTAGATTAGGATGTGATATGTCTGACAATAAAACAATATCTACGGAATCAGATTTACTTTTTTTATCATCTTTTAAAATTTCTAACAAGTAATCAATACTGTTTTCAAATTCATATGATTTTTTGTAATCAAGTTTTTCTAAATATGATATATATAAATCAATTACTTCTTGTGGTAAACCAAAATGTTTTTTTGATAGCCCAAGTTCATAAATCATTCCTATAGCTACAGCTTCACCGTGTGATAAAGTGAACTTTGAATCTTTCTCAATTAAGTGCCCTATTGTATGTCCGAAATTTAAATATTTTCTTTTTCCAGTTTCTAAATAATCTTCTTTTACAATATCTTCTTTGATTTGTATTCCTTTTTTGATTGTATCAGTATCTATTTTGAAATTATCTGTAGTAACCAATTTATTAAATATTTCTTTACTACCAATTAATCCGTGTTTTACAAGCTCAATTAAGCCATCTTTATAATCTTTATCTTTCAATGTATTGAGGAGTTCAAAACACACAACAACACCCTTGGGTAAATTAAAAGTGCCAATCTGGTTTTTTCCATAATCATTATTAAAACCATTTTTACCTCCATGAGATGCATCAACCATAGCTAATAAAGTAGATGGTACTAATGTGAACCCAACACCCCTTTTATATGTACTTGCAGCAAAAGAACAGAGGTCGAGCAAAACTCCACCTCCAATAATTACTATTTCGTCTAATCTATTTAAATTTGATGAAAACATTATTTCCCAAATTTTTTCAACTGTTTCTAAATTTTTTGTTTCTTCAGAAACATTTAAATAAACATGACTTACATTAACGTTGTTATGTAATTTAAATTGCTCAAGGGAAGAATCCAGAATAATTAACCCCTCATTTGGTAAATCTTCATTAATATATTTGATTAACTCTTCAGTGCTATTTAGATAAATATTTTTAAGCATTTTGGGTTTCCATTATTTCTAATACTTTGCTTGTAGTATCTTTGACATTCTCAGTGGAAATTTTATATTCCATCATCTCGTACCTTTTTATTCTATTTTTATATCTACTTTCAAGTACTTCTCTTCCAGTACTAACTAGTGGTCTGTTGGTATTTTTAATTCTTTCCCAAAGGCTTTCAAAGTTAAGACTTAAATAAATGGTTTGATTACTTTTAAGTAAATTCTCAAAAATATTGTCATTTTCTATCGCACCACCACCTAAAGAAATTAAATTAAATTTGTTTTGATTTGCAAAAAATTCTTTTTCTTCAATTTCTCTAAAAAAAGTCTCTCCTTTTTCTTCAAATATATTATCTATTTGACCATACTTATTCTCTATACTTTCATCCAAATCAATACACGTATATTGAGTTTGCTGTTTTATATTATTTAAAATCGTAGTTTTACCAACACCCATAAATCCACATATATAAAATGAATTATTCATTTTCATATTTCATAGACCATGTTTTATTTGCCAAATTAAAGCTATCAAGAGTTATATCTTTTATTTCATTAACTCTTTTTAAAATTACTTCTTTATTATCTCCACCTGTATTTTCAATCAGGGAATTTAAAAGATCTATAGATATTACACTTTCAAAAATTGGAACAGCTCTAGGCACAGCACAGGTGTCAGATCTCTCATAGGTAGTTTCCGTCTCTTTCTGTGATGCTAAGTCAACACTCTTTATAGGAGTCAAAGTTGTACTTATAGGTTTTAAATAAGATGTTATCATAATTGGCTCTCCTGTTGACATGCCTCCTTCAAATCCTCCTAAATTATTTGTAATTCGTTCAACATTTCGTTCATTTAAAACTATTTGATCTTGTACGCCAGTACCAAAATCTTTAGATGCCTCTATACCACTACCAACCTCAACAGCTTTAACGCTCTGTACAGACATGATTGATGAAGCAAGTTTTGCATCCAGCTTTCTATCAAAATGAACATAGCTACCGCACCCTGCAGGGAAATTTTTTGCCAATAATGTTATAGAGCCACCTAAAGTGTCTTTTTTCTTTCTTGCCTTTAAAATTTCATTTATCATTAATTCACTTGCTTCTTTATTCGGACAGGATACTTCAGATTCATCAACAAGTTTTTTAATTAGACCTATGTCTTCTAAATTAATATTTTCTAACTTTTGCTCGCCAATAGATGAAACATAACCAACAAGTTCAACACCAAGTTGAGTTAAAACTTGATGACAGATAGCTCCAATTGCACATCTAATTGCAGTTTCACGAGCACTTGCCCTTTCAAGTGAAATCCTTATGTCATCATGTTTATACTTAAATGTCCCGACTAAATCAGCATGTCCTGGACGAGGAACTACGAAAGGATCTATTTCTTTATCCTTCCAATTTTTCCAGTCTTTATTGATTATCTTTATTGCTATCGGACCGCCAGTTGATAAATTGTTAATGACTCCAGAAGTAATAAAAATCTCATCTTTTTCTATATTCATTCTTCCACCAGAACCTAAAGATTTTTGCCTTCTTGCTAGAAACTCGTCAATATAATTTTTACTTACCTCAAAATTTGATGGAATACCTTCTATAATTGCTGTTAATTCTGGTCCATGACTCTCACCAGCAGTCAGATATTTAATTTTCATAATCTATCCTTTCTAAAATTTCCTTGTAAACTTCGTTAAATTTTATACTTTGTCCTGTCCATATGTTAAACGATGAAATTGCTTGAGCAATTAACATTATTCTCCCATCAATTGTTTTTACATTTTTGGGAAGTTCACTTGTTAATTGTTTAGTTACACCATATCCAAAGTTATAGAACAATTCTAATTTTGAAAAATTAAGGTGACTTATAGGCAATTTTTCATTTTCATATGGTGGCATTCCCAGTGGTGTAGTGTTTATAATGACCTCAACATCACCAGCAATCTCATTAAGCTCCGCATAAGTTAAGTCTCCATCCGTTTTATTTCTAGACACTATATCGACCTTATTATTTTCTGATAACGTATACTTTGCAGTTTGAGCACTTCCTCCACTACCAAGAATAAGAACATACTTATCAATAACATCAAAATTGATAAATTCAAAAGTTTGGTTAATACCATCGACATCTGTATTTGATAATGAAACAATGTTGTCATCTACTTTTACAGTATTTACAGCTTTAATATTATCAACTTCTAATGATGGCGAGACATTCTTTAAATCTTTAGATAAATTATAAATTTTTTCTTTATGCGGAATTGTTACGTTATATCCATCAAAATTATTATTTAAACTTTCAAAGATATCTAAAGTAAAATTCTCAATTGGTAATTTTTTATAAGCAATATCAATATTTGAGATCATAGAAAGACTTTGATGTATTTTTGGAGAAAATGTCTTTATTAATGGCCAACCTATTATCCCTAATCTAATTGTCATAATTTGCTCCAATTTTTTCAAGATCTGAAAAAAAACTAGGGTAAGAATCTGAAATACAATTTATGTTATCTGGTTTAATTCTGTTATTAATTGCTAGGTTTGCAATTACACCAGTCATAGCTATTCTGTGGTCTTCAAAAGTTTTAATTTGTCCTGATTTTAGTTTTTGCAGTCCGTTAACTTTAAAACCATCAGGATTAACTTCTATATTACCACCAAGAGTTTGAATAAATTTTTCCATAGATTCTATACGGTCTGATTCTTTTAGCCTTAACTCACCTGCACCGCTAACGGTAGTTGTTCCCTTTGCTTGAGTCGCCAAAAGAGTGAATATTGGAAATTCATCCACCATGTCAGATACATCTTCTTTACTAATCTTGACAGCAGATAGATTAGATTTTGAAACATGTATATCTCCTACTGATTCATTATTTTGGACTTCTAAATTTTCAATTGATATTTTTGCGTTCATTCTTTTTAGTATTTTAAGGAAACCAATTCTTCTCTCGTTGAGTAAAACGTCTTTAATGATTAATTTTTTACTTTTCATAAGCCCAAGAGCTATCAAAAATGCTGCTGAAGAAGGGTCTCCAGGCACAGTATAATTAATATTTCTAAGGCTTTGTATAGGCTCTATAGTTATAGAATTACCAAGTCTCACGGTATTTACTCCCATTAAATTTAACATTCGTTCAGTATGATCTCTTGTTGGCATCTCTTCAGTAACAGTCGTCGGAAATTTATCATGATATAGTGATGCAAGAAGAAATCCACTTTTAACTTGTGCACTTGGTTTTTCTGAATGAATACTTTCAAATTTATAATCTTTTGGCTCAAAATTAATTGGTAATTTACCATTGGAATCTTTAATAGCAGCACCCTTTTCATTAAGTGGCTTAACTATTCTCTTCATTGGGCGTTTGATTAATTGTGAACTACCGGTCAACTCAGATCTGAAATTTTGTTTTGACAGTAGACCTATAAGAAGCCTTGCAGTTGTACCCGAATTTACTGCATCAATTGGATCTTTTGGTTGTTTTAAGCCACGTAACCCTACTCCGTGAATCTCAACTTCATTTTTGTTTGTTTCATTTATTTCTACACCTAATTGTCTAAAGATCTGTATCGTAGCCTTAGTATCTCCAGACAATAAAATATTTTTGATGCTTGAAACTCCAGTTGCTAAAGAGCAAAGAATTACTGCTCTATGAGAAAGAGATTTGTCACCAATAATACTTAAAGAGCCTTGAATTTTCACTATGATAGGTCTCTTTCTCCAAATTTATCTGCTAATGCCCTACGCCAATCAACAGTATCTGACAAATAATCTAACATAATTTTCTCGTCATTAATTTTTTGAATTTGTTCAAGTTCTGTTATTAATTTATTTATTAAATCTTTGACATTGTCAACATTTGTTAGATACATATCAGAAATCATATTTGGTGACGTCCTAGATAGACGAGTAGCTCCATCAAAACCGCCAGAAGCTAAATTTATCAATTCGTTCAAATTTTGCTCCTTCATAGCAAGTGAAACTAAGGCTGAACTTAGAATGTGCGGCAAGTGACTTGTCAAAGAAATTAACTCGTCGTGTTTTGATTGATCAATCCATATCTCTTTAGATTCAATAGCTCGTACAAATTCTAAAACTAGTGTTTTACTTTGTTCATCTGTTGACTTTGTTTCACATAGTAAAAATGGTGCCCCTTCATACATTTCAGGAGTCGGTACCCACGTACTATTGTCAGCAATACCGCATAATGGATGTCCACCAATTGAGGGGATAGAAGATACATCCATTTTTTTACATATAAGCTGTTTTGTACCTCCCAAGTCGACAATAGCTTTTGTTTTCAATGAAGATTGCGAATCAAAATATTTGATAATTTCATTTATAGGTGTAGCTAAAACGGTAAGATCATAATCTATTAATTCTTTATGATCCAAAGAAAGAGCCCCAAGTTCTTTTGCACGCCTTACGTTATTTTCTGATATATCAGATCCGCTTACTTGAATGCCACTATTAACCAACTTGATTCCCAAATTAGTTCCCATTAAACCAAGACCAATAATATGAACTTTTTTTAGCATTAAAGTGACCTTCCAACCGCCTTTGCGACGATTGATGCTTTGGTTATCAAAGTTTCTAATTCGCTAGGTAGTAATGCTTGTGGGCCATCACATAAAGCTTCCTCTGGCCTTGGATGAATTTCAATTAATAATCCATCAGCCCCAGCAGCTATAGCTGCTAATGCAACTGGCTCAACTAAAGTATTGTCACCTGTTGCATGACTAGGATCAGCAATTACAGGTAAATGACTGTTCTGCTTCAAAAAAGGAATAGCATTTATATCAAATGTATTCCTTGTAGCTGTCTCATAGGTTCTAATACCTCTTTCACACAACATAACATTCTCATTTCCTCTTGATAAGATGTACTCACTTGCAAGTAATAACTCATCCAAAGTTGCAGACATTCCTCGTTTTAACAAAACAGGCAACTCTGATTCACCAACAGCTTCAAGAAGTTTGAAATTTTGCATGTTTCTTGCACCAATTTGTAGAACGTCTACATATTTTTCCATCATTGACAAATGTTGGGCATCCATAATTTCACTAAAGAGAGGTAATGAAGTTATTTCGGAGGCCTCCTTTAGCATTTTTAATCCATCTTCCCCCAATCCCTGGAAACTATATGGAGAAGTTCTTGGCTTAAATGCACCACCTCTCAAACCATTTGATCCTGCATCCTTTGCAGCCATTGCAGTTTCAATTGTTTGTTCCTGTGTCTCTGCACTGTCTGGACCAGCAATAATTGCAACTTCATCACCACCAATGGTTAGGTTTTTTATTTGAATTATGGAATTTTCCTTTTTGTAGTTTTTGCTTGCAAGTTTATATGGTTTTCCTACTGGAATAACTCGACTTACATTTGGTAAAAGCTTCATCACGGCTCGATGATCATCATTTACTTTTCCACTGACTGCAACGACACTTCTTTCAACACCGTTTATAACAAGTGGTTCATGTCCTTGCTGTATGGCTTTTTCCTTTACTTTCTCAATATCTTCATCAGTATGTGACTGCTTCATTACTACTATCAATTTTCCTCCTTAAAATAAAAAAATCGGGCTTTTGCCCGATTTTACACAGCGTACTTTAGGGCAACCTATATGTGCTCTCTAAAGTAAAAGTATGTGTTATTTAATTTCATTAAGAAGTATGTTAGCAGGGTATTTAGTTTTGCAAATAAATTTTTATCTATCTGGTCTCAATTTTTTTGCATCATCTAAATAAACATGACTAACTTCTGTTAAATCTTTATTTAAATAGATCAATATGCGAATGCACCCTGAAAGATCGTTATCTATATTTGGTGCAAGTGTGTCTATAGCAGCAACGGATGTCATTTCAAGCTCTCTAAATGCTTTTGCTGGAAAAGCTACAGAAATGTCGGAAGTTACTGTAAAAATAGCAAATTCAATATCATTTTCAGTTATTGCATTCTTAATTAGAATTTCATTAATAAGTTTTTTAGAAGAAGACATAATACTTACTTCATTATTTTCAACAACTGCAATTGCTCCACGTATGCTTTTCATAATATTTGTATACTATATAAAAAGAGTGGAACGATGTCCACTCTTTTTTAATTCTTAGATGTAAATTTATTACATCATACCTTCCATGCCGCCCATTCCCCCTGGAGGCATTGGTGGTTCATCTTCTGGCTCTTCTGCAACTAATGCTTCTGTAGTTAATACCAATGAAGCTATTGAAGTTGCATTTTGAACAGTTGATCTTGTTACTTTTGCAGGGTCAATTACACCTTCTTTAACGAGGTCAGTAGTTTCACCAGTTGCTGCATTAAGTCCTACATTACCTTTTTCAGACTTAACTTTCTCAACCATTACGCCACCTTCATAACCAGCATTTACTGCTATTTGTCTTAGTGGAGATTCAAGAGCTTTTTGAACTATATTTCTTCCAACTATCTCTCCCTCTGTTCCGCCAGAAATTTTATCTATTGACTCTTGTGCTCTTATTAGTGTTACACCACCACCAGCAACTATTCCTTCTTCAACAGCAGCTCTGGTAGCAGCTAATGCATCTTCAATTCTCATCTTTTTTTCTTTAAGCTCCACTTCAGTTGCAGCACCTACTTTTACAACAGCTACTCCGCCTGATAATTTAGCTAATCTTTCTTGAAGTTTTTCTTTATCCCAATCAGAATCTGATTCGTCAATTTCAGCTTGTATTTGCTTAACTCTGCCATCAACATCAGCTTTCTTGCCTTTTCCGTCAACAATAGTTGTAGCA
Organism: uncultured Candidatus Actinomarina sp.; assembly: GCA_902610815.1. Lineage (GTDB taxonomy): Bacteria > Actinomycetota > Acidimicrobiia > Actinomarinales > Actinomarinaceae > Actinomarina. Next base: position 518,382 of record CACLXG010000001.1, read on the forward strand.
TCTTTTTTCACAACAACTCTTGCAGCTTCACCAAGCATGTCTACGGTAGTGTTTTCAGTCTTTAAACCAAGTTCTTCCGAAATTACTTCTCCGCCGGTCAAAATAGCAATATCTTGCAACATCGCTTTTCTTCTTTCGCCAAATCCAGGAGCTTTTACTGCAACAGAGGTAAATGTTCCTCTAAGTTTATTAACAACTAGTGTCGCTAAAGCTTCACCTTCAACATCTTCAGCAAGAATTAAAAGTGGTTTTCCTGAATTCATTACTTTTTCAAGTAATGGAAGTAAATCATTTACTGCAGTGATTTTTGAATTCACGATCAAGATATATGGATTTTCTAAAACAGCTTCTTGCCTATCAGCATCTGTAACAAAATAAGGAGATATAAATCCTTTATCAAATTGCATTCCGTCTGTGAATTCAAGCTCCATACCAAAGGTCTGTCCTTCTTCAACAGTAATAACTCCGTCTTTACCAACTTTGTCCATTGCTTCAGCAATTGTTTCACCAATTTCAGTATCAGCTGCAGATATTGAAGCTACTTGAGCAATTTCATCTTTTCCTCCTATTGACTTTGAAAATCCTGCAATAAAGTCTGTAACTGCTTTTGATGCCTCAAGCATACCTCTTTTGACTTCCATAGGGTTTACACCTGTTGCAACAGCTTTCATACCTTCATTTACCATTGCTTGAGCAAGCACTGTTGCTGTTGTTGTACCATCACCTGCTACATCATTTGTTTTAGATGCAACTTCTTTTGCAAGCTGAGCACCCATGTTTTCATATGGGTCTTCTAGGTCAACTTCTTTTGCAATTGTTACTCCATCGTTTGTGATTGTTGGAGCACCCCATTTTTTTTCTAAAACTACGTTTCTACCTTTTGGACCGAGTGTTACTTTTACAACATCTGCTAGTTTATTAACACCAGCTTCAAGTCCTTTTCTTGCTACTTCATTAAAAACTAATGTCTTTTTAGCCATGAACTTCTCCTCTTACTTACTTACTTTTGCAAGAATATCTCTACTTGAAAGAATAAGATACTCTATGCCTTCAACTTTAATTTCTGTACCACCATATTTTGAGTAAACGACTTTGTCGCCTTTTTCAACATCCGGTTTAATTTTTTCGCCACTATCATTTGGCTCTCCTGGACCAACTGCTACAACTTCACCCTCTTGTGGTTTTTCTTTCGCAGTGTCAGGAATATAGATCCCTGATGGGGTCTTACTGTCTTCTTCTGACAAAGGTCTTACTATAACTCTGTCTCCTAGTGGTTGAAGATTCATATATATTTACCTCCTAAATAAATATCTACATTGTGAATTTAATACTGTCTTGTTTATATATGTAAATAAATTATTTAAAAATTAAGTAATTATTGAGCTTAAACGGACATCATCAGCATTTATGTCGTTTGTTGTTAAATTATTTTGAGCAGCTACGCAAATCATTGCAGCATTATCAGTGGATAATTTTGGTGTTGGTAAGTAAATATTGAGGTCATTATTTTCTGCAAAAATATTCATTTTTTCTCTGAGTCTTGAATTAGCCATCACTCCACCACCTCCAGAAATATTTTTAACACCCGTTTCATTAACTGCTTTGACAAAATTTGATAATAATGAATCAACAATAGCCTCTTGATAAGATGCAGCAAAGTCTGCTTTTGTTACTTTGTCATTTAAATCTAGATTGTTCAAAAAATTTGTTGCGGCAGTTTTTAAGCCCGAAAATGAATAGTTATACTCATGCTTTGTTTTTGGCCGAGGAAGCTCTATTTTGTTAGGATCTCCACCTTCACCTATTTTTTGAATTGCTGGACCTCCTGGAAAACCGAATCCACAAAACCTAGATAATTTGTCAAAAGCTTCACCCGCTGCATCATCAATTGTTGTACCTAATAATTGGTAATTACCCCACTCTTCAACCAGTACAATTTGAGTATGGCCACCTGAAACTAAAAGTGTCATAAATGGTGGTTTCATTGTTCTATTTTCAATTAATGGTGCAGCCAAATGTCCTACCATATGGTCAACAGTTAGAAATGGTTTATCTATAGACCAAGCTACTGACTTAGCAAAATTATATCCTACTACAAGACTTCCAACGAGACCGGGGCCATCTGTAGTTGAAACTATATCAATATCTGAAATTTGTAAATTTGCACTATTTAACGACGCATGGAATATATTTCTTATCATCTCAGCATGTGCTCTTGATGCAACTTCAGGAACTACACCTCCAAATTTTTCATGTATATCTACTTGTGATGAAATTGTATTTACTAACAATTCGTCACCTTTTAATATCGCAATAGCTGTTTCATCACATGATGTTTCAAATCCAAGAATTATTTTTTCATCAAGCATAAACTTTCTCCAAATGAAATAAGTTAGCATCTTCATTTACATAATAATTTTTTCTAACACCATACTGTTTGAATCCAAAAGACTTATACAAATTTATAGCTATATCATTCGACTGCCTTACTTCCAATAATATTTTGTTAAAATCAGATACCTCAAAATAAGAAATTAGCTCCTGTGTAAGTTTTTTTGCAATTGAATTATTTCTATGACTTTCCAAGACTCCAATTCCTAAAATATGGATATCAAAAAACGTTTTTTGAATTGCAAGATACCCAACAATTTGATTGTCTTGTTCAAAAACCCAATATACAAACTCTCCATTATTAATTTTGTTGTTGATCAAAACACTATCCCAAGCAGTCTCAAATAAACTTTTTTCTAATTTTGCTAACTTATCTGCTAATTCAATTGTTGATCTTTCAATTTTCTTAATCATGGAAGTTAACCTTACCTTCTAAACTTTTTGTTGAAAAGGATACGTCAGGTTCTCGCATATATTCAAGCCTGACTTCGTTAAAATTTGGAAAATCATTATTTTTAAATAATTCTTTTCCAATATTAAAAATATTTTCAGACGAGACATGTTCTGGAGACCCAAATTTAATATATGAATTTTCACCGAATAAATTTTCATTCAAACTGTGCCAATCACCTACTATAAGTTTTTTATCGTTATCTTCTTCTAATTTAATCTTTAGGTTTTCAGCATTTAGAACCTCTGGTTCAGAATCTCTCACAACTCCACCCGGTACTGGCTTATATAAACAAAATGCGTATTCCTCTCTCTTAATGTCAATAATTGTACAAATTTTTCTGTGACCAGTGTGTGCCGCGAAAGCTAACGCGTCTAGTCCATTTACAGGCACCAATGGGATTCCTAGGCTGCCACATACTCCCTGTGCTACTGCTAGACCAATTCTTAAACTTGTATAATAACCAGGACCAATATCAAGATACACTACACTAATGTCGGACTTTTCTATTCTCGACTTCTTTGTTATTTCATCGATTGATTTAATCAATAAATTCGTAGTACCATTTTCTGATAAAACAGAACTGCTAGAAATCAATTTATCATCGTGAATGGCTACAGAAATATATCTGCCTGAAGTTGAAATGGATAAGCTATACATTTATAAAAATTTCTCTAGTGTGTTCATCAACTATGTTAATTTCAATCAAATCCATTATAGGAATATTTGCTTCAGCCATTAAATTTGCCCACTCAATTAGTACTAGAGTATTTTCTTCATTTAATGGTAAATCTAAATCAATAAACTCGGACCAACTACCAAGGCGATACAAATCTACATGGAATATTTTAATTTCTCCAACTTCATAATTTTTGACAATATTAAAAGTTGGAGAAGTAACAACATCATTGCATCCAAAGAATTTTATAATTTTTTTTGCAATAGTAGTTTTACCTGCTCCCAGAGGACCTGACAATCCAATTATTTTTGGAAGAATTAAACTTTTTAAATAACTGTCAAGAAAGTTATCTAAATCATCTTCTTTAATAAAATTACTCAACTTCAACTCTTTCAAGTCTTTTAGACATGTTAGTTAAAATTTCCCACTCAATTGTTTTATTCCATTGGGCAATGTCAGAAACAGAAATATTCAACTTACCATCCATAGAATTACCTAAAACAGTTACTTCATCATCAATTTGAACATTTACATCTGTAACATCAAATAATATTTGATCCATTGTGACCCGGCCAATTAAATTACAAAATTGATTATTTACAATAACTTTTCCATCAGGAAACGAATTCCATGGATAGCCATCACCATAACCAATAGGTGCGGTCGCAATAATTGAGTCTCTAGATAATGTTTGTGCTTTTCCATAAGAAACTGCCTCACCTTTTTTTCTAGTTTGTAAATTAGAAATTCTAGTTTTTATTTCCAAAGTTGGTTTAAGTTTATTTTCATTGTCAACTGCTGTAATTTGAACACCATATGCTGCTATCCCTACTCTTGCCATATTAAAAGATGAATCGAGATTGTAAAAAGATGATGCCGAGTTGTCTATATGTAAAATTAAGTTGCTTGAGTCAATATCTGCAATTGTATTTTCAAATAATTTAATTGATCTTTTAGTCTCTATTTCATCTGTGTCTGCCAATGGAAAGTGGGTACAAATACCAACTAAATTCAAGTTTGAATCTTCTATTCTTCTAAAAAAATCTTTAAATTTTTCTGGAGAAAAACCTAATCTATGCATTCCAGTATCAATTTTTAGATGAACATTAAAAGTGCTTCCATTATCAATAAGCGCATTGATAAAACTTTCATTGTATACAGTAAGGTCTAAATTATTAATTCTTATCTTTTCTATTTGACTGATTGAAGGTTCAGATAACAACAGCACTCTTGCTTTTTTTGCATGTTCTTTAACTTGGATTCCCTCATCTACTGAAGCTACTGCAAACCATGCAACTCCTGCTTCTGTTGCGCTATTTACTGCCCATTCAATACCATGACCATAAGCATTGGCTTTAACTACAAGACATAAATTTTTTTGGGTTAATTCTTTAAGATACAAAAGATTGTTTAAAAAATTTGTTTTTTTTAGATATATAAATCCTCTATCCATATTCACACAATACGAGTCATTAAATTTTTCATGATTTCACCATCAAAATAATAACCCTGCCAACCAGCTCTCTTTGCGTTATCAGATAATTTCTTTCTTTTTATAAACATTTCTTGTGTTTGTAAGTCAGATGATAAATAAAAAATTGAATGATTATTATCATTTTTTAAAATTAAGAATAAGGGAAAGTATATTCCTGAATCCATTCGATCTTTTTGTGGACCCCAGGCTGCTCCTAAAATTCTTTTTGGAATTTTATCAATATTTTTTGTTTGCTTAGTCTTTACTTGGGCTAAATATCCACAAAAATCACAAATAATGTCAGCACATTTAAAATTGGGCGGCAATTGTTTGAGTGTATTTTGATGTTTACATTTAAAACAATCAAACTTCTTGATTAGTTTTTCTCCCCAATCACCTAATTTTTGCTTATCAGTTGCCATAAGCTTATTCTACAGTAACTGATTTTGCTAAGTTCCTTGGTTGATCGATCGACTCACCATTTAAATTTGCTACGTGATACGCAATGAACTGCAGAGGAATTATAGATATAACTGTAGTTAGAATTTCATTACTATCTGGAAGAGTGACATATTCGTCAGATATATTTTCTAATTTTTCTGATTGATTATCACCAATTGCTATGACATAAGCTCCTCTAGCAATAACCTCTTGTACATTACTAGTTGTTTTGTCTAACAAGTGATTTTGACTAGCAGTTACAATTATTGGAGTTCCGTCTTCAATTAAAGCTAAAGTTCCGTGTTTTAGTTCTCCAGCTGCTAACGCTTCTGCATGCAAGTAAGAAATCTCTTTTAATTTTAAAGCACCTTCCGCTGCAAGTGCATAATCTAGCCCTCTCCCAATAAAATAAATATCATTCTTTTTATAAATTTTTTCAGATATATCTTTTATTTGTTTTTCACAATCCATAGTCTCTTCAATCAATTTTGGTAGTTCAGCAATCTCATCAAAAGAAACATCTAATTTATTTTGCGAATCCCAATGTTTAGCTAACAGTAATTGTCCAACTAACATTCCAAGATAAGCTTTAGTTGAAGCTACGCCTATTTCTGGGCCAACGTGTAAGTAAAAAACGTTGTCAGCCATTCTTGCTAACGAGCTACCTACAACATTCACTAAAGCAAGGACATGAGCACCATTTTCCTTTAATAGCTCTGTCGCAGCAATAGTGTCCATAGTTTCACCAGATTGTGAAATTACAATGCCTAAATCGTTTTTGCCAACTATTGGTTCTCTATATCTAAATTCCGAAGCAAGTTCTACACTGACTGGAACTCCTAGAACTTTTTCAAATAGGTCTTTTCCGAATAAACCAGCATGGTAAGCAGTACCACATGCAACTATCCAAATTTTTTCATACTTTGATGCTTCATCTTGTTTAATTGGAATTTCTTTAGAAGTTGTTTCAAGTCTTCCAGAAATGGTTCGCTCTATTACTTCTGACTGTTCAAGTATTTCTTTATACATAAAGTGGTCATACCCAAGCTTTTCAGCTTCGGAAACCTCCCAGTCTATTTCTTGAATTTCTCTTTCAATCTCGTTCAATTCTGAATCAAACAACTTATATTGACCATTTTTAATTTCTACAAAATCCCCATTTTCCAAAAAAATCATTTTATTTGTGTGTTCTAAAATAGCTGCTGAATCAGATGCTAGAAATACTTCGTTTTCTCCAACACCTAAGACAAGAGGACTCATTAAACGGCCTGCAACAATTGTTCCTTCTTCTTTTGTAGTAGTTACAACAAGAGCATATGTTCCTTCTAAAGTTTTTGCTACATCAATTACAGTTTTCAACAATTGACCATTCCATTTTCTACTTAACTCAACTGCAACAACCTCTGTGTCAGTATCAGATTTAAATCCAAAACCTTCTTCTAAAAGATCTTTCTTAATTTCTGCATAGTTCTCGATTATTCCATTATGAATGATTGCAAATTCTTCACTATTGTCAGAATGTGGATGAGCATTAACATCATTTGGAACTCCATGAGTTGCCCATCTTGTATGACCAATACCTATATTGCCTTTAATATTGCTATCTTTTAAATGATTTTTTAAAACGTCAAGTTTACCTTCTTTTTTTTCGACAGTAATTTTGTTACCATCAGAAATTGCAATTCCAGCTGAATCGTATCCTCGATACTCTAAACGTGATAAACCATTAATTAGAATTGGTAATGGTTCTTTTGGGCCTGAATACCCGACTATTCCACACATTATATCTCCATTCCAACGAGCAGGTTAAAATAAAGACTGCTGTAAATTGTCTCTGTTCACAGATTTCTCTATGTTTTTAAACAATTTATTACGACTGCAGAGCCGAGTATGCATCCGCCGAATGTTTCGATAACATACTTCCTCGTCACCTTTTTCAAGGCCTGGCGCTAATTGCTCGTTATTACAATTATAAGAAACTTATTTAAGTTTGTAAGAAGTTTTTAATTTTGTTGACTAAATTTTCACTGAATTTCTCAACAGACTCTTCCTCACTAGCCTCGACAAGCACTCTAAGAAGCGGTTCTGTGCCAGAATTTCTTATTAAGTATCTACCATCTAAATTTTCTTCCTCTGACAATGTCTTTGCTATATTGTCTAATTCTTCTAATTGGTTTATATCCGGCATATTGTTTAGTTCTATATTGATTAGCCTTTGTGGATACTCTTTAATATTGTCCTTACGAAATTGCGATAAAGTGGTTTTAAAAAAAGATAAAGCTTTTAAAGAATATATTAATGTAAGAAGACCATCACCTACTGGAAGTTTGTCTGAAATTATTATATGTCCAGATTGCTCACCACCAATGGAAGCATTACTTTCTAACATTGCTTCTGCAACATATTTATCACCAACAGCTGTTTCAATATTTTTAAAATTATTTTTTTCCATTGCAGTTTTAAATCCAAAATTAGACATAACAGTTGAAACAACTACGTCATTGTTGAGTTGATTGGTAGAGGATAAATATTTTGCAATTAATAATATTAAGATATCCCCATTGCAGGTAATACCATCTTCATCGACCATTATGAGCCTATCTGCATCTCCGTCAAATGCAGCACCAATCTCGCCTTTTTTTAGATTTTCGATTAAATTTTCTGTATGCGTAGCGCCGCTAGCTAAATTTATATTTTCCCCATTAGGCTCATTTGCAATCATTTTAAATTTAGAGTCATTATCTTTTAATAACTCCTCTATTATTTTGTAAGCAGAGCCGTTTGCACTATCTATAAGTAAATCAAAATCTGTTAAGTCAAAATCAAGGTCCCGATTAAGAAATTCAAAATAAACTTTAAATCCCTCTTCAGAGTCCTTATAGCTAGTATGTGCATTTGGTAAAGAAATATTTTCAATATTTGCTTCAATTTCGATTTCAATTTCATCTTGAAGCTTAGAGCCATTTTCATCAATTAATTTAATGCCGTTATATTCACTTGGATTATGAGAAGCTGAAATTACAATACCTAGATTATGTCCAAAATGATCTAGCAATACTGGCATAGATCCTGAAGGTAATATTCCATAATTAATTACTTCAATATTTTCTGAAAATCCTTCACAAATCCAATCTAATATTTCTAATGAAGAAACACGTGTATCGAGAATTACGGCAACAGATGTCGGTCTTAAAATATTTTCAACAGAACAAGTAACATTAGAAACTATTTCTTTAGTTAAATTTTTATTTGGAATACCTCGGATTCCATCGGTACCGAAATATTTCTTCAATTTGTTTTTATCTCTTAGTAAACTGTTCAGCTCTTCTAGCTTTTTTTAGACCGTATTTCTTACGCTCTACCTTACGAGCATCTCTTGTAAGAAGTCCTGCCTTCTTAAGCTTTGGCCTTAGTTCAGGATCCATTTTGATTAATGCTCTAGATATTCCAAGAGCTACCGCATCTGACTGAGCAGAAAGCCCACTTCCGTTTACATTAACTGCAATATCGAATTTGCCTTCAAGAGAAACAACTTTAAATGGTTTTTCAATTGTCATTTTCATAGAAGGGCTCGGAAAATATTGTTCTAAATCTTTTCCATTAAATGTAAACTTACCGTTTCCTTCAGTAATAGTTACTCTTGCAACAGAAGATTTTCTTCTTCCAGTTCCATAAAAATTATCAGGCATTTTCTTCAACTTTCTTTATATTAAAAACTAATTCCTTCGGGTTTTGACTTTGATGAGGGTGATTAGCATCAGGATAAATATGTAACTTTTTCAATACAGCTCTTCCAAGACGATTTTTTGGAAGCATGCCCCATACTGCTCTTTCAATGATTTTTTCAGGCTTTCTTTGTTTTAATGAATTAAAGCTTTCAGATTTAATTCCCCCAGGATAACCGGAGTGAGAGTGATACATTTTTTGTTCAGGTTTTTTTGAAGTAATTGCAATTTTTCCAGCATTTATTACGACAACATGATCACCTACATCTAAATGGGGTGCATACTGTGGTTTATGTTTACCACGTAATATTTGAGCTAATTCACTTGCTAAACGGCCAATGGGTAGCCCTGATGCATCAACTAAGTGCCATTCACGCTCGGAAGCTTCTATTCCTTTAAATGTTGTTTTAGTATTCATTTATCAATCTTTTTGAATTGTAACGAAATACTAGTATAAAGTGCATTTATATTTATGAAAACTAGTATTTAACATTCCAAAGTACTAGACCATTTGGAGGAGCTAAATAGTTAAGCCTTGCATTTTTGGGATTAATAAGATTTTTAGAAACTTCATCACTTGAAACTTTATTCTCACAATAAGCTATTTGGACACCAACTATATTACGCACCATGTTTCTCAAGAAGGAGTTACCAGTAATTGTATACTCAAAAAAATCACGCTTTTTTATCCAGTTACTCTTGTATATTTTTCTATTTGGGTTTTTATTTACATCCTTTTTTGAAAAAGCAGAAAAATTATGTTCACCTACAAACAACTGTGATAAATAGTTTAGTTTTTTTATATCTAATTTCTTCGGATAAATATATGATTGACTACCCAAGTAAGGATATTGTTGGTTTATATCTGATACAAAATATTTATAAGTTCTTTCAAATGCATCAAACCTAGCATGGAAGCTGTCATTTATTGTCTTGAAAGAATTTATTGAGATTTTGGAACCTAAAATTTTATTCAAAGAATTTATTGTTTTGTCATTTATAACTAATTCCGTTTTTATATTTATTACTTGTCCCTTTGCATGGACCCCTGCATCTGTTCTACCGGAGTAATTTAATTCATATTTTTCAGTAAATATTTCTAATGCTTTTTGGAATTCACCTTGTACAGTTTTTTTTTCTTTCTGTATTTGAAAACCGTGAAAATCAGTTCCGTCGTAGGAAATAATTAACTTGTAGTTTTTCATTAAACAAAGATACGAATTGGATCAGAAAAAAATATTAAAATAGCTAAAAATGTTACAGATGCAATACTTGATGTTCTTTTATCTAGAAGGAATGCCACAGCAAGTGCTTTTGTTAATACAAAATACATCCAACCAAATATTAATAAAGTTAAAAGTTGAAATATATTTTGCGGAATAGAAACATAGTTATTAACAAAAATAATTATTCCAAAAATACCAAGAATTCCATGGGTATAACCTGTAAAAATCAAAATGTTAGTAATTTCAATTATTGTATTAAATGCTCTTGTTAATAAAAACCATGATGCCAAAGTAGCGAACAACCAAGCAAAGACACCATCTACTAATCCATAAAAAACAATATCGCTTATATTTACTGAATTTGAATTTATTATAAATGGGATATAAATACTTAGTAGACTTACCAACACTACAATAAGTGAATTTCCAGACTCATACCTATCATTACTAAATCTGATATACACATCTTGACTTAATCTAATAAATTTTTGAAATTGAGACCAGATATCTTTTAAAGAATTCAAATTTAAACTAGTTCTAATACAGCTAACTCTGTGCCATCACCTTGTCTATATGTAGTTCTTGTAATCCTAGTATATCCACCATTTCTGTCTTCATACTTTGGACCAATTTCATCAAAAAGTTTTGCAACAACTGACTTATTTTGAATCATTTTTAACACTTGTCTCCTATCATGAAGAGTCCCACTTTTTGCTTTTGTGATTACTTTTTCTGCATAAGGTTTTACAGTTTTAGCTTTTGTAACTGTTGTTTCAATTTTTTCATATTCAATTAGAGCACTGATCAAATTACTAATAATTTGATCTTCATGTGAAGAAGAACCTCCAAGCCTTTTACCTTTTGTAGGTTTAGGCATCAGCCATATCTCCTGAGTCAAGATCAGAACTTGTTGGAAGACTGAGTCCCAGCTCATCAAGCTTTGCAACTAATTCATCTAAACTTTTTTGTCCAAAGTTCGTTAAATTGAGCAAATCATCTTCTGTATATTCAAGAATTTGACCAACTGTAGTTATGTTTTCTCTACCAAGACAATTTCTTGGTCTTTCAGATAAATCTAATGCATCAACAGACAATGAAAGGTCTGGAGAACTTCCTTCAGAAATAGTTAATTCTCCAAGTTCTAATCCAACTCCTTCATCAATATCTGCAAAAAGCTTCCATAATTCACCAAGAGTTTTTCCAACTGACGAAATAGCTTCACTTGGCTCAATTGAACCATCAGTTTCAACATCTAAAGTTAACTTATCATAGTCAGTTACTTGACCAACTTGTGTTGGTGAAACAGCATAGCTTACTTTTACGATTGGAGAGAATATAGAATCAATTGGTATAAAATTTGAATCACTAGTTTTATTTTTATCAGCTAATCTATAACCAACTCCATGTGCAATTGAAACTTCCATATCAAGAGTAGAACTGTCGGATAATGTACATACTTTCAAATCAGTATTTACAACTTCAACTCCAGCAGGACATTGGATTTGTGCAGCAAGAACATCTCCTGGACCTTTAGCTTTAACTGTAAGTGTATGATTTTCTTGATCATCTACCTTGAGTACTAGTCTCTTTAAATTAAGAAGTAAATCTAAAACATCTTCTACCACTCCTGGGATTGATGTAAATTCATGATTTACTCCATCAATTTTGATTCCGGTTACAGCTACTCCAGGAACTCTTGAAAGAAGCGCTCTTCTCATTGTGTTGCCTAAGGTGAGACCAAATCCTGGTTCTAATGGTTCAATTACAAATTGGGTCCTATTTTTACCAAGCTCTTCTTGGGTAATCTCTGGTCTTTGTAGCATTAACATTTTATTTCTCCTCTCAAATGTTTACTTCGAATAAAGCTCTACTATTAATTGTTCTTCAATCTGTGAACTTGCATCGCCCCTTGAAGGTTCAGCATTGATTTTTACAGATTTCTTTTTATTATCTACATCTAACCAGCTAGGTATTACATTGTCCTGTCCAGTATCGATAGTATGTTGGATAATTATTAAATCTTGGCTTGCATCTTTAATTTCAATTACATCACCTGGTTTTACCTTATGAGATGGAACATCAACAAATTTACCATTTAGTTTAAAGTGTCTATGAGAAACTAACTGTCTTGCTTGAGGCCTAGTAGAAGCAAAACCAGCTCTATATATAACATTATCTAATCTTGACTCAAGAAGCACAAGGAGGTTCTCTCCAGTAATTCCAGGCATTCTTGTAGCCTCTTTATAGTAATTTCTAAACTGCTTCTCAAGCACGCCATACATGTATCTCACTTTTTGTTTTTCTTTTAACTGAGTCCCGTAATCTGTTTCTCGAACTCTTTTTCTGCCATTTTCACCTGGTGGATAAGGCCTGTCCTGAAGTGCTTTATCACCTTTTCTATTCTCAAAAACATTAAAGCCTATTCTTCTTGATACTCTTACTCGAGGTCCCGTATATCTAGCCATTATCCTCTTCTTCTTTTCTTAGGCCTGCAGCCATTATGAGGAGTTGGAGTTATGTCTTTGATTGTTCCAACATCCATACCCATATTTTGTAAAGTTCTAACAGCAGTTTCTCTACCAGCACCTGTACCGCTGATAATTATGTCTAGCTTTTGAACTCCATACTCAGTAGCCCTTCTAACAGCTTCTTCCGCTGCAACTTGTGCTGCGTAAGGTGTAGACTTTCTAGATCCCTTAAATCCAACAGATCCACCAGATGTCCAAACTATAGTTTCACCAGATGGGTTTGATATATTTATTATTGTATTATTAAAACTTGCTTTTATGTGAGCTACACCAGCAGGTACGTTTTTTTTGACTTTCTTTTTAGTTTTTTGATCAGCCATTATTTCAATGCTTTCTTTTTACCAGCTATTGCAAACCTAGGGCCTTTTCTTGTCCTAGCGTTTGTATGAGTTCTTTGACCTCTCACTGGAAGTCCTTTTCTGTGCCTTAAGCCTTGATATGTGCCAATTTCGGTTTTTCTTCTTATATTTTGTGATACATCTCTTCTAAGATCACCCTCTACTCTAAAATTTGCTTCAATGTACTTTCTAATTTGTGCAACTTCATCATTTGTAAGATTACTTACGCGAGTACTTGGATCTATTTTGAGATCTGTACAAATATCATCAGCTCTTTTTGCACCAATTCCATGTATGTATCTTAACGATGCAACAACTCTTTTTTCTCTTGGAATGTCAATACCTGAAATACGTGCCATATAAAAACTAACCTTGCCTCTGTTTGTGACGAGGATTTCTTTTATTTATTACGTAAAGTTTGCCCTTTCTTCTAACGATTTGATCGTTAGGGCCTCTCTTCTTAACGCTTGATTTAACTTTCATTTATGTCTCCAAATAATCCTACCTCTTGTAGGATCATATGGTGAAACTTCCATTTCAACAACATCCCCAGGTAAAATTCTTATATACCTCATTCTCATTTTTCCAGACACATGAGCTAATATTTCTGCACCACTTTCAAGTTGGACTTTAAAAGAGGCGTTAGGCAGAGTTTCCATAACCGTTCCTTGAACTTTAATTATGTTTTTTTCTTTTTCTACCAAAATTAGCCTTGATTATATGACCGATTTACTAGATTAGTGCGATTTGAAACTATTACAAACACAAAATTAAAATAAGTTTTCTGTAAAAACACGTATCCCTTCCTCTGTTAATCCTATTGTATGCTCCCAATGGGCTGAATTTTGGCCATCTATTGTCTTAACTGTCCATCCATCTTCATCAACCATTGTTTCTTCAGAACCTAAGTTAAACATGGGCTCAATACAAATAGCCATTCCTGTCTTTAACTCAAAACCTGTATTTTTTTTACCATAATGAGGTACTTGTGGTTCTTCATGCATTTCCTGGCCAATACCGTGTCCAACATAGTTTTTTACATTACCAAGGTTTTTTCTTCTTGCTATTTTGTCAATTTTATATCCAATTGTTCCCAGTTTTTGCCCATCTTTAACTAGTTTTACTGCTTCATTTAATGCATGTTTAGTAGTCTCTATAAGAAACTTATCCTCATTGGAGATTTCTCCTATCCCATAAGTAAATGCAGCATCAGCATGAAAACCCTCAAATGATACTCCAACATCTATGGAAATTAAGTCACCTTCATGCATGATTCTTTCATTAGGTATCCCATGAACTATTGCATCATTTGGTGATGCACAAATATAAGCAGGATAAGGGCCATGTCCAGGTGGTGCATAACCAAAAAAACTAGATTGAACATTTGACTTTTCTACAATATTTTTAGCAATTACATCTAGATCTTTAAGAGTCATGCCGGGTTTAGTTGAATTGTATATTTCATAATGTATGTTTGAAACTACTTTGCCTGCTCTTGCCATCTTTTCAAAATCTTCCGAAGTTTTATATGTAAGCATTATTTATTCAAATTCTTTCATTATTAAGTTATAAATATTTTCAACTTCGCCAACAGCATTTATCTTTGCAACTAAATTTTTTAGTTCATAATATTCAATTAGAGGAGCAGTATCATTTTCATAAACTTCAAGCCTGACACTTACAGACTCTTCTGTATCATCACTTCGACCACTAGTTTCGCCTCTGTTTAAAATTCTTTTTATTAGCTCATCACGGTCAGCTTCAAAAACAATAACTTTAGAAATTTTAAATTCGGCGCTTATGCTATCAAGACTTTCTGCTTGTGCAATCGTCCTTGGAAAGCCATCCAGTATTGCTCCGTTGACACAATCTTGAGAGAGAAGCCTTTCTTGCAACATTTCAATAACTAAAGAATCTGGAACAAGTTTACCTTCGTCGAGAAGAGATTTAGCAATTTTTCCAAGCTCTGTTTCATTGCTTACATGCTCGCGAAGCATGTCACCTGTAGATATGTGAGCAAGATCTTTTTCTTTAGCTATTGATACTGCTTGAGTTCCTTTTCCAGCACCAGGCGGCCCTAGAAAGATTACTAAATTGCTCAATCAATGAATCCTTCATAATTTCGCATACTTAATTGGCTCTCGATTTGCTTCATGGTTTCCAAAGCTACACCTACTGTAATAAGAATTGATATACCACTAAATCCAAGTGGAATGTCCCATATAACAGATGCTATTGACGGAAGCACCGCAACTGAGGCTAAAAATACAGATCCTGGAAGAGTGATTCTGTTAATAATATGCGAAAGATAGTTGGTAGTAGAAATTCCAGGCCTAACTCCAGGTACAAAGCCTCCCTGTCTTCTAATCATATCTGACTGGCGAACTGGATCAAATTGGATTGTTGTATAGAAGTATGTAAAGAAAATAATCAATATACCAAGAAAGAAAACATAAAACCAAGTTGTCCCTTGAGAGTTAGCTAAGTTAATGTCAATCCAATTTCTAATAGCGGCAGTGACATTGTTGTCTTGCGGTAGGGAAGTAGCTACTAGAGCAGGGAAAAACAAAATACTGGTTGCAAATATAACTGGAATAACTCCAGCACTATTAACTTTCAAAGGAATATACGTGCTTTGTCCACCCATAACTTTTCTTCCTCTAACTCGTTTTGCAAACTGTATAGGAATTCTTCTTTGACCTTGTTCAACATAAATTATTCCAACAATCATAAGTATGAACATAACCATAAGAAACACGAATTGACCAACTCTTCCTTGACCGGCTGTTACTTGATAAGAACTTCCAAACTGCGAAGGTAACTGACTTACAATACTTGCAAAAATTATTAAAGACATGCCATTACCTACACCCCGTTGAGAAATAAGCTCGCCAATCCACATAATAAATGCTGTACCAGCAGTCATTGTTAGGACTATTAGCCCAACTCTTGATGGTGTATAGTTTGGGATCAATGATATTCCTCCAGTTAAACTTCCTCTAGAAAATAAGTAAGTTAGTGCTGTAGATTGTAAAAGGGCTAAAACAACAGTTATGTATCTTGTCCATTGGGTGATAACTTTTCTACCCGACTCACCTTCTTCTTGAAGTTTTTGCAACCTTGGGATTACAACAGTCAACAACTGAAGAATAATACTTGCAGTTATATAAGGCATTATTCCAAGAGCAAATACTGAAAAAGTCTCTAGTGCACCTCCAGAAAATAAATTAAGCAATCCGTAGATACCAGCCTGAGACCCAGAATCTGTAAGTCTCTGGACAGCATCAAGATCTACCCCTGGCACTGGTACAGCAGCTCCCAATCTATAAACAGCAAACATAAAAAGAGTGAATAGTATTCTTTTTCTTAAATCTGGAATTTTAAATATATATCTAAAAATAGATAGTTGCATAATTACTCTTTAATAATTTCTACAGTACCGCCAGCACTTTCAATTTTGCTTTTAGCAACTTCACTTATCGCATGAATTTTCAAATCTATTTTTGTGGTAATTTCACCATCACCTAATATTTTTACCAAACCTTTTTTTCTAGTTAGTCCCATTTCTCTTAGGATATCTGGCGTTACTTCTCCTTCTAAATTTTTTTCTTCTAATTCACTGACATTTACAACAACATATGACATTTTTGCAGGATTGCCAATTCCCCTCACTTTAGGAATACGTCTGTATAAAGGTATTTGACCTCCCTCAAAATAGGCTGGAACGGTTTTTCTTGCACCTGTACCCTTAGTTCCTCTACCTGCAGTTTTTCCTCTTTTGCCTGACTCTCCTCTACCTTTTCTTAATTTTTGTTTTGTAGATCCAGGGCTTGGTTTCAAATGATGAAATCTTAGTTTTTTCATATTATTTAACCTCTTCTATTTCTACTAAATGTTCAATTTTGTGAAGCATACCTTCGACCATCGGATTGAGCTCTCTTTCAGTTGAAGAATTAATTTTCTTAAGACCTAAACTTCTTACGGTCTCTCGAGCTTTTGGTTTTTGCCCAATCAAGCTTCTTTTTAAAGTAATTTTAACTTTCATCTATTACCTTAACTTTTTTTTCAGCTTTAGTTTTCTCATATGCCTCAACTAACCCAGCTGGTGCGACCTCGGAAGGCTTTTTACCCCTAAGTCCGGCAACCATATCTGGTGTTCTTTGGTTTAACAAGCCATTGATTGTTGCTTTGGCAACATTAAGATGTGTAGGTGATCCTAGAGATTTTGCAAGTATATCTTTAACCCCTGCAACTTCAAGCACCTGTCTGGCTGCACCACCTGCAATAACTCCAGTACCAGGAGCTGCTGGTTTAAGAAGAACTCTAGAGGATCCATGTTTTCCAATAATTGAGTGAACAATTGTTGATCCTGCCATAGGGATGTCTTGAATATCTTTTTTAGCATTTTCTATAGCTTTTTGAATAGCTAATGGAACTTCAGAACCTTTTCCATAGCCAATTCCAGCTTTTCCATTTCCATCTCCAACTGCTACAAGAGCAGTAAATGCAAAGTTTCTTCCACCCTTTACAACTTTGGCAACTCTATTAATATGAATTACACTTTCTTGAAGTTCAAGCTCAGTCATTAAAATTCAATTCCTTTTTCCCTAATTCCATCTGCTAAGGATTTAACTCTACCGTGATATACATAACCACCTCTATCAAAAACTGCTTTTGAAATTTTAAGATCATTTAACTTTTTACCCATAAGTTCTCCAACCTCTTTTGAGGCGTCAACTGACAAATTTTCAGATTTTACTTCTTTTGAAAGAGTACTTGCTGATGCAATTGTTACTTGATTTAAATCATCTATAGCCTGAACATATATATTGTTATTACTTTTAAATACAGCAAGACGAGGAACAGAAGCTGTGCCGTTAATTTTTTTTCTTATTCTTATTTTTCTGTGTTGTCTTTTGTCTTTAACTTTCATAATATTTTTTATGCTCCAGCAGTTACTGCAGCTTTACCTGCTTTTCTTCTTACATATTCATCTTCATACCTAATGCCTTTACCCTTATATGGCTCAGGAGGTTTAATAGCTCTAATATTTGCTGATACTTGTCCAACAAGTGCCTTGTCTATTCCAGAGACAATTATTGTATTTTGATCTGGAACTTCAAAATTTATACCTTCAACTTTTTTGAAAATTACAGGATGTGAAAATCCGCAAAGAATCTCAATATCATTACCCTTCAAAGTTGCCCTATGTCCAACACCTTGTAATAGTAAAGTCTTCTTATAGCCTTCCAATACACCTTGAATATTGTTTGCAATTAAAGATCTATATAATCCATGAAGGCTTCTAACTTCAGCAACTTCAGAACTTCTAGAAAAATTTAAAATGTTTTCATTAACCTCATAATTTATTCTGTCATCAACAATTTCAACTATGAGCTCACCTTTAGGACCTTTAACAGAAATAAAATTTCCATCGATTTTTATTTCGACTTTTTCAGGTATTTCAATTGGTTTGTTGCCAATCCTACTCATGACCAAACCTCACAAATCAATTCTCCACCAAGTTTTCTTTTTCGAGCTTCAGAATCAGGTAATAAGCCTCTTGAAGTTGAAACTACAACAGTTCCCAATCCACCATTATTTCTTGGAAGCGAATCAGAACCTACATATAGTCTTCTTCCTGGTTTACTAAGTCTGTTTAAGCCAGCTAAAACTGGTGAACCATTTTCGGAATATTTTAAATCTATTTCTATTTGTTTATCTGAACCATCTCCAAAAACTTTAACATCACTAATATATCCTTCTTCCTTTAATAGTTTTGAAAGTTCTAGTTTGAACTTTGAATGAGGAACTGAAACGGATGGCTTACTAACCATTGATGCATTTCTTATTCTTGTGAGAAAATCTGAAATTGGATCTGAATTCATTATTACCAGGAAGCTTTCTTGATACCAGGCAACTCACCTTTTAATGCCAGATCTCTGAATGTATTTCTTGACATCCCAAATTTTCTGAGGGTACCTCTAGGTCTACCTGTTACTTCGCATCGGTTTCGATGTCTCGTAGCAGAAGCATCTCTAGGCATTTTTGCAATCTTTTTTTGAGCTTCACGCTTTTCATCATATGATGTATTAGGATCCTTAATAATTTTAAGCAACTCCTGGCGCCTTTCAGCGTAGACTGAGATTGCTCTCTTTCTTTGATTGTTTTTTACTATTTTGCTCGTTTTTGCCATAATTAATTCTCCCTAAATGGAAATCCTAGCGATTGTAATAATACATAACCTTTTTCGTTATCGTTAGCAGAAGTACAAATTGTAATATTCATTCCTCTAATGTCTCTTACCTTGTCATATTCAACTTCAGGAAAGACTAACTGTTCATTTAATCCAAGTGTGTAATTTCCATTTCCATCAAACGATTTTTTGCTAAAACCTCTAAAGTCACGAATTCGAGGTACTACAATCTGAACAAACCTATCATAAAATTCCCACATCCTGTCACCTCTTAAGGTAACAGATGTACCAATTGGCATTCCTTCTCTAATTTTGAATCCTGCAATTGATTTTTTTGCTCTTCTAATCACTGGCTTTTGTCCAGAAATAGCAGTTAATTCATCAACCATTGACTCAAGCGCTCTACCATCAGTAGCTGCTTTCCCATCACCGATATTGATGATTATTTTTTCAAGACTTGGTATTTCATTTATATTATTCAATTGAAGATCAGACATAATCTTTTTCTTTAATTCGGTATTGAACTGTTCTTTTAGTCTAGGAATCATACTTCATCACCTGTTTGAGCTAATATTCTATATTTCTTGCCATTTTTATCAAACTTATAGCCAACTCGTCCGGATTTCTTTTTCACAACTAATGCAACATTGGATACATTTATTGGCATACTTTTATCAATAACTCCTCCTTGCATTGTTTGACCTTGTGGTTTCTGATGTTTTTTATTTACATTAACTCCCTCAACTAAAACAGTTCCTTTTTTTGGAAATGCTTGTAAAACTTTACCTTCTTTTCCAGCATCTTTTCCTGATATTACTTTTACTAAGTCTCCTTTTTGGATTTTCATTACAAAACCTCCGGAGCTAAAGATACTATTCTCATAAACTTTTTTTCTCTTAATTCTCTACCGACTGGTCCAAAAATTCTTGTACCTCGTGGCTGCTCTTGTTCATTAATAATTACACATGCATTTTCGTCAAAACGAATATAAGTTCCGTCTTTTCTTCTTGTTTCTTTCTTAGTTCTAACAACAACGGCTTGAACTATGTCACCTTTTTTGATTTGACCACCTGGAATAGCGTCTTTTACTGTAGCAACAAAAGTATCTCCCAGGCCAGCATATCTAATTCGTGAGCTTCCTTTAACTTTGATACATAGTACTTCTTTTGCACCAGAGTTATCAGCAACTTTAAGTCTAGATTCTTTTTGAATCATCTTGCCCTCTCCACTACTTCAGTAACACGCCATTTTTTTGTTTTAGAAAATGGTTTAGTTTCCATTATTTTTACTGTATCTCCAACTTTTGCTTCAAAGCTTTCATCATGAGCATGTAATTTTCTCGTCTTTTTAACAATTTTTTTGTATTTTGGATGAGGAAATTGAAGTTCTATAGCAACTGTTACAGTTTTTTCACGAGCATCAGAAACCACTATTCCAGTCCTTACTTTTCTTGATGATCTTTCTATACTTTCCATTATTCAGTTACCTCATTATTGAGTTCGTTTAGTTTTTCAGTTAAAACTGTGTTTGCTTGTGCAATCTCTTTTTTAATTTTTTTAAAAACGGAAGTATCTTCAATCTGGCTTGTTGCAAGTGCAAATCTAGAATCCATAAGTTCTTTTTTCAAATCAACTATTTTATTTTCTAATTCTTGAACAGAAAGTTCTCTTAAATCATTAACACTCATACGTTTTCCCTCATAACAAATTTGGTTTTGATAGGTAGCTTGTGACCTGCTTTTCTCATTGCTTCACGAGCAACATCCTCTGGTACACCTGATATTTCAAAAAGTATGCGACCTGGCTTAACCACTGCCACATAATATTCAACATTACCTTTCCCAGATCCCATTCTTACTTCTGCAGGTTTTTTTGTAATTGGTTTGTGAGGAAATATATTAATCCATACTTTACCGCCACGTTTCATAGTTCGTGTAATCGTAATTCTTGCAGCTTCTATTTGTCTAGCAGTGACATATGAGGTTTCAACTGCTTGTAAACCAAAATCACCAAATGCAACAACGTTTCCACCTTTTGAATTACCTTTTCTTCTTCCTCGAAAAGACTTTCTATATTTTGTTTTTTTTGGCATTAACATATTTTTTACTCTTCTTCTAAAATTGATTTTTCTTCTTCAAACTTTGCTTGAGCATCTTCTTTGGTAATTTTTTTGCCTCCACCAGCTTCGACTATCTTTGATACCTGTTCCTCATTAGCTTTTTTTCCACCGCCAGCTTCTAAAATTTTTGATTCTTTCTTTTCTCCAACAGCAGCTTCCGCTCTTGATTTAACTGATTTAACTCTTCCAGCTGCTGGACCGCCGCTAGCCAGGTTTGCTTCCGCAGATATTTTTTCTTGTCTAAGCTTGTTTGAACCAACAACATCACCTTTATAAACCCAAACTTTTACACCAATTGCTCCGACAGTAGTATGTGCTGCCGCTCTTCCAAAATCTATGTCGGCACGTAGTGTATGAAGAGGTACTCTTCCTTCTCTGTACCATTCTCTTCTTCCCATTTCTGCTCCACCAAGTCTTCCTGAGCATTCAACTCTGACACCTTCAGCACCAGCTTTTAATGCAGCTGTAACAGCTCTTTTCATAGCTCTTCTAAAAGCTACTCTGTTTTCTAATTGGTCTGCTATTCCTCTAGCCAAAAGTTGAGCGTCTAATTCTGCTTCTCTGATTTCTATAATATTTAGCTTTACTGGCTGTTTAGACAGCTTTTCAATTCCTTTTCTTAACCTGTCTGCTTCAACACCTTTTCGACCGATTACTACACCTGGTCTAGCTGTATGTATATCTACAGTCAGTGTTCCACCTTTGTCTCTTCTTTCAATGTCGATACGAGAGACAGCAGCCTTAGGTAGCTGTCGTGATAGAAAATCTCTTATTTGATAATCTTGATTAACTAAGTCTTTGTAATCTTTGCTGTTAAACCAACGAGATTTCCAATCATTTACAATACCAATTCTAAATGCGTATGGATGTGTTTTTTGACCCATTATTCATCCACACTTTCTAGCTCAATTAGTAAATGGGTAGTTCTTTTATTAATTCTTCCAGCCCTACCTCTTGCACGTGGTCTAAATCGTTTTAGTGTTGGCCCTTCATTAGCGATTGCTTTTGAAATATATAAATCAGAAGAGTTTAAATTATAGTTTGCTTCAGCATTTGCAATAGCACTTTCTAGAAGCTGTTTTATTTCAGTAGCTGCTTTTCTTTTTGTAAAAGTTAATACATTTAAAGCATCTTGGACATCAAGCCCTCTAATGAGATTTAAAACAAGTCTCATTTTATAAGGAGATTGCCTTAAATATTTACTTTGTGCTTTTACGGTTGTTTTTTCCATTAGTTTTGTCCTGGGTGTCCTTTAAATGTTCTTGTTGGTGAAAACTCTCCAAGTTTGTGACCAACCATTGCTTCTGTTATAAATATTGGTAAATGTTGCCTTCCGTTGTGTACAGCTATTGTCAAACCAACCATTTCAGGGACTACAGTTGAGCGACGACTCCAAGTCTTTATCACTCCTTTGTTACCTGTATTTTGAGCTTCTTCAACTTTTTTTAAAAGATGCTCATCAACAAATGGTCCTTTTCTTAAGCTTCTTGACATGTTAGTTTCTTCCCTTTTGAGATCTACGTCTAACAATTGACTTATTGCTATATTTATTTTTCTTTCTAGTCTTTTTCTCTGGCTTTCCCCATGGGCTTACAGGTACACGACCCCCAGAAGATTTACCTTCTCCACCTCCAAGTGGGTGATCAACAGGGTTCATAGCTACACCTCTAGTCTGTGGCCTGACACCTTTCCATCTATTTCGTCCAGCTTTTCCTAACTTTGTTAATTCTGCCTCCGCATTACCGACAGTTCCAACAGTTGCTCTACAGTCCATAGGGACATTTCTCATTTCACCAGATGGAAGTCTTAATAACGCTGTGTCGCCTTCTTTACTCATTAACTGCACAGAAGATCCTGCAGATCGAGCCATTTTAGCTCCCCCACCAGGTCTTAACTCAACAGCATGAACAAATGTACCAGCAGGTATATTTCTTAATGGAAGACAGTTTCCATCTTTTATATCTGCTTTAGAACCTGACTCAATAATTGAGTCAACTTCAACACCATCTGGAGCTATGATATAAGCTTTTTCACCATCGACATAATGAAGTAGTGCTATTCTTGCATTTCTGTTTGGATCATATTCTATGCCAGCTACTCTTGCTGGAATTCCATCTTTAATTCTCTTAAAATCTATAACTCTATACTTCTGTTTATGTCCACCGCCTCTATGACGAGATGTAATTCGGCCTTTATTGTTTCTTCCACCAGAAGATTTTTTAGACTGTAACAATGACTTTTCGGGTTTCTTTTTTGTAATATCTTTAAAGTCTGTTGAAACTTGGCCTCTCATACCTGGAGTTACTGGTCTAATTTTTTTTGAACCCATAATTAAACTCCAAAAGCCTCTATAGTTTCACCTTCAGAAAGTGTAACTATTGCTATTTTTTTTGTGCTTTGCTGCCCAAATACATATCCAAATCTTTTCTTCTTACCTTTGCGATACATTGTGTTAACTCTGAGTACATTAACATCAAACATCTGTTCAACGGCTTTTTTTATTTGAGGCTTGTCGGTTTTTGGATGAACAAAAAATGTATAAGAATTTGAGTCAGCAATTCTGTCGTATGATTTTTCAGAAATAACAGGTGCAATCAAAACATCTTCAAGGTATTTCATTATTCATCCCCCAAATATTTTGAAATAGCGTTCGCAGAAAAAATCGTATCATCAGTTGATATGATATCAATTGCAGCAACTTTACTTACAGAAACTAATTTTGAATCTTCCAAGTTTCTAAATGACTTGAGTAAAACTTCGTCCTCATCGGAATAAACCAATGTAAAGCTTCTTTTAATATCAAATTGATTTATAGCTGAGGCAGCTAATTTAGTAGATGGAGATTCCATACCATTTCCATCAATCACAAACACTGATTCTTCTGAAATTCTTTGAGAAATCGCCATGGCTAATGCCTTGCTTTTCATCTTTTTTGGAGTTCTGTCTTTATATACCCTAGTTCCAGGACCATGAGCCACACCACCTCCAGCAAATTGTGGAGATCTTAAAGAACCTTGGCGTGCGCGTCCTGTTCCTTTTTGAGCCCAAGGTTTTGCACCAGTACCTGAAACTTGAGCCCTTGTTTTAACTGATGCAGTATTATTTCTAAAGTTTGTTCTACTTCCCTTTACAACTTGATGTAAAAGGCCAACATTTATTTCTTCTATAGGTTTAAATTTGTATTGTTTTTTGGAAATTTTGTTTTCTTTTGTATTTAAAGTATCTAATTTAACACTCATTGTTTAACCTTTACAGCTTTTTGAACTTTTACAATGTTTCCTTTGTTACCAGGCACTGAACCGTTTACCAATAAATAATTTTTTTCTTCATTGAGACCAACAATTGTAACTGACTGTATCGTTGACTTTTCATTTCCCATTCTTCCAGCCATTTTCTGCCCTTTAAATACATGTCCTGGATATGAAGCATTACCAATAGAACCACCTGCTCTATGCACTTTATGAACACCGTGGCTAGCTTTTTGGCCTGAAAAATTATGTCTTTTCATTACTCCAGCAAATCCTTTTCCTTTTGAAATACCAGAAATGTCTACTTTTTGTCCGACTTCGAACACGTCAGAAACTTTCACTACAGCGCCAGGATCTAATTCAAAACTTTCATCTACTTCAACTTCGAAAACAATTTCTCCTGGTTCAGAATTATATTTTTTAAAATGATTTTGGAGAGGTTTAGTAGAGTTTTTTTTAGCTCCTATTGTAAGTTGGGCTGCACTATATCCATCAACTTCGTTGTTTTTAATCTGAACTACTCTACAATCAGAAACATCTAAAACCGTAACTCCAAGGGCTTTTGAATTTTCATCAAATATCTGAGTCATACCTACTTTTCTTGCTATTAAAGTGTTCATAATTTGATCTCGACTTCAACACCAGCTGGTAAATCGAGCCTCATAAGAGAGTCAACAGTCTTTGGGGTAGGTTCAACTATGTCAATTAATCTTTTATGAATTCTCATTTCAAAATGTTCACGGGATTTTTTATCTACATGAGGTGACCTGATCACACAATATCTATGTATTTGAGTTGGTAGCGGAACAGGACCTTTAACTTTGGCTTGTGTTTTTAGAACTGTTTCAGCAATTTTACGTGCAGATTCATCAACAACATAGTTGTCATAAGCTTTTAGCTTTATTCTAATTTGTTGTTCTTTTGCCATTTTTTCCTTAAAAAAAACCGGGAGTATGAATTCTACTCCCGGTTAGTTTTTATTACTCGATAACTTTTGTCACCTGACCAGCTCCAACTGTTCTACCACCTTCTCTAATTGCGAACTTCACTCCCTCTTCCATTGCAATTGGAGAAATGAGTTCTACAGAGATAGAAACGTTGTCACCAGGCATAACCATTTCAGTACCTTCACTAAGAGTTACTTCTCCAGTAACGTCAGTGGTTCTGAAATAGAATTGCGGTCTATATCCTTTGAAAAATGGATTGTGTCTTCCACCTTCTTCTTTAGTAAGAACATAAACTTCTGCCTCAAACTTTGTATGAGGTGTAATTGACCCAGGTTTTGCAATAACCTGTCCTCTTTCAACATCTTCTTTATCAACTCCACGTAGGAGAAGACCGACGTTGTCACCTGCTCTACCTTCATCAAGAAGCTTCCTAAACATCTCAACACCAGTACAAACTGATTTAGATGTTTCTCTAATTCCAACAATCTCGACTTCTTCGTTAACGTTAACAATGCCTTGTTCAATTCTTCCTGTTACAACAGTACCTCTACCAGTAATAGAGAATACATCTTCAACAGGCATCAAAAATGGTTTGTCAACAATTCTTGTTGGTTCTTCTATATAAGCATCAACTTGGTCCATTAATTCCTTAACAGCATTAATGCCTTCTTCTTTGCCTTCAAGAGCAGCGAGTGCTGAACCTTTTACAACAGGAACATCGTCGCCTGGAAAGTCATACTCGTTTAATAATTCTCTAACTTCCATTTCAACAAGATCTAAAAGTTCATCATCATCAACTTGATCGACTTTGTTTAGGAATACAGCAATAGCTGGTACACCAACTTGCCTTGCTAGAAGTACGTGCTCTCTAGTTTGTGGCATAGGACCATCTGCTGCAGAAACTACCAAAATCGCTCCATCAACTTGAGCTGCTCCAGTAATCATGTTTTTAACATAATCAGCGTGACCAGGCATGTCTACGTGAGCATAATGTCTGTTTTCAGTTTCATACTCAACGTGAGCAATCTGGATAGTGATTCCTCTTTCCCTCTCTTCAGGGGCTTTGTCAATATCTTCAAAAGCTGTAACGTCGCCTGAACCAGCATCAGCTAAAACTTTTGTAATAGCGGCCGTCAATGTCGTTTTACCGTGGTCAATGTGTCCCATTGTACCAACGTTCACATGAGGCTTGCTACGGTCAAATTTTTCCTTTGACATATTTTCTCCTTTTTTTTAAATCTAAACCTATTAAGGTCTAAACTTCTACCTCTACTCCACGAATACTCGCAGTTATTTCTTTAGTTATGCTGTCTGGTACGTCCTCATAACTATCAAACTGCATCGTAAATGTTGCACGGCCTTGTGTTCGGGAACGCAAATCAGTTGCGTATCCGAACATTTCTGATAATGGTACTTTTGCATTAACGACCTTTGCAGATCCTCTTTGCTCCATTTCAGCTATCTTCCCTCTTCTTGAGGAAAGATCTCCGACAACATCTCCCATGAAATCTTCAGGTGTTACCACCTCTACAGTCATAACTGGTTCAAGCAATTTAACACCAGCTTTTTTTGCACCGTCTTTAAGCGCCATTGATCCAGCAATTTTAAAAGCCATTTCTGAAGAGTCAACATCATGATAAGTTCCATCCTTAAGGGTTGCCCTTATATTTACTAATGGATATCCAGCTAAAACTCCTGTTTCCATTGCAGCTTCAACTCCAGCATTTACAGATGGTATATATTCTTTTGGTATTCTTCCGCTTTTGATTAAGTCTACAAATTCATATCCATCATCTATAGGTTCTAATTCCATAATTACGTGACCATATTGACCACGACCACCACTTTGTCTAATATATTTTGCTTCAACATCTGTTTTCTTCTTTAAAGCCTCTCTATAAGCTACTTGAGGTTTTCCAATATTTGCTTCAACTTTAAATTCCCTCTTTAATCTATCCACTAATATGTCTAAGTGTAATTCTCCCATTCCAGATATTATTGTTTGTCCAGTTTCTTCGTCAGATTGAACACGGAATGTTGGATCTTCTTCAGCTAGTTTTTGTAAACCTTCTGATAATTTTTCTTCATCAGCTTTTGATTTTGGCTCAATTGCGACAGATATAACAGGTTCTGGAAAAGTCATTGACTCTAACTGAATTAACTGAGAGGAATCTGATAACGTGTCTCCTGTTTTAGCATTTTTTAGACCAACGCCAGCAACAATATCTCCTGCGCAAATAAAATCTATATCCTCCCTTGAATTGGAGTGCATTCTTAGGATTCTTCCTAGTCTTTCTTCTTTTCCAGTTGTAGTGTTAGTTACTTTGTCACCTTTATTAAGAGTTCCTGAATAAACCCTAAAATATGTAAGCTTTCCTACATGTGGATCACTTACAACTTTAAAAGCTAAAGCAGAAAAAGGATCTTCATCACTGTGAGATCTTGATAGCTCATTTTCTTCATCTCCAGGTTTAAAACCTGTGACATCTTCAATATCTAGGGGTGATGGTAAATAATCAACAACTGCATCAAGTAAAAGCTGAACTCCTTTGTTTTTAAATGCGCTTCCAGCAAGAACAGGAACAAACATACCTTCTAAAGTTCCTTTTCTAATTGCTTTTTTAATATCTTCTACAGTGAGTTCTTCATCAGCAAAATATTTTTCTAATACATCATCATCTGCTTCTGCCACTACATCTAAGAGTTCTTGCCTTTTGGAGTTAGCTTCTTCAAGCATTTCTTCAGGAATATCACTAATGTCCCACTCAGAACCATCATCTTTTGACCATGTGTGAGATTTCATTTCTACTAAATCAATAACACCAACAAAGTCTGCTTCAGAACCAATAGGGATATGTAAAACAGCTGGTTTTGCTTCTAGCCTTTCTATTATTGATTGGACGTCATAATCAAAATCTGCACCAGTCCTATCTAGTTTGTTAACAAAGCAAATCCTAGGAACATTATATTTATCAGCCTGTCTCCATACAGTTTCTGATTGCGGTTCAACACCTGCAACTCCATCAAATACAGCAACTGCACCATCGAGAACTCTTAAAGATCTCTCAACTTCAACAGTAAAATCAACGTGGCCAGGTGTATCAATTATGTTAATGGTATGCTTGTTCCAACTACATGTTGTCGCGGCTGATGTTATAGTAATACCTCTTTCTTGCTCTTGTTCCATCCAATCCATTACAGCAGCACCATCGTGGACTTCACCAATCTTGTATGTTTTACCTGTGTAATACAAAATTCTCTCGGTAAGAGTTGTTTTTCCGGCATCAATATGAGCCATTATTCCAATATTTCTTAAATTGTTTAAATCTACTTCTCTAGTCATTAATTACCACCTGTAATGAGCAAAGGCCCTATTTGATTCTGCCATTTTATGAACATCTTCTCTTTTTTTGACTGAAGCACCAGTTTTATTACTAGCATCCAAAATTTCTTTTCCAAGTCTTTCAGACATGGTGTTTTCACCTCTTTTTCTAGAGGAATCAACCATCCAGCGTATTGCTAAAGTAGTACTTCTTCTTTGTGGAACTTCCATAGGTACCTGATAATTTGTACCACCAACTCTTCTAGATTTTGTTTCTATTTGAGGCCTGACATTTTCAAAAGCATTTTTTAGTATATTTAATGGGTCTGAACCAGTTTGCTTTTCAATAAGCTCTAATGCTGAATAAACAATATTGCTAGCTAAGTCTTTTTTACCATCTAATAGAACTTGATTTATAAGTTGAGAGACCAACAAACTGTTATAGATCGGGTCAGGTTCTGGTTTTCTTTTTAGTGAAGGCCCTCTTCTCATTTTAATTAACCCTTTTTACTTCCATACCTTGATCTAGCTTGTTTTCTATCTGTCACACCAGATGTATCCAAAGCACCTCTGATGACTTTATATCTCACACCAGGTAAGTCTTTTACTCTTCCACCTCTAACTAAAACTATTGAGTGTTCTTGAAGATTGTGTCCCTCACCAGGTATATAAGCAGTCACTTCTGTACCTGTTGAAAGTCTAACTCTACAAACTTTACGTAAAGCAGAGTTTGGTTTTTTTGGAGTAACAGTGTAGACGCGAGTACAAACCCCTCTTCGCTGAGGCGATCCTTTTAGTCCAGGTGTCTTTTCTTTTGACACTTTGGACTTTCTACCTTTTCTTACCAACTGTTGTGTTGTAGGCATAGTTATTCCAATCTAAAATTTACTTATTTGGCTTACCGAAAAAGAAGTATATGACGAATTTAAACTTACAACAACCTTATTTTTATAAGTTTTTACTCATCCTCCACTTCATTTTCATCACCTAACATAGCTAACCATTGTGCAGGATTTGGTAAAGCTTCATCTTCTGAATCCTCAGAAGTTGAAGACATAAATCCCAATTCAGAAACTTCAGGAGCTTCTGGAAGAGAAGGTTTCATACTTTGATAAGCATTGGAACCAGTTCCAGCAGGAATTAGTGTTCCAATAATAACATTCTCTTTTAAGCCTGAAAGAGAATCATTACTTCTCTTCATTGCGGCTTCAGTTAGTACTCTTGTAGTTTCTTGGAAAGATGCAGCTGATAACCATGAGTCTGTTGCAAGGCTAGCTTTTGTGATACCCATAAGCTCAGGTCTTCCTTCAGCAGGAACTTTCCCATCTTTGACTAATTCTTGATTAGTCTTTCTAAATAAAGTTGAATCAACTAGTTCATTTGGTAAAAAGTCTGAATTATTAGATTTAACAATTCTTACTCTTCTTAACATTTGACGAACTATCATTTCAACATGCTTGTCATGAACCTCAACTCCTTGATCTCTATAAGTCTTTTGGACTTCATCAACCAAGTATTCTTGACAAGTTCTTACACCATTGACTTGTAAAACTTCTTTTGGATCTTTAGGCCCTGTTGTCAAAGACTGTCCAGCTTCAACCTTATCTCCCTGGTTAGTAAGCAATGTTTGTCTTCTTAAGACAAGTAATTCCACATCTTCTTTTTCATTTCCTATAGTTACATTTCGGTTGCCTTCAGGAGTAACTTCTACAGATTTTACTTTTCCTTGTATCGGAGAAAGAACGGCTTTTCCTTTTGGAGTTCTTGCTTCAAATAATTCTACAATTCTTGGTAATCCAGATGTTATATCTAGACCTACAACACCGCCTGTGTGAAAGGTTCTCATTGTTAATTGGGTTCCAGGCTCACCAATTGACTGTGCTGAAATTATTCCTACGGCTTCACCAACTTCAACTGGTTTTCCAGTTGCCAAACTAAATCCATAACATAAAGGATCCATTGATTCTGGGTTAAGAGAGTTGAAAGGAGTCAACACATTAACATCTTCTACACCTGACTTTGCAATTCCATCAAGGACTTCAGCGTCTATATAAGTTCCTTTACTAAGCTTTTTACCATTTTCCATCTGAACTACTTTTTTGTCTACCTTAATATCTTCGGCTAAGACGCGACCGTACAATGTTGAGTGTAAGTATCTACTTAACTTTCCATCTATTACAACTTTTTTGTTAGTGCCACGCCAATCAATATTTTCATCACCTAAATCTTTAACTACAATTCCTGCAGCAACATCTACTAGCCTTCTTGTGAGATAACCTGAATCTGCAGTTCTTAAAGCAGTATCAGCAAGACCTTTTCTAGCACCGTGTGTAGATATAAAATACTCAAGTACTGACATACCTTCCCTGAAGTTACTTTTTATCGGTCTTTCAATTATGTCACCTTTAGGGTTTGCAACTAGGCCTCTCATTCCTGCTAACTGTCTTACTTGCATCATGTTTCCTCGAGCACCGGATTTCACCATCATATCTACTGGGTTGAACTGTTCTGCTTCAAGCTCAGCACTCATAGCATATTGAACTTGATCTGTAGCCTCATTCCAAATTTCAATAATTTTTTGCTTACGCTCGGTTTCAGTAATTATGTCATCAAAATATAATTTTTCAACTTTCTCAGCTTCAGCTTCATATTTTTCTAATATTTGGTTTTTAGTTGGAGGTGTTTTTACATCGTTCATAGCAACAGTCAAGCCTGCTTTTGCCCCAAATTTAAATCCAACAGATTTCATTGAGTCTAAAAATATTCTGAGTTCCGCTTTATTGTAACGCTCAATAACTTCAGAAATTATTTTTTTCATTTCTGGTTTTCTGACAGAAGCCTGAATGTATGGAAAATCAGTTGGCAAAATAGAATTAAAATGTAATCTACCAAGAGTAGTCTGTATTAACTGATTGCCGTCAACAGGCTGATCAGTTAACAGTTCGGAGAACCTTCCTTTTAATTCTGAGTGCATTTCAGGATCACCAGCCAAATCTCCAACCCTTACATTGATTGGTGTTTGTAACCCAATATGGCTATTTTCGTATGCAACTTGAGCTTCATTAAAATCAACAAAATTAAATTTTGCACTTTCTAGTTCTTCATGACATTCTGTAATGTAGTAAAGTCCGATAACCATGTCTTGGCTTGGTGAAACAATTGGATTTCCAGATGCTGGAGACAAAACATTATTAGTAGATAACATGAGAACTCTTGCTTCGGCTTGTGCTTCTGCTGATAGTGGTACATGGACTGCCATTTGGTCTCCATCAAAATCTGCATTAAATGCTTCACAAACTAAAGGATGGACTTGAATGGCTTTTCCTTCTACAAGAATTGGTTCAAATGCCTGAATACCAAGTCTATGTAAAGTTGGAGCTCTATTGAGTAAAACTGGATGTTCCTCAATTACTTCAGCTAAAACATCCCAGACTTGAGCTCTTGACCTCTCAACCATTCGTTTCGCAGATTTAATATTTTGAGCAAGACCAAGTTCAACAAGCCTCTTCATAACAAATGGCTTAAATAATTCTAATGCCATCATTTTAGGGAGCCCGCATTGTTGTAGTTCTAAATGAGGACCAACTACAATCACAGACCTTGCTGAGTAATCAACTCTTTTACCAAGTAGGTTCTGACGAAATCTACCCTGTTTTCCTTTAAGCATATCTGAAAGTGACTTGAGACCACGTCCACCCGCACCGGCAACAGCACGCCCTCTTCTACCGTTATCAAATAGTGCATCTACAGACTCTTGCAACATTCTTTTTTCATTGCTGATAATTATGTCAGGAGCTCCTAGCTCAATAAGTTTTTTTAACCTGTTATTTCTATTAATTAACCTTCTGTATAAGTCATTAAGATCTGAAGTGGCAAATCTACCACCATCTAATTGAACCATAGGGCGAAGTTCAGGAGGAATAACAGGAACTACTTCAAGGATCATTGATTCAGGAGGATTTTTTCCATCTGCAAAAGGCTTAATAACTTTCATACGTTGAATAGCTCTTTGGCGTCTTTGAGCTGACTTAGAATCTAAGTCTGTTTCTAATTTTTCCATTTCAGCTTTTAGGTCAACAAGCTGCACTAACTCTCTTACTGCCTCTGCTCCCATGCCTCCAGTAAAATATTCATCATATTTATCAATCATTTCACGCCACAAAGTATCATTTTCTATCAATGTTTTAGGCTTGAGTGACTTTAAAGTAGAGAATGCTTCTTCGATAACTTTAATTTCAGCATCGGACTTAGTCTTTTTTTGTTTTATTTCTTTTTCAACTTCTTTTTTTCTAATTTGGATTTCTGGCTCAGGAATTTTTGCATTTTCCATAGCTTTAATTTCAGTATCCATCTGTTTAATTCTTTTTTGTTCCCATTCTTCAAAATCTTCATTAACTATTTCTACTTCGGCTACAACTGCTTCTTCAAGTTCAGCTAAATCTTTTGTTCGCTTTTTAGAATCGATGGAAACAACTAAATATGCTGCAAAATAGATTACTTTCTCTAACTCTTTTGGAGACATATCTAAGAAATAACCTAATCTACTTGGGACTCCTTTAAAGTACCAAATATGAGTAACAGGTGCTGCAAGTTCAATGTGTCCCATTCTCTCTCTTCTTACTTCACGTCTGGTTACTTCAACACCGCATCGTTCGCAAACAATTCCTCTGTATCTGATTCGTTTGTATCTTCCGCATGAACACTCCCAATCTTTTGTTGGTCCAAAAATTCGTTCATCAAAAAGGCCGTCTTTTTCAGGCTTTAAAGTTCTGTAATTAATTGTTTCTGGTTTTTTTACTTCACCAAACGACCAGCTTCTCATTTGATCTGAGGTGGCAAGACTAATACTTAACTCATCAAATACTTTGTCCATATTTATACCTCTGCCTCATCTTGTTCTGGTCTTGTCATATCAATTCCTAGGGTTTCTGCGGTCTTTACATATTCATCGCTTATATCTTTCATTGAAATTTCCTCACCTGCTGAAAGAATTTCAACATTCAAACATAAACTTTGCATTTCTTTTAATAGAACCTTAAAAGACTCTGGTATACCTGGCTCAGGAATATTGTCACCTTTGACTATTGATTCATAAACCTTAACCCTACCTACAGTATCATCAGATTTTATAGTAAGAAGTTCTTGTAGTGCATAGCTAGCGCCATAAGCTTCTAATGCCCAAACTTCCATTTCTCCAAATCTTTGTCCACCAAATTGAGCTTTACCTCCTAATGGTTGCTGAGTAATCATAGAGTAAGGACCAGTTGATCTTGCATGAATTTTTTCATCAACTAAGTGAATAAGCTTTAATATGTATGTATATCCAACAGTAATTTTTGAATCAAAAGACTCTCCTGTGCGACCATCATAAAGAGTTGCCTTACCATTTTCATCAACCATCAAATTTCCATCTCTATTTGGATTTACATTTCTTAAAATTTCATGTATTTCATCTTCATCTGCACCATCAAACACTGGTGTTGAGATAAGGGTTCCAGGCTTTGCGCCACTAGATGCTTTTGTTTGTCCCTTGTATTCATTCCAACCCTGATCAGCTGCCCAACCAAGATGTGTCTCTAAAATTTGACCAAGATTCATTCTGCTTGGAACACCTAAAGGTGAAAGCATAATATCTAAAGGAGTTCCATCTTCCATATAAGGCATATCTTCAATTGGAAGAATTTTTGATATAACACCCTTGTTTCCGTGTCTACCAGATAGTTTGTCACCAACCTGAATTTTTCTTTGTATTGCGACATATACTCTAACTTTTTGATTAACGCCTGGAGGTAAATCAGCTCCATCATCACGCTTTAAAATTTGAACATCTATAACTTTTCCTCTTTCACCATGAGGAACTCTTAAGGAGGTGTCTCTGACTTCCCTTGCTTTTTCACCAAAAATAGCTCTCAAAAGTCTTTCTTCAGGTGTTAACTCAGTTTCTCCCTTTGGAGTAACTTTTCCAACAAGATAATCTCCTGGTGATACTTCGGCTCCAATTCTAACAATTCCCATTTCATCTAAGTCCATTAGAACTTCTTCAGCTACATTAGGAATGTCTCTTGTTATTTCCTCTTCACCAAGTTTTGTATCACGGGCTTCTATTTCGTGTTCAGCTATGTGTACTGAGGTTAAGACATCTTCTTTTACAAGTCGTTCAGATATTACAATCGAATCTTCAAAGTTATATCCATCCCAAGGCATATACCCAACAAGTAAATTCTTACCTAGCGCTAACTCTCCTCCTTGGGTACTTGGACCATCAGCTAACACATCCCCTGGTTTAACTTTTGTACCAACCGTGACAAGTGGTTTCTGATTCCAACTTGTTGCTTGATTGGACCTTTTGAATTTTAAAACTTCAAACCTATGTTTTTTATTAGTTCCTTCTTCTTTTACTGAGATTTCATCACCAGATACTTCTTCAACAGTTCCAGAAATATTAGATATAAGAGCTTCACCAGAATCTCTTGCTACATTTTCTTCCATTCCTGTTCCTACATAAGGTGCTTCAGTTTTAACTAATGGAACTGCTTGTCTCTGCATATTTGATCCCATTAATGCTCTGTTAGCGTCATCATGCTCAAGAAATGGAATAAGAGCAGTCGTGACTGAACAGATTTGTTTAGGACTTACATCCATATAATCTATTTCTTTATCTGATACGAAAGCAACTTCTCCTCCATTTTGTCTTGAAAGAACTCTTTTATTTTGGAAAGTTCCATCATCTTTTAAAGGAGCATTAGCCTGAGCGATTGTAAAATTATCCTCTTCAGCAGCAGTTAAGTAAACTGCTTTATTTGTTTTGACAACTCCATTTTCAACTTTCCAATACGGTGTCTCAATAAATCCAAATTTGTTAACTCGACCATAAGTAGCAAGGGTACCTATTAGGCCAATATTTGGTCCTTCTGGTGTCTCAATTGGGCACATTCTTCCGTAGTGGGAAGGGTGAACATCTCTAACTTCAAATCCTGCTCTTTCTCTTGACAAACCACCCGGACCTAAAGCTGATAGTCTTCTTCTGTGGGTTAAACCTGCTATTGGATTTGGTTGATCCATGAACTGGCTTAATTGACTTGTGCCAAAAAATTCTTTTAACGATGCTTGAATTGGACGAATGTTGATTAGTGACTGAGGTGTAATCGCTTCCGGTTCCTGAGTTGTCATTCTCTCTCTGACTACTCTTTCTAATCTACTAAGACCTACTCTCACTTGATTTTGAACTAGTTCACCTACTGTTC
The DNA here is from genome assembly GCA_902610815.1 of uncultured Candidatus Actinomarina sp. GTDB lineage: Bacteria > Actinomycetota > Acidimicrobiia > Actinomarinales > Actinomarinaceae > Actinomarina. The sequence goes on from CACLXG010000001.1 coordinate 554,710, forward strand.
TAATTCTTCTATTTCCAAAGTGATCAATATCATCTAGTCGAACAGGAATTTCTTTGCCTTTATTGTTAATAAAGCTATCTTCACCTGCGTGTAAGGCTATGACATATTTAATTGAATCAATCATATCTTCAATTCTTAACATTCCATCATCTTCAGTTGTATAAGACTCAGCATCTTTTTCGCCATATTGTCTTCCTAACTTTTGTTCAACTTTGTATCGACCAACTTTTGTTAAGTCATATCTTTTAGGGGTGTAAAACATTTGTTTTACCAAGTTCCTAGCAGACTCAACCGTTGCAGGTTCTCCTGGTCTTAATTTTCTATATAAATCAATGAGTGCTGCTTCTCTTGTTGTGTCAGGATCTCGTTCAATAGTGTTTCTTACAGATGGGTAATCTCCTAATAACTCTATTGCATCTTCTTTATTTTCAATTACATCAAGGGCCATCAAGAAACCAGTGATGTGTTGTCTTCTTTTTCTATCTACTCTTACACCGAGAGTGTCTCGTTTGTCTGTGTCGAACTCAAGCCATGCACCTCTTCCAGGAATCATTTTTCCAATGAAGACTTCCTTGTCAGATGTTTTATCTATTTCTTGAGAAAAATATACTCCAGGTGATCTGACTAACTGACTAACAATAACTCTTTCTGTTCCATTAATGATGAAAGTTCCAGTATCTGACATGATTGGAAAATCACCAAGGAAAACTCTTTGTTGTTTTATTTGACCGGTTTCACGATCTAAAAATTGAGCAGTTACATGTAAAGGTTGTGAATAAGTTGAGTCAGTTATCTTACAATCGTCAAGAGTTTTTAAAGGCTCCTCGAAGTAATGATTTAAGAATTCTAAAGAAAATCTACCAGAGAAATCTTCAATAGGAGAAATTTCATCTAGAATTTCTTTTAAACCCTCTTCAATGAACCACTTGAAAGAATCTTTTTGTATAATTAATAAATCTGGAATATCTAGAACTTTAGGAATTTTTGCAAATGAAAGTCTAGAATTCTGAACAGCGGACAACAAGCCTCCTCAAAAATTAAATAACAGCTACCCGAAAGGTAGAGTATATTAGTACTTTTTATTTAAGTAAACAAATAATTAATAAATTATTTGAGTTCTACAGTTGCGCCAGCGCCTTCTAGAGCTTCTTTAGCTTTATCAGCATCCTCTTTAGAAACACCAGTCAAAATGTCTGATGGAGCACCGTCTACAAGCTCTTTTGCTTCTTTAAGTCCAAGACTAGTAAGGCCTCTTACTTCCTTAATTACTTGTATTTTTTGTGCTCCTGCATCAGAAAGAACTACATCATAAGAATCTTTTTCTGCTGCTCCTGCATCATCTCCTCCACCAGCTGGTGCAGCAGCTACAGCTACTGGGGCTGCGGCAGTTACATCAAATTTTTCTTCAAATGCATCTAAAAACTCTTTTAGTTCTAAGACAGTCATTTCCTCAAAGACACTAAGCAACTCATCAATTGTCATTTTTGCCATTTGCTATTCCTCCTCTTTTTTAACTTCTTCAGAAGCCACTTCTTCTTGATCCGAATCAGCAGCTCCAGAAACCTTTTCTCCACTTGCTTTTTTATCTACTAAACCACTAAATGCATAGCCAGCCCTGTTGATTAAAGCTTTTGCACCAACAGCAACTTTTACCAATGGTGCGTTGAAACCACCAGCAATTTTTGCTAGAAGTACATCTCTTGGTTCAATTTCAGCTAGTACATTAATTTGGTCAACAGTTAATGGTTCAGAATCCATCAAACCACCTTTAACAACAAAGGCTTCATTTTCTTTTGAAAATTCTTTTAAGACTTTTGCAGCTTCGACAGGGTCAGATTCAATTACTGCCACTCCAGTAGGACCAGAAAAATAATCACTTAAAGAATCCAAGCCAATATTTTCTGCGGCTCTTTTTGCTAAAGACATTTTGACTACATTGAATGAAGCACCAGCATTTTTTAACTCACGTCTTAGCTTAGTTTGCTGAGTAACAGTAAGGCCCCTATATTCTGCAAGCACTAAAGCGTTTGCAGATTTGAATAAATCTTCTAAGTCTTTTACAACTTTTACTTTATCTTCTCGTACCATAAAAAAAGTCCCTCAATACCAAGGACCTGTAAACTTTACCTGCGTTAGATTTACATTCGTTTACTAACGGTCTTTGGTTTTAATTGTCAGATTTAAATATAAACCATATCAAAAAATAAATGCAAATTATTTATATGTTTATGTCAACACTAATTGATGGACCCATAGTTGAAGACATATGTACGTTTTTTATGAACTCACCTTTAGATGATGATGGTTTAGCTTTTGTTAAAACAGCAATAACTTCTTCTAGATTCTCAGCTAACTTATCTTCATCAAAAGAGACTTTTCCAATAGACAAATGTACATTGCCTAATTTGTCATTCTTAATCTCAAGTTTTCCTTTTTTAAAGTCCTCAACTGCTTTTGCAACATTAGGTGTTACTGTACCCGTTTTTGGATTAGGCATAAGCCCCTGCGGTCCTAAAATTTTACCTAACTGACCAACCTCAGCCATCATTTCAGGTGTTGAGATAACTATATCTACATCTAATTTTTGCTCAGATGCGACTTTTGTAGCAAGTTCTTTACCACCTACAATTTCTGCACCAGCTGATTCAGCTTCTGTTAAGGCTTCTCCTCCAGCAAATACTGCTATTCGAACATCCTTACCAGTTCCATTTGGTAATGAGACTGTTGTTCTTATGTTCTGCTCAGCATCTTTTGGATCTATGCCTAATGAAAAGGCAAGATCTACTGACTCGTCAAAATTTGCAGAAGCATTGTTTTTACACAAAATTATTGCTTCTGATTTTGACTGCTTTTCAGCGGGAATTGCTTTTTTAGCTGATTTGTACTTTTTTCCTGTTTTTTTCATTTTTCCTCCTTTGGTTCAAACGACTGTTAGTCTCCCAAAAATACATTTTCTAATTTTCTACAGTTACTCCCATAGATCTTGCAGTTCCAGCAATAATGGCAATAGCTGCATCAATGTCATTGGCGTTTAAGTCTTCCATTTTTGCTTCAGCAATATTTTTAAGCTGATCTCTTGAAATTGAGGCTACTTTTTCTTTATGTGGTTCAGGAGATCCTGATGTTATACCAATGGCTTTTTTAATTAAATAAGAAGCTGGAGCTGTTTTTGTAACAAATGTAAAAGAATTGTCTTCATATATTGTAATTTCAACAGGAACAGTTTCACCTTGCCTGCTAGCAGTGTCATTATTAAATGCCTGGACAAAGTCCATAATGTTAACTCCATACTGACCCAAAGCAGATCCAACAGGAGGTGCAGGAGTAGCGCCGCCACCTGGAATCTGGAGTTTTAATAATGCTTTTACTGGTTTTGACATATATTTTTCCTTAATTTTTAACTATATCTGTGAAACCCAATTCAACAGGAGTTTCACGTCCAAATATATTAACTAAAACTGTGACTTTTGATTGATCTAAATTAATTTCTTCAATGATGCCATTAAAATCGGCAAAAGGTCCAGTAGTTACTCTTACAGTTTCACCAACTTCAAAATCTGGCTTAAATTTAGGTGATTCTTTCTTTACTTCTTCAATTTCATTAGAGCCTAATATTCTTTCAATTTCTCTTCTAGATAAAGCTATTGGTCTCTTGCCAGATCCAACAAAACCTATTATTGAAGGTGTATTTCTAATTTCATACCAAGTTGTATCATCCAAATCCATTCTTACCAAAACATACCCAGGGAATGTTTTCTTTTCTAAATTTACTTTTTTACCATTTCTTATTTCCACGACTTCATCAGTAGGAATAACAACCTCATATACTCTGTCTTCTAAATGTAGGTTTTTAATTCTTGTAAGAATATTGGTTTTAACTTTTTTTTCATGTCCAGATTGAGCATTAAGCACAAACCATTCACCAGGCATATCATATGGATGTGTAGGAGCAGAAGTCTCCTCAATTTCAACTTCTTCAGTAGACTGATCCTCTTTGGTAGTAGCTGTATCTTCTAACATTTATTCTCCGAAAGATAATAGGTTAATCAATGTATTTTTAAAACTAAAGTCCATTCCAAAAATAAAAAAAGTAAAAAAAGCGATAGTGACAACGGTGACAATAGTAAATGAAGATAATGTTGAATAGCTTGGCCAATTAACTCTTTTGAGCTCTGTCTTTACTTCACCCAAATAATTTGTGATTCTTTTAAACCTAGAGACTTTTTCACCCGATTGATGCCTACCAACACTTCTATCAGCCTTTTTTGCCAAACGTTCTTCACGTTCAGACATTCTTCTCATTTCTCTGTTCATTTCATTCATAATTACCTCAGCAGGGGCGGTGAGACTCGAACTCACAACCTACGGTTTTGGAGACCGTCGCTCTGCCAATTAGAGCTACACCCCTAAGTTATTGCTCCTTCTCTAATTTGCTAGATGAGCGTTTGCGTCCAAATATTAAAAATATAACTGATAATATTCCGAGCAATGTCAATAATATTATTTTTGTGCTCTTACTTGTAGTTGTTTTTACTTTTTTATCAAGTGATGACATTACCTTTGAGGCAAAGTCTGTGGGTACTTCAACTTCTTTTTTGAATTCATTATCTAACTCCTCTTTAAAAGCTTTGTATCTTTTTCCAGAGACTTGGCACTTAATACAAGAAGAGGCGTGGGCATTGTTATCAAAACCAAAATATTGACTACTTAGGTAAGAAGACAACATTTTATTTCTAGTTCTTTTGCACAGAATATTTGTTTTCAAATTTGAAAAGATATTTTTCATCTCTCTTCTTCCTCTAATATCTGTCTTAATTTTTGATGAGCTCTATGCAGCCTAACTTTTGCAGCTGTCACACTGATTCCAAGAAACTCGGCAATCTCTTTGTGTGATCTTCCTTCGATATTTTTTAACTCAACAATTATCCTTTGATCAATTGGAATTTTATCTAAGGCACTCACTAAGACAGAGGATAAATCAGAATTGATTGCAACTAGCTCTGGGTCTTTTTTTTCGTCAATAATAATTGGCTCATAAGTGTCCTCGATATTAAGAGTATTATGCTTTTTTGCTTTTTTTCTAAGAGTCCAAGCTGTATTAACAGTAATTCTATAAATCCAGGTACTGAATGTAGAATCTCCACGAAATTTTTCTATAGCTTTCCATGCTCTTATAAATGACTCTTGTGCAACATCGTTTGCCATTTCTCTGTTACCAGTTAATTTGTAAGCCAATGAAAAGACTAAATCCTGATGTCTAATAACTAGTTGTTCAAATGCAGATTTATCACCAAACTGTGATTTTTTGACTAACTCTGCATTAGAGATGTCATCGTTGTAGTTTTCTAAATTAGAAGCGCTTTTCATTATCTAAAGTAAGAATAATTATGAAAAATTAATAAATCTACCTTTTTTCTCTGTGAAGAGTGTGCTTTCGCAATCTAGGGCTATATTTCATTAGCTCTAGCCTATCCGGTGTGTTTGTTTTATTTTTAGTAGTCACATAATTGTGATCACCAGTTTCTGTACACACCAAAGTGATCGGTGGCCTTTTATCAGACGCCATTTTTTTCCTTTCTTACTCTTGTAGCGGCGGGCAGACTTGAACTGCCGACCTCACGATTATGAGTCGTGCGCTCTTACCAACTGAGCTACGCCGCCTTAAGACTTAGTTTAGCCTCTGAGCCCTCTTCCGGGATTGAACCGGAGACCTCTTCCTTACCATGGAAGTGCTCTACCAACTGAGCTAAGAGGGCTTTAGTGCCGAGAGTAGGATTCGAACCTACGAAGGCGTAGCCGGCAGATTTACAGTCTGCTCCCTTTGGCCGCTCGGGCATCTCGGCATAACAATAAAGTCTCTATAAAGTTTAGATTATAAATAAAAATTAGTGAGATGAATTTTTAAATGATTAGGATATTTTTATGGATAAAAAAATCCTCAACTTATTAAATAAGTGGAAAGAAAACAATTTAATAACCGACTTTACCTATCAAGAAATTATAGAATTCGAGAGTAATTCAAGCCCAACACAAAAATCAAAAGTTGCAAAAGCAATAACATTAATTGGAAGTCTCTTTTTACTATCCGGATTACTAGGAACCCTTCCTTTGATTTGGGATAATTTAACATACTGGGCACAACTCCTTCTACTAGTTGTAACTACAGTTTTTTTAATATATGCGGCAAATTACAGTGAAAAGTTTGAAGATAAAAATATTTTTATTTTTAAATCATCTGAAAGAGTGTCTTCTATACTGTTTTTAATTTCAACAATTTCTTTTGGTTCAGTAATAGTATTTTCTTTAAATATAATCAATAACACCACAGGCTTCTCATTGTCAGAAGATATCCAGTTATTAATAGTTTCATTTATGGTATTAATTTACTCTCTGTATATGTATTCAAGAACTAAACAAATTTTTCAACATGTAGCACTGTTTTATTCGTCTACCTTTTTTCTAGGATCAATCGGAAATATTATATTTCCTAATATTGAACCCTGGGCAGGTGGCTTATTCCTCATTGCAACAGGGCTGATTTGGGGACTTTATACTTTTAATAAGATTTTAGGCCCTAGTTGGCTTGGCTATTTATTAGCTACTTCTACTATTTCAATTGGTTCGATAATTTTGATTGAAAATTTATTTGGAAATAATAATCTACTTAAAATAATTTTATTAATTATTGGTTCAGTTATTTTTGTGTGGGCAAGCATACAACTTTCAGAGCAGGTAATTTTCTATATAGGTGGTTTAGGATTAGTAATCAATCTTCCAAGATTAATAACAGAGTTACTTCCGGATAATATCTGGCCGCCACTCATTCTTTTCTTAGTTGGAGGAGTACTTGTAGCTGTAGGTTTGTATTTAAATTCAATTCGAGAAAATCTAAAAAATTAATGACAAGTAGATTATTGTTACTCGTCTCAATTGCAATACTTTTAGTTACTACTGTTGTCGTAGCTTTATTTGGAGTTGTCCCATTACCTGAATATGAAACCTTTGAATTAGATAATGGTTTTGATGGAAAGTTAATTTATCATGTTGAGTTTCAATCGGAAAATATAATTCCTCCAGCACCTGACATCATGGATTCTTGTATTTTTTTTATAGATTTATCTGAAAACCCGACACAACAGAAAGAAGTGGTTTGCAATAGTGATCTTTACAATATCTCTAATGATATAAGTTTTTTTGATGCACAAATACATAATGATAATCAGGTTCTACTTTCATACTGGGACTATCAAGAAAGTAATGAGCGTAAGGTTTTAATTATTGATATGGAGTCAGGAATAATATCTGAAAGTATGGATGTTGTTCCCTTAAGCGAAAACAACAGAATGAATGTATATGGAGAGAAGTTGATTGAGCCATGGGAGACGACTGACTATAACTCTCGGCTAATTGGTGTATATTATGTTAACAGAATTGACACTATCGAAGTCTTCAATTCTAGAGCACCATCAAATTACTACTTTGAATCTCTGCACTGGTCTCCTGATGGGAACAATATAGTTGCAGGAGACTCTGAAAATAATTTGATTATATTTTCTAAAAGTAAACTATTTACTCCAGTAAAAATACCTTTGAGTGATCAAAAAGTTGATGAGAGGGTTGAATTAATTAATGTATTAGGTTGGACTAATTAGTTAAAATCATTCTTGGGTCTGACCCCAATTTCACTTATTACATGAGCTGCACTTCTATTAGCAATTTCAGCTGAATCTACTAAAGATAGATTTTTTTGGAGTCCATATAAATAGCCACCGGCGAAGAAATCACCCGCACCAGTTTTATCTACAACCTTAGCTTCGGTTGCATCAAAATTATAAGATCGTCCTTCTTCAATGATCAAGACACCACTCGAACCAAGCGTGCAAATTAGTTGTTTGACATTAGGAAATAGATTCAAAAAATTTTCAATAGATTCATCAATATTGTTTAGCTCAAAAAGAGAATTCAATTCATCTTCATTACAAAAAACAAAATCAATATCACTTTTAATGAAATCTTTAAAGCTTTCCCTATGCATATCTACACAAAATACATCAGATAAGCTTATTGCATTCATTCCACCAGTTTCTTTGTTAAGTTTTGCAGCATGGAGAAAGGCTTCCTTACTTGAAGGCTTGTCCCATAGGTATCCTTCCATATATAATATGTTTGCATCTTTTATTGAATCTACGTTTAAATCATCTACTGAGAGATATTCACCTGCCCCAAGATAGGTGTTCATAGTTCTTTCACCATCGGGAGTAATGAAAATAGCACACAACCCAGTTTGATTGTCCTCTTCTTCAAAAACTGTAAAATCTTTTAATCCTGAGTCTTTTAAGCTCGATTGGAATTGATTACCTAACTCATCATTTGAAATTTTTCCAATGAAACCAACTTCTCCACCAAGTTGAGAAATCCAATAAGCAGTATTTGCTGCTGAGCCACCAGCTTCATAAATAGGGTTCTCCATATTCTGAAGAAGAAAGTTGGAACGTTCCTTATCAACTAAAGTCATTCTTGCTTTGTTTAAATTTAGTTCATCAATCTTAGATTCTTCTATTTGGGTTAATGAATCTACTAGTGCGTTTCCAATACAAATTATCACAAAATGATTTTAAATGATTTGTCCAGGATTGCCTTCTAAATCAACTATTTCTTTTGTGAACTTTTGAAGCTCTTTCATGCCTCCTGAAAGGTTATAAGATTCAATGTTTACAGAATTAACATAGTTTGTCACTCGACCTGACCTGGCTCCAGACCTACAAACAAAAATATATTTTTTATCAATCATTAACCTGTCAATATTTTCAACAATACTTCCCATAGGAATATGGGTGGCACTTTTGTAATGGCCTGCATCCCATTCATCATTTTCTCTTACATCAATGATTTGATACCCTTGTTGAATTAAATTTTCAAGATCTTCTGGCATTACAGAAGGAGTGTTATTAATACCTAATACCACTCTGACGCTGCCTTAATCTTCTGACTCTTTCAACTGTAGGTGGATGTGTTGAAAATAGTTTGCTAAAACTGTTTCCAGAAAATGCTTTGAGCGGGTCAGAAATAAATAGCTGACTTACAGCTGGATTGACATCCATTGGAACTTTTGCATACCTCTCAATTTTTTCTAAAGCAGATGCTAAAGCTAAAGGATTCCCAGAAATCTCTGCACCAGTTTTGTCCGCACCAAATTCCCTTGTTCTAGAAATTGCCATCCTGATAATTAATGAAGCTATTGGTGCCGCAATCATTGCGATAACTATCACTGCTGGATGTGTATTTCTGTTTCTATTGCCACCACCCCAAAATACCATTCTTGACATAAAGGAAATAGCAGCAGCCAACATTGCTGCAATACTTGAAACTAGAATGTCTCTATTTTTTATATGTGATAATTCATGTGCAAGGACTCCTTCTAATTCATCTCTATTCAAAAGCTTCAAGATACCAGTTGTTACTGCTACTTTTGCATTTTTTGGGTTTCTGCCAGTTGCAAAAGCATTTGGCTGATCACTGTTAATTACATATAACTCCGGCATTGGCATTTTTTCTTTCTGTATAAGATGGGATATTATTTGGGTAACTTCTTCGTATTCTCCATCTTTTATTGGTTGAGCTCTTGTTGATTTAATAGCTAAATTTCCGGAAAAAAAGTATATAAAAAAATTAAAAATTACAGCAAAGAAGAGTGCAGAGATTACGTCAAATCCTAAAGCAGTTGCTGAAAGTAAGACAACCAAAGTCATTAACGTTAGTAATAGAGTAGTTTTTACAAAGTTCATAATTTAATTATAAATTTGTAATAATTATATTTTTTTTGCTTCCAAACAATAAAATCCGCCAAGTCCGTTTGAGTCAATAAGGGCCTTAAGACCGGACAGTTGACTATTAATTTTCAAATTTTCCATACCTTCAGATAATAAAAGTTTGTTTTGCAAATTATCAAAATACTCATCAAAACCATTAATGATTAAAAAATCTCTCTGTAGTGACAGGTTTGATTCATAGCCCAGGGTTTTAAGTTTTCTTATCACAGCAGAAAAATTAATATCATAAGTAATATCTACATTTCCCGGTTCTAATATTGGATCTACAGAAAGGTGGTGGTCTTTATAGGTCCTGAGTAATGACCTGTACTTTCTTTTACTTCTATCCTTTTGTTCATAACCATAATCAAAAAAAAGAATATTTTTTGGACTTAATTTGTTGATTATTTTTTCTAAAAATATATCAATATTTGTTTGAATTTCTAAGTCTATATTTTCATCAGCTTTTATACGATTACATTCAATCCACTCAACAATCTTTTTTCTTGCCTCAACAAAATCATATGAAAAGATTCCACCATCAAAGCTAACTACTTTTTCCTGCCATTTACCATCTTTATATATCGCAATTGAACAAGGGATGTTGTCTAAAACTTCATTTCCAAAAATCAAATCACTATTTTTATAAGTAAGTTGTTCAAGGCTTGAAGCATTTTGGATATTTTTTTGACTCAATTCTGTTCTAGCTGTCGAAGATATTTCAACAGCAAATTTATTTTTTGTTTCAATTTGTTCAATAAGTGATCCTGTTCCAGGACCAAATTCAGTAATATTTAAATCTAAATTATTTTTTTGAATCCATTTATTAATAATTTTTCCAAAATATTCAGAAACTTCTGGAGATGTTAGAAAATCTCCACTTTTCTTTGATCTAACTTTTTCATTATTAAAAAAACCATATTTTGAATAAAGCGCTTCCTCCATATACTCATCAAAAAATATTTTGTTGGTTTTATATTTTTTTAGAAGATAGTTATTAAATTCTTTAAATTCCAAGTTTTAATTACCAAAAAAGATCGAAGATACTTCCCCAAGGTAACTAAATATACCAGGAAATATACCTGCGACAAATGTTATGAGAACTGTAAAAGCACCTACAACTTTTAGAGGGCTTTGGAATTCCAATGTTCTATCTTCTTCAGGATTTATTAGTTCATCCATCCATATAACTTTTGAAATTCTTGCATAGTAAACAAGTGCAATAACTGCATTTATTGCACCTACTACTGCTAGAGAAATACCGACTATTTCACCTGTACTCAAAAGACTTCTAAAAACTACAAACTTTGCGAACCAGCCTCCTAGTGGAGGAATGCCTGCCAAAGAGAAAAAGAAAACAGTTGTTAGAACTCCAGCAAGAGGAGAATATTTGGCAATACCTCCCCATTCATAAAAATTATCTGAATTAGTAAATTCGGTAAAAAGATGTACGCATAAAAAGGCTCCTATATTCATAAATGCATAAATAATCAAATAAGTAACGCTTGCAAAAATACCATCTTGATAGTTTCCAGTTATACCAGATACTGCGAGTGGTGCGATAATAAATCCAGCTTGAGATATAGAAGAATAGGCAAGTAGCCTTACTGGGTTTGTCTGCTGAAGTGCTACTAAATTACCTAATGTCATAGTTGCACCCGCTACAATTGCCAAAATCACACCCCAACTTTGCCCAGAACTTTCAAACACCTTCGTCAAAAGCACTATCAATGCAACAAAGCCAGTAGCTTTAGAGCTAACTGAAAGATAGGCAGTGATTGGCAAAGGAGCGCCTTCATAAGTATCTGGTGCCCAAGAATGAAATGGAACAACAGAGATTTTAAATCCAATTCCTGATATAACTAAAATTGAACTCAACAAAAGTACTGGTGAAGAGCCTAATGAGTTTGCAAGTAGATAAGCAGATATTTCTGCGAAAACCAATTGTCCTGTTAATCCATAAATCAATGAAAATCCGTACAATATTAAAGATGCTGAGAGAACACCTAATAAGAAAAATTTAATTGCACCTTCGTTAGATTTTCTGTCTCCCTTTTTCCAACCAGATAACAAAAACATAGGTGTTGATGCTAACTCAATTCCAATAAATATTGTTAGGAGATCTCTAGACGAACTTACAACTAAAGCACCAAGTAACGAGCTGAGGAGAAGGTAGTAATACTCCCCTTGATAGAACTTATCACTTTCTATAAAGTTTATTGAAAGTAAAAATGTCAAATAAGTAATAAGAATAAACAAACCTTTAAGAATGATTGAAAATTTATCTACTACAAAGCTATTACCAAAAGTGTAAATTGGGTCTGAGTAGGTAGCCCACTGAATTACTAATGGTGCTAATGAAGCAAGTGTTCCAAAAAGAGCAAAAGCTGCAACAAAGTATTTAGATTTTCTTGGAAGAATTAAATCTAATATCAAAGTTCCAACAATAGTGAATATAACTATTAACTCAGTTGAAATTGCAAAGTAGTTTATTGTAATTTTTATCCTCCAAATGCTTTAGAAAGAAGACTAACAACAGCGTCATTGGTTGCTCCAAATATAAGCTTTGGAAATACACCGATAAGAATTGTTAAAATTACAAGTGGAATCCATGCAGCTAATTCATAACCATCTGCATCATGAAGCTCCATTTCATTCCACTCATCAGAGGGTTCACCTAGATTAACTCTTTGTAACATCCATAACAAATATCCTGCAGTTAATACAGTTCCAATAGCTCCAGCAACCATTGATCCTCGAAAAACCATAACATTTAATCCATCAAGTGGATTGAATGCTCCAAGTAATGCCATAAACTCTCCCCAAAATCCAGCAAGTCCAGGCAAGCCTAAAGAAGCCATCGCGGTAAATCCTAACAGTGCTCCAGTTTTTGGAAGTAGTTTCATATTTCCACCTAATCTGCCCATGTCACGAGTATGATATGTGTGTGCCATAGAGCCTGATAAGAAAAATAATAAACCAGTGATTACTCCATGAGCGACCATACCGATCATTGCAGCATTTATACCAATTGGTGTTAACGATGCAATTCCTAACATTACAAAACCCATATGACCTACAGACGAAAATGCAATAAGTCTTTTTAAATCAGTTTGAGCTAAACATGCAAGTGAACCATAAATAATTCCTATTGCAGACAAAATTGCGATGGCAGGTGCCCATGCTTTTGCTTGTTCCGGAAGTATTGGTATTGCGATTCTTACAAAACCGTAAGATCCTAATTTTAAGAGAATTGCAGCTAACAATACTGAACCAACTGTAGGAGCTGCAGTATGTGCGTCTGGAAGCCAAGTATGCAGTGGCCACATTGGAACTTTAACCGCAAAGCCAAGAAACAAAACTGCAAAAACTAACATTGCAAACGTGCCTGTAAATGCGCCATTAGTTCCAAGTTCAATTAATTCAGGGATGCTAAAAGTTCTATTACCCCTGTAATACAATCCTAAAAAGCCAAGTAACATAAATGCGGAACCAAATAGAGTGAAAACAAAAAACTTAATACTTGCATATAGCCTT